>NZ_LR134318.1:1107000-1436500 GCF_900636825.1 Pseudomonas fluorescens | reverse complement strand
CATCCGCTGACGCGATGCCATCGCGGCCAGCTCCGGCAAGCGTCTGACGCTCATGATCCATGTAACGACAGCGCTCGCTGAAACAGGAAACTGATGCTGCGTCAGTTTTTAATCTGGTGCCGTAGCCGCCTGTAACACGGAAGTCCTGAACTGCCCTGCCGATTTACCCGATGCCTTTTCAGGTGTTGCGGTTCGAGGGGGCCGCTCGAGGAACTCGTTGCAGAGCGTTTCACCAGACATTCAACTCAACTCAAACAGGTAGCACTGTGACGAAAGACGAACTGCGCGCGGAACTTGAGCGCCAGGAACAACGTTACAAGGAAGTTTACGGCGGGGAAGTCACCACCTACGCCGCTCAGCCAGAACCGGAACGCAAGGCGTGGCGCAAGCGCCCCACCGTTCAGGATCAGGTCTTCAAGCAGGAAATCGAGAAAATCGAAAAGGAACTCAAATCCGATGAGCCATGAGCCGCGGATCTGAGATGCGCAGGTCACTTACACATTGCTCACCCCTGCAGTGTGACGACCATGCCATGTGCGCCCGCTACCCGCGGGCGGCGGCTAACTCGCCGCTACACGGGCCTAACGAGAGCTTCCTACAGGTTTCACAGATATTTCAGACAAGCGTTTGAGCCTTGCGAGCGCCGGTAAAAAAGCCCATCTCGGATATCTTTTTCCAATAGAATCAATGAGTTAAAAGCGTAGCCAGATCAATCGGCATTAATGCGCTGCAACAAAATAACTGAAAGAAGAGTGATACCGATGAGCAGGGAGGGCATCGATTTCCTGTCTTTTCTGGCATAATCGCGCCCCCTTACGACCGGGTCAGAAAACCTTCATGATCGATTTATTCAGCGGACTGGATGCTTGGGTGCTTGTGAGCCTCTTGCTCGC
The DNA here is from genome assembly GCF_900636825.1 of Pseudomonas fluorescens. Taxonomy (NCBI): domain Bacteria; kingdom Pseudomonadati; phylum Pseudomonadota; class Gammaproteobacteria; order Pseudomonadales; family Pseudomonadaceae; genus Pseudomonas; species Pseudomonas fluorescens. The sequence goes on along the minus strand of NZ_LR134318.1, from coordinate 1,435,607 downwards.
CCTGACGTTTGTCCTCGCCTTCGAGTTCATCAATGGATTTCATGACACCGCTAACGCGGTAGCCACTGTTATCTACACCAAAGCCATGCCGCCGCACCTGGCGGTGTTCTTCTCCGGTGTGTTCAATTTTCTCGGCGTGCTGTTGGGCGGCGTTGGCGTGGCGTATGCCATTGTCCATTTGCTGCCGGTTGAGCTGCTGATCAATGTGAACACCGGCCATGGTCTGGCGATGGTGTTCTCGTTGCTCGCCGCGGCAATCGCCTGGAACCTTGGCACGTGGTACTTCGGTATCCCGGCGTCCAGCTCGCACACCCTGATCGGCTCGATCCTCGGTGTCGGCCTGGCCAACGCTCTGATCAACGACATCCCGTTGAGAGATGGCGTCAACTGGCAGAAAGCGATCGACATCGGCGCCTCGCTGGTGTTCTCGCCGATGGCCGGCTTCCTCATCGCCGCGCTGGTGCTGATCGGCCTGAAGTGGTGGCGCCCGCTGTCGAAGATGCACAAGACGCCGGAACAGCGCCGCAAGATCGACGACAAGAAGCACCCACCGTTCTGGAACCGCCTGGTTCTGGTGATCTCGGCCATGGCCGTGAGCTTCGTGCACGGTTCCAACGACGGCCAGAAAGGCATCGGCCTGATCATGCTGGTGTTGATCGGTATCGTCCCAGCGCAGTTCGTGCTCGACCTGAACAGCACCACCTACCAGATCGAACGCACCCGCGACGCGACGTTGCACCTGAGCCAGTTCTACCAGCGCAACGCCGATTCGCTGGGTGAATTCCTGGCGTTGGGCAAAAGCGTGGAAGGCGACTTGCCGGAGAAGTTCCGCTGCAACCCGCAGCAGACCGAACCGACCATCTCCGCCCTGCTGCACACGCTTAAAGGCGTAGCGGACTACCATTCGCTGTCATCGGATAGCCGCATCGAAGTGCGCCGCTACCTGCTCTGCCTGGATGATACGGCGAAGAAAGTCGGCAAATTGCCTGGTCTGGAAGCCCGTGAAAAGGCTGACCTGGACAAACTGCGCAAAGACCTGACCACCACAACTGAATACGCGCCGTTCTGGGTGATTCTGGCGGTCGCGCTGGCCTTGGGTCTGGGCACGATGGTTGGCTGGAAGCGCGTGGTGCTGACTATTGGCGAGAAGATCGGCAAGCAGGGCATGACCTATTCTCAGGGCATGTCGGCGCAGATCACCACGGCGAGCTTGATCGGTATGGCCAACATTTTCAGCCTGCCGGTGTCGACCACTCACGTGCTGTCTTCGGGTGTCGCCGGGACCATGGTTGCCAATAAAAGCGGCCTGCAGGGCGGTACGGTCAAGACTATTTTGCTGGCTTGGGTGTTGACCTTGCCAGCGACTGTGGCGCTGTCGGCTGGGTTGTTCTGGCTGGCTTCGAAGGCTTTGGGTAGTTGATCTATAGCTGCTTGTGAAGGAGGCGCGATTCTTTGGAATCGCGCCTTTTTTGTTACGTGGGGTTGGGATTGGGGGCATATCCATTGCTGCGGGTGCTGCCGCTGGCGGTTTCGCTCTTACAGCGAGTCCCTTTTTCAAACGCCAAAAAGGAACCAAAAGGCTTTGCCCCGGCGTACGGCCCGCTCGCTGGGGCTCGGGGTACCTTCGTTACGGGACCGATCCGGGCGCAGCGTCTCCGGTTTGCTTCGCTGCACCTCCTCCCGCTGTGTACGACTGCGTCGTACGGTCGCTACGCTCCCACGCCCGGATCGATCCCGTAACGAAGCCTGCCGAAGGGGCAAAAGATCAAGAGCCAAAGCAAGATCAAGATCAAGATCAAGAGCCCCTCACCCTAGCCCTCTCCCGGAGGGAGAGGGGACTAACCGAGGTGTTTGGGGGAAGGTACGCCGACGTGCTATATCGCGTCGAACTCAGATTCTGAAGAGCTCACAAATCGGCTCCCTCTCCCTCGGGAGAGGGTTGGGGTGAGGGGCGGAACACCCGCGCTCTTCACCACTCCACAATGAGCGCAAGCTCGCGTACCGCTCTTGATCTTGACCCCAGGCGACGTCGGAAGGCTGAGTGGAGGGATTGATCCGGGCGTGGGAGCGCAGCGACCGTACGACGCAGTCGTACACAGCGGAAGGAGGTGCAGCGAAGCAAACCGGAGCCGCTGCGCCCGGATCGATCCCGGAGCGAAGGGATCCCGAGCCCCAGCGAGCGGGCCGAACGCAGGAGCAAGCGTTTTTTGCTTACTTTTTTTGGCGCTTGTAAAAAAGTAAGTCGCCGTCAGGCGAAACCGCCAGCAGCCGCTACCGAAGCAACGGATATTCACTCAAACCCCAACAGCCTGGTCGGCCCAAAGGCCGCCAAGGCACAAAAAAAAGGGGCAACCGAAGTCGCCCCAAAATGCCTTGCGTGCCCATCAACCCGGAAGAACTCACTTACGCCGCTTATGCGCTTCCTTCCAGATAAAAAATCCAAACCCTGCAAAAAACAGAAGCATGAGCCCCACCGTCAGAACCCCGGCAAACACCACGTTATCGAAAAACATGACTGGCCTCCTGAGCGCTGCCTTGCTGCGATGGGATCAAGTTATCAAACACACAGGCGCACACATTGACCGAGATCAATATCCGCAGCGACTGGAACCAAAGGAGGGGAAATAACTGACCTGCATCAATGGATGCAGCGGTGAAATCAACGCTTTTTCGGTTTGTTCTTCGACTTTTTCTTGGCCTTTCCCAACGGCATGGCTTGCTCGAAAGCCTGACGCACTTCATTCAGGCGTTTTTCTTTGATGTCATGCACCCGCTTGGCGCGCTCGGTGCTGAGGTCGATCAGTTTGTCATCTTGGCTCATGGCGCTCGGTACATCGCTTGAATGAATCACAACTGCCAGTCATCAGCAGGGCTGCACTCATAATGCCGACTCGCCAACACGCTGACCAGCCACCGGATTAAACGCTCTCAAACAATTCATGTAACCGATGAATGTCAGATCTCGATATCAACCCACAGCCCCTGTCGTGGCTGATCGTCCATCAGCGGCACCACCGGCACAGTGTTGTCGGCGTTCAGCTCAGTGCCGGGCACTGCCAGATGCTCTTCGGGATCTTCGTCCGCCTCGCGACGCCGCCGATCACGTTCCTGCTGACGACGCTGTTCTTCACGCGCCATCAGCCGATCCTCTTCCGGATCACGCTTTTGCAGATCGATTGTGCTTTCGTTGGAGCTTTCCTGCACAGGCACCACCGGCGGAATATCCGGCCGCTGGCGGATCGGATCCTGCTGGGAAGTGATCGGCACAGCGCTCAAGGGGAGCATCGGTGGGAACATATGTAGGGTCTCCTGTCTGCAGGCTATCGGCTTGGGCAATGATGGCTTGAGCCGTCGGTCGCAAACTTGTGACCGGGTTGGCACTGTAGGAGCTGCCGCAGGCTGCGATCTTTTAATGGGACAACACGGATTCCAAGTGTTCCCCCAAGATCAAAAGATCGTCCGAACGCGGCCCGAGCCTTTGGCAGCTGCTACCTAGTAATCTTTGGCCCTTAAGCCCGCATTCCGTTAAGATAGCCCGCTTTTTCAAGGTGGGAGTCAGGCAGCATGGCGCAGCAGTATCAACCGGGGCAACGCTGGATCAGTGACAGCGAAGCAGAGCTTGGTTTAGGCACCGTTCTGGCACAGGACGGCCGCTTGTTGACCGTGCTTTACCCGGCCACTGGCGAAACCCGCCAGTACGCGCTACGGAATGCGCCCCTGACCCGCGTGCGATTTTCGCCGGGTGACAGCATCACTCACTTCGAAGGCTGGAAGATGACTGTGCAGCAAGTCGACGATGTCGACGGGCTGATGGTCTATCACGGTCTCAACGAGCAGAACGAAGCCGTCACCCTGCCGGAAACCCAACTGTCGAACTTCATTCAGTTCCGTCTGGCCAGCGACCGCCTGTTCGCCGGGCAGATCGACCCGCTGCCGTGGTTCTCCCTGCGCTACAACACCCTCGAACACACCAGTCGCCAGCTGCAATCTTCGCTGTGGGGCCTGGGTGGCGTGCGTGCGCAGCCAATCGCCCACCAATTGCACATTGCTCGCGAGGTCGCTGACCGTATCGCGCCGCGGGTATTGCTGGCAGATGAAGTGGGGCTGGGTAAAACCATCGAAGCCGGTCTGGTGATCCATCGCCAACTGCTTTCGGGCCGCGCCAACCGCGTGCTGATCCTCGTGCCGGAAAACCTTCAGCACCAATGGCTGGTGGAAATGCGCCGGCGTTTCAACCTGCAGGTTGCGCTGTTCGATGAAGAGCGCTTTATCGAGAGCGATGCCAGCAACCCGTTCGAAGACACGCAACTGGCGCTGGTCGCGCTGGAATGGCTGGTCGACGACGAGAAAGCCCAGGACGCCCTGTTCGCCGCCGGTTGGGACCTGCTGGTGGTCGACGAAGCGCATCACCTGGTCTGGCACGAAGAAAAAGCCAGCGCGGAATATTCGCTGGTCGAGCAACTGGCCGAAGTGATTCCCGGCGTGCTGCTGCTCACCGCCACCCCGGAACAACTCGGCCAGGACAGCCACTTTGCCCGTCTGCGACTGCTCGATCCAAACCGTTTCCACGACCTGGCCGCGTTTCGCGCAGAAAGCGAGAACTATCGCCCGGTGGCCGAAGCCGTTCAGGAATTGCTCGACAAGGGCCGACTTTCGGCCGAAGCGCACAAGACCATTCACGGTTTCCTCGGCAACGAAGGCGAAGCCCTGCTGACCGCGGTCAACGATGGCGACACCGAAGCCAGCGCCCGCCTCGTCCGTGAACTGCTCGATCGTCACGGCACCGGTCGCGTGCTGTTCCGTAACACGCGTGCCGCCGTGCAGGGTTTCCCGGAGCGCAAGCTGCATCCTTACCCGCTGCCGTGCCCGGATGAATACCTCGAGCTGCCGCTGGGCGAACATGCCGAGCTGTACCCGGAGGTCAGCTTCCAGGCCCAGCCGGACGCCAGCGAAGAAGAGCGCTGGTGGAAATTCGATCCGCGCGTCGAATGGCTGATCGATCAGCTGAAAATGCTCAAGCGCACCAAAGTGCTGGTGATCTGCGCCCACGCCGAAACCGCGATGGACCTTGAAGACGCCCTGCGCGTGCGCTCCGGCATCCCGGCCACGGTGTTCCATGAAGGCATGAACATCCTTGAGCGTGACCGCGCCGCCGCTTACTTCGCCGACGAAGAGTTTGGTGCGCAAGTGCTGATCTGCTCGGAAATCGGCAGCGAAGGGCGCAACTTCCAGTTCGCTCATCACCTGGTGCTGTTCGATCTGCCATCGCACCCGGATCTGCTCGAACAGCGCATCGGGCGTCTCGACCGGATCGGCCAGAAACACATCATTGAGTTGCATGTGCCTTATTTGGAAACCAGCCCGCAAGAGCGCCTGTTCCAGTGGTATCACGAAGCGCTGAACGCTTTCCTCAATACCTGCCCGACCGGCAACGCCTTGCAGCATCAGTTCGGCCCCCGCCTGCTGCCGCTGCTCGAAGAAGCCGACGACGGCGAGTGGCAAGCGCTGATCGACGAAGCACGCGCCGAGCGTGAACGTCTGGAAGCCGAGCTGCACACCGGTCGCGACCGTTTGCTGGAACTCAACTCCGGTGGCGCGGGCGAAGGTGAAGCGCTGGTCGAGAACATCCTTGAGCAAGACGATCAGTTCGCTCTGCCGATCTACATGGAAACCCTGTTCGACGCGTTCGGCATCGACAGCGAAGACCATTCGGAAAACGCCCTGATCCTCAAGCCGAGCGAGAAGATGCTGGACGCCAGTTTCCCGCTGGGCGACGACGAAGGCGTGACCATCACCTACGACCGCAACCAGGCGCTGTCGCGTGAAGACATGCAGTTCATTACCTGGGAACACCCGATGGTGCAGGGCGGGATGGATCTGGTGCTGTCCGGTTCGATGGGCAACACGGCCGTCGCGCTGATCAAGAACAAGGCGCTGAAACCGGGCACCGTATTGCTGGAATTGCTCTACGTCAGCGAAGTGGTTGCGCCGCGTGCATTGCAACTGGGCCGCTACTTGCCGCCGGCTGCCCTGCGCTGCCTGCTCGACGCCAATGGCAACGACCTGTCGCCTCGGGTCTCGTTCGAAACCTTGAACGATCAGCTCGAAAGCGTGCCGCGCGCCAGCGCCAACAAGTTCATCCAGGCCCAGCGCGATCAGTTGACGCCACGGATCAACGCCGGTGAAGACAAAATCGCCCCGCGGCACGCCGAACGCGTCGCCGAGGCGCGTCGTCGTCTGGCGGCCGATACCGACGAAGAACTGGCGCGCCTGACCGCGTTGCAAGCGGTCAACCCGACCGTGCGCGACAGCGAACTGGAGGCTTTACGCACCCAGCGTGAACAAGGCCTGGCGATGCTGGATAAAGCAGCGTTGCGTCTGGAAGCGATTCGGGTGCTGGTGGCGGGCTAACCGCCCCGCTCCACCGCTGAAAACCAAGAGGCCCGCAGTGATGCGGGCCTTTTTTATTTCAGAAGCAAAAGCAAAAGATCGCAGCCTTCGGCAGCTCCTACATGTGAATGCGTTTCCCGTGTAGGAGCTGCCGAAGGCTGCGATCTTTTGATCTTAAGCAGTCGCCACTGCAACCTCTGGCTCAACCACCGCCACCAATCCCTCTTTCATTCGCTGCGCATCCCGCACAAAACACCGCGCCGCGAGAAACAGAAACACCATGGTCAGGAACAGCGCCACTGGGATCAGATACATCGCATCGTGCAAACCGACCGCTTTGAACGCCTCGGTCATCTGCTCAGCGCCCGCCGCCGCCATCGCCGTGTGCGCGAAATGATCCGACAAACCGCCAACCACCACCGGTCCGAGACCACCGCCGAGCAAATACAACCCGGCAAAGAACAACGCCATCGCTGTGGCCCGCAGGCGCGGTTCGACCACGTCCTGAATCGCCGTATAAACGCAGGTGTAAAAGTTGTAGGCAAACAGCCAGCCGACGCTGAATACCGCAACGAACACACCAATCTCGATACGCCCGGCATGCAGCGCCCACGCCGTGCACAAGGTTGAAATGATCAGGCTGCAGGCGGCAAACAACAGCCGTCCATTGGCTACGCGCTGATGAATCTTGTCGGCGACCCAGCCGCCGAGTGTCAGCCCGACCAGCCCGGTCACCCCGACGATTACCCCGGTCGCCACCGCCGCTTCCTGCAAGGGCATGAGGAAATAGCGCTGCAGCATTGGCACCAGGAACGAGTTGCAGGCATACGTCGCGAAGTTGAAGCACAAACCGGCCATCACCAGCCACAGAAAGGTCGGCACCGCGAGAATCCGGCGGATCGGCTTGTCGACTTTCTCCTGCGAGACCTGCACGGTTTCCGCCGCGCCACGCTTCGGTTCCTTGATGAAGAACATGAAGATCGCCAGAACCAGCCCCGGCACCGCCGCAATAAAGAACGGTGCGCGCCAGCTGTCGAACGCCTTGACCATCCAGCCAATGGTGAAGAACGCCAGCAACAACCCTAACGGCAACCCCAACATGAAAATGCCCATGGCCCGCGCTCGGCGATGCGCCGGAAACAGATCGCCAATCAGCGAGTTGGCGGCCGGCGCATAACTGGCTTCGCCGATGCCGATTCCCATGCGCACGATCAGAAAACTCCAGAAGCTGCCGACCAGACCGTTGACTGCGGTCAGCGCACTCCAAGTCGCCAGGCCCCAGCCCATCAATTTGCTGCGCGAACCGGTGTCAGCCATCCGACCCAGCGGCAGACCGGCAATTGCATAGACGATGGTGAACGCGGTGCCGACAATCCCCAGCTGAAAGTCGCTGAGGTGCCATTCCATTCGAATCGGTTCGATGATGATCGCCGGAATGGTGCGGTCGAAGAAGTTGAACAGGTTGGCCAGGAACAGCAGGAACAGAATGCGCCAGGCATTCGCCGCTTGGGTCGAGTTCTGCATGGGTCCGTCTCTTTATTGTTATGGGGCTTCACTGCCAGCGCGTTTGAGCCCGGAATGTGCAATCTAGTCAGCCGCGCGAGGGCTGTCTGTCATCATTCGTCAGCCTGATATCGGCCCATCCCTCCGTAACGAAACGTAAGCCTTTGATATGTCAGCAATACCCCGAAATACGGGGCTTTTCCGGCAAAATCCGGCGACAAAAAAATAGTTTCGCGCCCCCCTTCCCAACGCCATGGCAAAGCCTAGAATGGCCGCCGGATCCGCCCGGATCTTCCGATCAATCCCTTTGATACCCCCGTCCATGTCCGAAGTCAGTCCGTGTCTGAATTGCGGTGCCTGCTGTTCCCATTTTCGCGTGTCTTTTTTCTGGGGTGAGTGCGCTTCCTCAGGCGGCACGGTGCCCGATGAACTGGTCACCCAGATCAGCCCCAGCCGGGTAGCGATGAACGGCACCGACTGCAAGTCGCCGCGTTGCACGGCACTGGTGGGGGATGTCGGTAGTGAAGTGAAGTGTTCGATATACGAGCTGCGTTCCAGCCCTTGCCGCGAGTTCGAATCGTCATGGGAAAACGGCGAAAAGAACGTCGACTGCGACAAGGCGCGCGCGCGTTTCGGCTTGCCACCGCTGCAACCGGACTGGGCGCAGATCCCGCTCGAACAGATCGCCTGATTTCTTAGCGCAAAACGCTATTGCGCTAATGCCGAAATCATTAGCGCCAATGTGCCACTACGCCTTGCAGCCTGCAAACCGCCTCTATACTCCTGTCATTCGCCTGCGTCGACGACGCAGTCAGGACGACTTCGAAGACGGGGCATGCAATGGATTGGCTTGGTTTGCAGATCGGTACCGAGCTACCAGAGAGCGGGCAAGTGCTGCTCGACTGCAGCCACAACCCCTTGCTGGTGCTGGTGGCCTATCTGATCGCCTGCGCGGCGAGTTTTGCCACTCTCGACATGGCCGAACGCGTGGTGCACGCCGAGGATCCGGGCTCGCGACGGCTGTGGCGCTGGATCGGCGCGACCTGCCTGGCCGGCGGCATCTGGGCCATGCATTTCATTGGCATGCTGGCTTTCCAAACGCCGATCGACATTCAGTACGACCTCGGTATCACCCTCCTCTCTTTGCTGATCGCGCTGCTCGCCTCGTGGCTGGCCATGCACACCTTGAGCGATGCGCAGACCAGTGCGGTGCACTGCCTGAAAACCGCGTTTCTCATTGGGCTGGGCATCGCGGGCATGCATTACGTTGGCATGGCCGCAATGAAATCGAGTGCCACCGCCTACTATCAACCGTGGCTGTTTGCGCTGTCGGTGGCGATTGCCATCGGCGCCAGCTTCACCGCCCTGTGTGTCGCGCGCTATCTGAGCGAAGGCAGCGGCGTGGCGCATCAATTGCTCAAATACAGCGCGGCGCTGATTCTCGGCGCTGGCATCATCAGCATGCACTTCACCGGCATGGCCGCGCTGGATCTGGTCATTCCCGAGGATGGCCCGGCAACCAGCGGCGGCGAAAACGGCCACCTGCAACTGGGGCTGACCGTGGCGCTGATTACCCTGGTGATTCTGGGCAGCGCCGTCAGCGCCGCCCTCGCTGACAAGAAGCTGCAAAACAAGGAACAGGATCTGCGCCGGGTCAACGCCTTGCTCAGCCAGCTCGATCAGGCGCGCATGTCGTTACAGCAAGCGGCCAATTACGATGCGCTGACCAACCTGATCAACCGCCGTGGTTTCAACCAGATGTTCGCCGAGAAGCTCAGTCAGAAGATCAGCGAGGGCGGCATGCTCGCGGTGATGTTTCTCGACATCGACCACTTCAAACGCATCAACGATAGCCTCGGCCATGACGCCGGCGATGCTCTGCTGAAAGTCATCGCCCAGCACATCAAAAGCTCGGTGCGCAGTCACGAAGACGTGGTTGCGCGGTTCGGCGGCGATGAATTCTGCATCCTGATCAGCCTGCGCGACCGCGAAGAGGCGCGCGGCATGGCCCAGCGCATCATGCTGAAGATGAAAGAACCGATCGAACTCGCCGGCCGCCGCATGGTGATGACCACCAGCATCGGCATCAGTCTGTTTCCCGAGGACGGCACCACCTGCGAAGAACTGCTCAAACACGCTGATCTCGCGCTTTATCAATCCAAGGCTGCCGGACGCAACGGGCTGCATTTCTTCAATTCAAGCCTCAAGACCCGCGCCAGTTTCGAGCTGCAACTGGAAGAAGAACTGCGCAGCGCACTGCGCGAAGACGATGCGCTGATGCTCTACTACCAGCCGATTTTCGAGCTGAAAACCGGGCGCGTGACCAAGCTTGAGGCGCTGATTCGCTGGCAGCACCCGGTGCAGGGTTTGCTGACCCCGGATCGCTTTATCGGCATCGCCGAAAACAACGGTCTGATCGCCGAGCTGGATAACTGGGTGCTGCGCCGCGCCTGCCAGGATCTCGGCGAGCTGTCGCGGCATGGCTGGGCGGATCTGAAGATCGCCTGGAACTGCTCGCCGCTGAACCTTGGCCGCGAGGAGCTGGCGGATGAGATCGAAAACGCGCTGCGGATCGCCGGTGTTGCGCCGGAGCGGCTCGAACTGGAAGTAACCGAAAACGCCCTGATGGGCAATATCGCCAATACCCTGGTGCTTTTGCGGCAGATTCGCGCACTCGGCGTGTCGCTGTCGATCGATGATTTCGGCACCGGCTATTCGTCCCTCGCTTACCTCAAGCGTTTGCCGCTCAACACCTTGAAGATCGATCGCTCGTTCATCCTCGACATCCCCACCGCCACGGCGGACATGGAAATTGTCCAGGCGATCATCGTCATGGCGCACACCCTGCATCTGCAGGTGGTCACCGAAGGGGTGGAAAGCCTGGAGCAGTACGAATTTCTTGAGCGTTCGGGCTGAGACTTCATTCAAGGCTACCTGCTCAGCCGCCCGGTGCCGCTGGACGAGCTGCGCCCGGTGCTGGAAGAAATCAATCAGCGCAAGCCTTCACGTGTTCTCAATCCGCTGACTCTGGCGCGCGATACATTTGCACCAGGGTCGCTGGATCCTGCGCTAAAAAGCCTTGCGCCCCATGCAGGCGCATCAGTTGTGCGGCCAATCCGCTGATCGGCGTCGCCGAACCCTGCTCGCGTGAAAATTTCACCGCCGTGTCGAGATCCTTGAGCAGCGTGCGCACATGCCATTTGATCGGCTGGAAACGACTCTCGGCCATTTGCGGAGCGAGGATCTGCAACGGCTTGGAATCGGCAAAACCACCGGCCAGCGCCTCGGCGATGAGTGTCGCATCGACACCGGCCTGTTCAGCAAGGGCCACCACTTCGGCGATTACCAGCGCGTTGCAGGCGACGATCATTTGATTGCACGCTTTGGTCACCTGCCCGGCGCCGACGCCGCCCATGTGCGTGACGCGCTGGCCAAGGGTGAGCAGCATCGGCCGCACCCGCTCAAGGTCCGCCGGTTCACCACCGACCATGATCGCCAGGCTGCCCGCCTCGGCACCAACCACACCGCCGGATACCGGCGAGTCCAGCCACGCCATGCCGGTGCGCTGCGCCAATTGCGCGGCCATTTCGCGCGTGGCGGTCGGTTCGAGGCTGGAAAAATCCACCAGCAACTGGCCCTTTTTCCCACCTGCGGCGACACCGGCCGGGCCGAATACCACCTCGCGCACCACCGCCGTATCGGCCAGGCACAACATCAGCACATCGGCGTGCTCGCACAGTTCGGCCGGGGTTGCCACTTGCCGGGCACCGGCAGCAACCAGCGGTGCGCACTTGTCCGGATTGCGATTCCACACGGTCAGCGGATAACCCGCGGCCAACAGACGTCGGCACATCGGCAGGCCCATCAGGCCGATTCCGGCAAACCCCAACGAAGGTAGCGTTGACATCATTTTGCCTCTTTTCGATTAAAGATCGCCGAATAATGGCCGATTCATCAGCGATCAGGAAAGGATTCCGCCCGGCCATCACACAAGCCAGCACTCTGACGTCCGGGCCTTATTCGCGCACAAAAGACGCGAGATCTTATTCCGTGAGGTTCGCCGGCAATGGTCAGCGAGCCAACCCAGTCCAGGTACATGGCGCACAATGACTTCCAAAAACAATCCCGCCCCTGCGATGTCCGATCTGAGCTTGAGCCCCGCTGCCAACAGCCCGTCATCGCCGAAGCCATTGGTGCCGTCGCGTCCGCTGTCGACTCAGCAATATTTGTACTTCACCGAAACCAACACCGACCGCATCCTCGATAACCTCGATGGCCTGCGCGATTCGGTATTCCCGCGCCCGGCGCATCAGGAAGGTGACAACGAGCCGCACAGCGATCAGGAATTCCCTTCGGTGTGCCTGATCGGTCTCGGTCGCTGCGGCTCCAACATCGCTCTGGATGTTGCGGAACTGGTGTACAACGCGCGCAAGTTCTACCTCAACGAATTCAACAACGAAGATCGTGCTGCGGATCGGCGCTTGCCCGAAAAAGGCTACAGCCCGGCGCAGTGGATCAAGAACAACCTGCGCATCGGCACCAACAAGTCGGCCAAACCAGTGTTTCTGGTCGAACCGCTGGTGATGCTCGGCGACCTCGACAAGGACATCGCCGGGCGCATCCGTTTTTCACGCAAGGGCGAAAAAAGCGGGTTCCTGCGCGACTACAGCAAAATGAAGATCATGGACTTGTCCGAAGTCCATGCCGGTGGCGCCGGTAACGCGCCGATCCTCGGCCAATACCTGGCGAAGATCATCCTCAACAAGGACACCCAGCGCTTCTCCAGCCCCGACTGGAAAATGATCCACTCGTACCTGATCGACAGCTGCGGCATCAAGGCCAACCAGTCGCGCCTGTATTTCTCGATCTTCAGTGCCGGCGGCGGTACCGGTTCGGGCATGGCTTCGGAATTCGGCCTGGCCCAGCAGCACTCGTACATGAACAAGACGTTCGACACCAAGCCGATGGACGAACATGACGGCAAGAGCGGTCATTCGTTTGTATTCGAGCCGATCTTCACCAGTGGCATTTGCGTGCTGCCGAACATTTCCGATCACCGTAGCGAAATGTCCGAGGCGCTGCACATCAACGCCGGGCGCCTGCTGTGCAAATACCTTTCGGAGGAATGGGATTTCTCCTACAACTTCGCCAACGAAGACAGCAGCGAAGCCAGCGTGATGGGGCGTATCCGCCCATGGAACGCGATGATGCTGATCTCCAACGACATCATGCGTTACGCCGAAGAAAGCGATGACGGCAACATCCAGAACATTGATGTCAATGCGATGGAAAAGCACGCCAACCAGTACATTTCGCAGCAGATCTTCAACATTCTCACCGCCCAAGCGGTCACCACGGATTACGACCAGAACTACTTCCGTCGCGCCGGCATCGACATCGGCGAAACCATTCGCCTCGACGCCAACGACCTGTTCATGAGTCTCGCCGGCCCGGTGGCGATTGCCTACGCCGAATCCGTGGTGCCGGAAACCCCGCCGCCGAGCAACGACAAGTTCAAGGTCTTCGATAAAGAGCCGCAGCGCCTGAACATCGACGATCTGTTTTTCCGTTCGATCGACCTGCCGCACTTCAACAAGGTCACTCAGGCCATCGAAGGCATCAGCCTGTTGCCGATCGAATCCAAGCGCTATCGTGCTTCTCTCGAGCAGTACAAGAATTCCGGCTACGACGCCGCTGCACTGCATGACCTGCACTTCTTCAAGAACTGCTCGTCGGTGGTCTCGATCGTTTCGCTGCCCAAGGACTACAAGCTGTCGTACATGGACCTGAACCGGTTGAAGACTCACCTCAACAGCCTGTTCCCCAACACCACACTCAAGCGTTACGCGCTGGTGATCGGCGCGTCGGCCAACCTGTCGCTGACCACCCTTATCGCCAAGAGCCCGTGCCTGTCCGATGACTTCCTGACGCTGATTGTGGCGTTCATCAAGCGCTGCTTCGCGAAGAACCCGTACCGGTTCGACGAGACGCTGGACAACTCGATCCTCGATTTCATCATCAACGAAGAATTCGACGAAGAGCGCATTGACGAACTGCTCAACGAGTTCGAAAACCCGGCGAAGATTCTCGACACCAACTGGTATGCGATCAAACCGATGTACGAAAAGAAGTACCGCGAACTGATCAACGACAAAGAGAAGTTTGTCTCGATCAATGACATTCGGTTGTCGCGTGATTGTGTGAAGAAGTCGATCAAATACTTGCGCGAGATCTATCGTCACCGGATTGGCAAGACCAAGGTCATTTCGCTGAATAACCATACCGGCAAGTCGTTCTGACCCAAGCCGGAAAAGATCGCAGCCTTCGGCAGCTCCTACAGTGAAACCCGCACTCCTGTAGGAGCTGCCGAAGGCTGCGATCTTTTGCTTTGCCAATATCCGGAAACAATTGAGCAGCCATCAGGCTGCTCATTAAACTGTTCCCGTTACGTTTACGTCACCGTGATGCGTGGTGTTTCTCCACGGCAAGGTGCCATCACGCTACTCCGCTACACACTTTCACGAACCGCTCACCGCACCATCAAGGTGCATCGCTCGAAGTCGCCGCCCTTTCCTGGATCAGAATCCACGGCGAAACCACCACGGCCCACAATGCCGGATCGCGTTCGAAAATATCCAGCGCCCGCGTTTCAGACAGCTTGGCGACCTTATCTTCAGCCAGCCAGGCGGCCACTTTATCGCCATCATCCGATGCCACGGCCTCGGCGGCGGCGATCAGATCCAGCGTAGGGTCGACCCACAATAGGGCACCCTTGGCAAAGAACGGCTCGAGCTCTTTCCAGGTGATAGATGCGGTTTCACCAAGCAGCTTGGCATAGAGGGTGCTAGGTTCTTGATTCATGGGAACTGTCCGGAAAAGAAATCGACGCGAATAATAACGTTGGTGGTCCGTCAGAAAAACCCGGTTGCAAATCGCTTCACCGAACGAAAAGAGCAGGAATGCCAAGGAAAGCTGCCCTTTGGGATATATGCCCCCGATTGCCCCGCCGCAATTCTGTCTCTTTCATTCAAAAATGCGACACCCCCAAGTTTTGCCCCGTGGCGCCCGCTTCCCAGTTGATCAAGCGGCGCTCTACACTGTACCGGTACAGTTGCCGGGGGCATTTCCGGAGGGTATCGCGAAGATATCTGACCCGGTTCTGCTGCTGCGGCGCCAGAACTCTAAAAAATACAACAGTAAGAGTGGAGCACTATGACTAAGGCTACTAAGCAGATTTCCAAACTGTTTGCCGCTATGGTTCTGGCCGGGGTTGCCAGCCATTCGTTCGCAGCTGACACCATCAAAATCGGTATCGCCGGCCCTAAAACCGGTCCAGTAGCCCAGTACGGCGACATGCAGTTCAGTGGCGCGAAAATGGCCATCGAGCAAATCAACGCCAAGGGCGGCGTCGACGGCAAGCAACTGCAAGCCGTTGAATACGACGATGCCTGCGATCCGAAACAAGCGGTAGCGGTAGCGAACAAGGTCGTCAACGACGGCGTCAAGTTCGTCGTCGGTCACCTGTGCTCCAGCTCCACTCAGCCAGCTTCGGACATCTACGAAGACGAAGGCGTGATCATGATCACCCCGGCTGCCACCAGCCCGGACATCACCGCCCGTGGCTACAAAATGATCTTCCGTACCATCGGTCTGGACAGCGCCCAGGGCCCTGCCGCCGGTAACTACATCGCTGATCACGTCAAACCGAAAGTGGTTGGTGTGCTGCACGACAAACAGCAGTACGGTGAAGGCATCGCCACCGCCGTCAAATCGACCCTCGAGAAGAAAGGCACCAAGGTTGCCGTCTTCGAAGGCGTCAATGCTGGCGACAAGGATTTCTCCGCGATCATTGCCAAGCTCAAGCAAGCCAACGTCGACTTCGTCTACTACGGCGGCTACCACCCGGAGCTGGGCCTGATCCTGCGTCAAGCACAGGAAAAAGGCCTGAAAGCCAAGTTCATGGGTCCGGAAGGCGTGGGTAACGACTCGATCACCCAGATTGCCAAGGATGCGTCCGAAGGCCTGCTGGTGACCCTGCCGAAGTCCTTCGACCAGGATCCGGCCAACGTTGCTCTGGCTGACGCGTTCAAAGCGAAGAAGGAAGATCCGAGCGGCCCGTTCGTGTTCCCGTCCTACTCCGCGGTGACCGTGATTGCCGAAGGCATCAAGGCTGCCAAGTCCGAAGACGCGACCAAAGTGGCTGAAGCCATCCACGCCGGTACTTTCAAGACCCCGACCGGCGACTTGAGCTTCGACGACAAGGGCGACCTGAAAGACTTCAAATTCGTGGTTTACGAGTGGCACAACGGCAAACCTAAAACCGAAGTTTCGCCTCAGTAAGGCCTTGCCTGACTGACTGCCAATAAAGCCCACGGCGTGCCGTGGGCTTTGTTTTGCGAATTTATGGGCCGCGCTGGCGTGATCCGCCAGTCTCCCCACCTGAAAATCTCAAAACCGTCATCAGCGGTTCGCTGGCAAAACCCGGATTCGAAGTGGATAGAGATCCACGGGGCCGGGCGGGAAAATGACTCCACCAGTGAAATGCGTATCAGGTTTTTAGGAGCGCTGTAATGCCTGACCTCTATCACTTCTTCCAACAGCTGGTTAACGGCCTCAACGTTGGCAGCATGTATGCCTTGATCGCCATCGGCTACACGATGGTTTACGGCATCATTGGAATGATCAACTTCGCCCACGGCGAGGTGTACATGATCGGTTCCTACGTGGCGTTCATCGCTATCGCCGGGCTGACCATGATGGGACTCGACAGTGTCCCGCTGTTGATGACCGCGGCGTTCATCGCCAGCATCGTCGTCACCAGCTCCTACGGTTACAGCATCGAACGGATCGCCTACCGCCCCCTGCGCGGCAGCAACCGTCTGATCCCGCTGATTTCTGCCATCGGTATGTCGATCTTCCTGCAGAACACCGTTCTGCTGGCGCAAGACTCCAAGGACAAAGCTATCCCCAACCTGATCCCGGGCAACCTCGCCTTCGGTCCGGGTGGCGCACAAGAAGTGCTGATTTCCTACATGCAAATCGTGGTGTTCGTGGTGACCCTGATCGCCATGCTTGGCCTGACCTTGTTCATCTCCCGTTCCCGCCTGGGCCGCGCCTGCCGCGCCTGCGCCGAAGACATCAAGATGGCCAACCTGCTCGGCATCAACACCAACAACATCATCGCCCTGACCTTCGTCATTGGTGCTGCACTGGCGGCCGTTGCGGCTGTGCTGCTGAGCATGCAATACGGCGTGATCAACCCCAACGCCGGTTTCCTCGTCGGCCTCAAGGCCTTCACCGCTGCGGTACTGGGCGGCATCGGCAGCATTCCCGGCGCGATGCTCGGCGGGTTGGTGCTCGGTGTAGCGGAAGCGTTCGGTGCTGATATCTTCGGCGACCAGTACAAGGACGTCGTCGCGTTCGGCCTGCTGGTTCTGGTGCTGTTGTTCCGTCCGACCGGCATTCTGGGCCGTCCGGAGGTTGAGAAAGTATGACTAGGAATCTTAAACAGGCACTGTTCAGTGCCTTGCTGGTGTGGGCCGTGGCCTACCCGGTATTGGGTCTGAAACTGACCATCGTCGGCATCAATCTGGAAGTGCACAACACCAGCCCGGCCATCCTCGCGACCATCGCGATCTGCTCGGTGCTGATGTTCCTGCGCGTGCTGTTCAACCAGCAGATCAGCAAAGCCTGGCGCTCCTCGCCGGGCCTGCCGCTGATCCCGGCCAAGGCCAGCAACTTCCTGACCCTGCCGACCACCCAGCGCTATTTCATCATTGCGTTGATCGTGCTGGCGCTGGTGTGGCCGTTCTTCGGCTCCCGTGGCGCGGTGGACATCGCCACGCTGATCCTGATCTACGTGATGCTCGGCCTCGGTCTGAACATCGTCGTCGGTCTGGCCGGCCTGCTCGACCTCGGTTACGTCGGCTTCTACGCCGTCGGCGCCTACAGCTACGCGCTGCTGTCGCATTACTACGGCCTGAGCTTTTGGATCTGCCTGCCAATTGCCGGTCTGATGGCGGCGACGTTCGGCTTCCTGCTGGGCTTCCCGGTGTTGCGTTTGCGTGGCGACTATCTGGCGATCGTGACCCTTGGTTTCGGCGAGATCATCCGTCTGTTCCTGCGTAACCTGACGGATATCACCGGCGGCCCGAACGGCATCAGCAACATCGAAAAACCGACGTTCTTCGGCCTGACCTTCGAGCGTAAAGCCGCCGAAGGCCTGCAGACGTTCCACGAGTATTTCGGCCTGCAATACAACTCGATCAACAAGGTGATCTTCCTTTACCTGGTTGCGCTGTTGCTGGCGCTGGCGGCGCTGTTCGTCATCAACCGTTTGCTGCGCATGCCGATCGGCCGTGCGTGGGAAGCGCTGCGTGAAGACGAAATCGCCTGCCGTGCGCTGGGCCTGAATCCGACGATCATCAAATTGTCCGCGTTCACCCTCGGCGCTGCATTCGCCGGTTTCGCCGGTAGCTTCTTTGCAGCACGCCAGGGTCTGGTAACTCCGGAATCGTTCACCTTCATCGAGTCGGCAATCATTCTTGCCATCGTCGTATTGGGTGGCATGGGCTCGCAACTGGGTGTGATTCTGGCTGCGGTGGTGATGATCCTGTTGCCGGAAATGATGCGTGAGTTCAGCGAGTACCGCATGTTGATGTTCGGTGCGCTGATGGTGTTGATGATGATCTGGCGTCCACAAGGTCTGCTGCCGATGCAACGCCCACACATGGAGTTGCGCAAATGAGCCGCGAGATTCTTAAAGTCGAAAATCTGAGCATGCGCTTTGGCGGCTTGCTGGCGGTGAACGGCGTGGCGCTGACCGTCAAGGAAAAACAGGTTGTAGCTTTGATCGGGCCTAACGGCGCCGGCAAGACCACGGTGTTCAACTGCCTGACCGGTTTCTATCAGCCTACCGGCGGCAGCATCCTGCTCGACGGCGAACCGATTCAGGGCCTGCCGGGACACAAGATTGCGCTCAAAGGCGTGGTGCGGACGTTCCAGAACGTGCGGCTGTTCAAGGACATGACCGCGGTCGAGAACCTGTTGATCGCCCAGCACCGTCACTTGAACACCAACTTCCTGGCCGGTCTGTTCAAGACCCCGGCGTTCCGCAAAAGCGAGCGCGAGGCCATGGAATTTGCCGAGTACTGGCTGGAAAAGGTCAACCTCAAAGAGTTTGCCAACCGCACCGCTGGCACCCTCGCCTACGGCCAGCAGCGGCGTCTGGAAATCGCTCGCTGCATGATGACCCGCCCGCGGATCCTCATGCTCGACGAACCGGCCGCCGGCCTGAACCCGAAGGAAACCGAAGACCTCAAGGCGTTGATCGGCGTGCTGCGCGAAGAGCACAACGTCACCGTGCTGCTGATCGAACACGACATGAAACTGGTCATGAGCATCTCCGACCATATCGTCGTGATCAACCAGGGCACGCCGTTGGCCGACGGTACGCCGGAACAGATCCGCGACAATCCTGAAGTGATCAAAGCCTACCTGGGGGAAGCGTAAATGCTGCAGTTCGAAAACGTTTCCACCTTCTACGGCAAGATCCAGGCGCTGCACAGCGTCAACGTCGAAGTCCGTCAGGGCGAAATCGTCACGCTGATCGGCGCCAACGGTGCTGGCAAGTCCACGCTGCTGATGACGCTTTGCGGTTCGCCGCAGGCGCACAGCGGCAGCATCCGCTATATGGGTGAGGAACTGGTCGGCCAGGACTCGTCGCAGATCATGCGCAAGAGCATCGCCGTAGTGCCGGAAGGTCGTCGGGTATTTGCCCGTCTGACCGTGGAAGAAAACCTGTCGATGGGCGGATTCTTCACCGACAAGGGCGACTATCAGGAACAGATGGACAAGGTTCTCGGACTTTTCCCACGCCTGAAAGAGCGCTTCAACCAGCGTGGCGGCACTATGTCCGGCGGCGAACAGCAAATGCTCGCCATCGGTCGTGCGCTGATGAGCAAGCCGAAATTGCTGTTGCTCGACGAGCCGTCGCTGGGCCTGGCACCGATCATCATCCAGCAGATCTTCGATATCATCGAACAGCTGCGCAAGGACGGCGTGACGGTGTTTCTGGTCGAGCAGAACGCCAATCAGGCACTGAAAATTGCCGACCGCGCCTACGTTCTGGAAAACGGCCGCGTGGTCATGCAAGGCACCGGTGAAGCGCTGCTGACCGACCCGAAAGTGCGCGAAGCGTATCTGGGCGGTTGAGTTTAATTGCTGCACAAAAAAACGGCCTTCGGGCCGTTTTTTTTATTCAAATTCAGTGAAGCCTCCTGTAGGAGCTGCCGAAGGCTGCGATCTTTTGATCTTGATTTTCAACGCAAAAACAAAAGATCGTAGCCTCGTTTCACTCGTCAGCTCCTACAGAGGACTACATTCAGCGTGAGAGGCGATCCAGCGCTTCACCACTGCGCTTGAACCAGCCGATCAGATAATCCGCCAGCACCTGCGTGCGTTTCGGCAAGCCGCCCTGATACGGATGCACCAGGTACATCGGCATGCGCCGGGTCTGAAAATCGCGTAGGAGCCAGCGCAATCGGCCGTCCGCCAATTCCGTTTGCAGCAGATATGACGGCAAGCGAGCGATGCCGGCGCCGGACAGTGCGGCTTTTTTTAACAGGCTGTAGTGATTGCTGGCAAACGGCCCCGATACCCGCACTCGCAGCAATTCGTGTTGCTGGTGGTATAACCATTCTTCGCGCCCGCTGTAGTGACTGTTGAGCAGGCAGCGGTGTTCGGCCAGCGCGCTCGGTGTCAGCGGCTCGCCGAAGCGTTCCAGATAAGCCGGACTGGCGCAGGTCATTTCCTGCCAGGCGAGCAATGGCTTGGCGACCAGTCGATCATCGTTGGCCACTTCGGCGCGAATCCCCAGATCAAAACCATCACGGGACAGATCACGGTAACTGTTGTTCAGCTCGAGCTCGATCTGCACCTCGGGATACGTCTGCGAGAATTCCATTAAGAGGCCGTCGAAGAAGGTTTCGCCCAGCGATACCGGCACGGTGATACGCACCGAGCCGGCCATATCGTCGTTCAAGCGCGCCAATGCCTGACGCGCCTTGGCCACCTGGACTACCAGCGCCTGAGCTTGCGGCAACAACGCCGCGCCCGCTGCCGTCAGGCTCAAGCGCCGCGTGGTACGTTGCAGCAGCACCACGGAAAACTGCGCTTCAAGTTGGCTGATGCGCTTGGATAATTGCCCTTTGCTGCAACCGAGTCGCTGCGCGGCGAGGGTAAAACTGCCGGCCTCGATCAGCACGGCGAACGCCGCCAGGTCATCCATCTCGCTCGTCGATTGTTTCCAAATGAAAACCAAAGGTTGCCTATTAGTGCGCTTATCCGCAGAAAAAACCACTCTAGACTGCAACCTCGTTCATTCACTGAGGTACAGTTTGATGAAAATTCTATTGATCGGCTCTGGCGGCACCATCGGTTCGGCGGTGGACAAAGAATTGTCGCAGCGCCACGAAGTCATCCGCATTGGCCGCAACAGCGGTGATTTTCACGTGGATATCAGCGACAGCGCCTCGATTCGCCGGCTGTTCGAGCAGACCGGCACGTTCGACGCACTGATCTGCGCCGCCGGTAACGTGACTTTCGCGCCGCTGGGCGAGATGACTGAAGACAGCTTCGCCCTGGGCCTCAAAGACAAATTGATGGGCCAGGTCAATTTGCTGTTGATTGGCCGCGAGTTTGCCAATGACGGCGCTTCGTTCACTTTTACCACGGGCGTGCTCAGTCACGATCCGATCCGCAGCGGCGCGTCGGCAGCGCTGGTCAATGGCGCCCTCGACAGTTTTGTTCGTGCGGCCGCCATCGAGTTGCCACGCGGCCTGCGCGTGAACTCGATCAGTCCGACGGTGCTGCTCGAAGCGATGGGCAGCTACGCGCCGTATTTCCGTGGCTACAAGCCTGTGCCTGCGGCGGACGTGGCGCTGGCCTACGCGAAAAGCGTCGAGGGCTTGCAGACCGGTCAGACGTTCCACGTCGGTTGAGATCAAAAGATCGCAGCCTTCGGCAGCTCCTACACGGGAGTTGGGTCCTCGTGCGGGAGCTGCGATATTTTGTGTTCGTTAAATATCCGCGATGCGTGCGTTGCCGTGTAGGAGCTGCCGCAGGCTGCGATCTTTTGCATTTGGCCGACAGGCTGCGTAACGTGGCGGCACTTGTCAGGAGAGCCGAAGATGCGTGTTGCCCGTTCGTTAGTGGTTGTTGCCCTGCTGCCGCTGTTTGCCGCTTGCCAGTTGTTCGATGGTCCGCGAGAAAGTGCTTCGCACGCAGGGCAAACGCGGATGCAGGGGCAACTGACCGCCGCCGACGGCAAACTGGTGTTCCAGCCATGCCAGGAACAACGCCAACTGATAGTCAACGACATCGGCGGCACCAGCGTTCTTCAAGAGGCCGCGACCCTCGCCGACGAGCAAGGCAAACTGTTCGCTGATGTCCGCGGCAAGGCCTCGGGCGATCGCCTCGACCTGACTCAACTATACCGAGTCGAGCGCTCCGGCACGGCTTGCGATGATCCGAATTTCAAACTGCTGATCCTCCGCGCAGCCGGCCACACCCCAGCGTGGAACGTCAAAGTCAGCGGCAAAGGCATGGTCATCGATCGCGAAGGCCAGCCGCCGCTCGCTGTGCCCTATGTTGAAGAACAACTGGGCGACGGCCGCTTCAATCTCAGCAGCGAAGCCAACAATCAGCGCATCGAATTGTGGGTCGCGCCGCAGCGTTGCGTCGACAGCAGCACCGGCAGCGTCCAGCACATGAGCGCCGAGTTGCGCATCGACGGCCAGGTGCAGCGTGGCTGCGGCTATTTCGGCGGCGCGCGTAACGACTGATCGTTTTTCCCCCACGGATCCGGTCGCGGCGGCTTATAATCGCCGCCTTCAAACGCCTTGGCGCAGTTGTGCGCCCCGCGAACCCGGATCCTCGCCATGTTACGAATCACTGAACTCAAGCTGCCAATCGACCATCCCGAAGAAGACCTGCGCGTGGCCATCGTGCAACGCCTGGGCATCGCCAGCGATGATCTGCTCGATTTCACCTTGTTCAAGCGCAGCTACGATGCGCGCAAAAAGTCCTCCGAACTGTGCTTCATCTACACCATCGACCTCCAAGTGCGCGACGAAGCCAAGGTATTGAGCAAGTTCGCCGACGACCGCAACGTCAACATGGCGCCGGATGTCAGCTACAAGTTCGTCGGCCAGGCACCGAGCGATCTGAGCCAGCGTCCGATCGTCGTCGGTTTCGGCCCATGCGGAATCTTTGCCGGCCTGCTGTTGGCGCAAATGGGCTTCAAGCCGATCGTTCTCGAACGCGGCACCGAAGTGCGTCAGCGCACCAAAGACACTTGGGGACTGTGGCGTAAAAGCGTGCTCAACCCCGAGTCGAACGTGCAGTTCGGCGAAGGCGGCGCGGGCACGTTTTCCGACGGCAAGCTATACAGCCAGATCAAGGATCCGAAGTTTCTCGGGCGCAAAGTCTTGCATGAGTTCGTCAAGGCCGGCGCGCCGGAAGAAATTCTCTACGTCAGCAAACCGCACATCGGTACGTTCCGCCTCACCGGCATGGTTGAAAACATGCGCGAACAGATCCGTGAACTGGGCGGCGAAGTGCGCTTTCAGGAGCGCGTCACCGACGTGTTGATCGATGACGGGCAACTGGTCGGCGTGCAACTGGCCAGCGGCGAAACGCTGCATTCGAAACACGTGGTTCTGGCCCTCGGCCACAGCGCCCGCGACACGTTCCGCATGCTGCACAGCCGTGGCGTGTTCATGGAAGCCAAGCCGTTTTCGGTGGGCTTCCGCATCGAACACCCGCAATCGCTGATCGACCGTGCGCGGCTCGGCAAGTACGCCGGCCATCCCAAGCTTGGCGCTGCTGATTACAAACTGGTGCACCACGCCAAGAACGGCCGTTCGGTCTACAGCTTCTGCATGTGCCCCGGCGGCACCGTGGTCGCGGCGACGTCCGAACCGAACCGGGTGGTCACCAACGGCATGAGCCAGTACTCGCGTAACGAGCGCAACGCCAACTCCGGCATCGTTGTCGGCATCACTCCCGAAGTCGATTATCCGGGCGGCCCGCTCGCCGGTATCGAGCTGCAGGAACGTCTGGAATCCCACGCTTTCATTCTCGGCGGCAGCGACTACAAGGCCCCGGCGCAACTGGTCGGCGACTTCATCAACGACATTCCTTCCACGGAATTGGGCGAAGTCGAGCCATCGTACAAACCGGGCGTCGCGCTGGGCGATCTGGCCTTGGCGCTGCCGGATTTCGCCATTGAAGCGATTCGTGAAGCGCTGCCGGCGTTCGAGAAGCAGATTCGCGGTTATTCGTTGCACGATGCCGTGCTGACCGGGATCGAAACCCGTACGTCATCACCGCTGCGCATCACCCGCAACGAATCGCTGCAGAGCATGAACGTCAAAGGCCTGTTCCCGGCCGGTGAAGGCGCCGGTTATGCCGGCGGAATTCTCTCGGCAGGGGTCGACGGGATCCGCATTGCCGAGGCCGTGGCGCGGGATATCCTGGGCCTGGAAGCGTAACAGGATCAAAAGATCGCAGCCTTCGGCAGCTCCTACAGATTTTGCATTCCATGTAGGAGCTGCCGGAGGCGCGGTACATTCTGGGCCTGGAAGCGTAACAGGATCAGAAGATCGCAGCCTTCGGCAGCTCCTACAGGTTTTGCATTCCATGTAGGAGCTGCCGGAGGCTGCGATCTTTAGCTTTATCAGATATTCGCGCGAAGAACTGACGTCGGCAGCGCTTCCCCCCGCTCGGCACTCGCCGCCACCGCTGCGATCAACCAGTCCAGCTCATACCCCTGCGCTTTCAGCCACGCCTGATCGTAATACGTGTCGGCATAACGCTCGCCGCCATCGCACAGGATCGCCACGATCGACCCTGACTCCCCCGCCGCTTTCATCTGTTGCGCCGCCATCAGGGCGCCAATCAGATTGGTCCCGCTCGACCCGCCAACATGACGTCCCAGACGCTGCGCCAGGTAATGCATGGCCGCGAGCGACAACGCGTCCGGCACTTTGACCATCGCATCAATCACCTTGGGCAGAAACGACGCCTCGACACGCGGCCGGCCAATGCCCTCAATTCGCGAGCCGCAATCGAGACGCAGGTTGGCATCACCGGTCTGATAAAAATCGAAGAACACCGAACGCTCGGCATCGGCGCACAACACGCGGGTGCCGTGCTGCCGATAGCGCACGTAACGACCGAGGGTCGCGGTGGTGCCGCCGGTGCCGGGACTTGAGATCAGCCAGCTCGGTTCAGGATGTGTTTCGTAGCGCATCTGCTGAAAGATCGATTCGGCGATGTTGTTGTTCGCGCGCCAGTCGGTGGCGCGCTCGGCATAGGTGAACTGATCAATGAAATGGCCGCCATGCTCACGAGCCAGCCGTTCGGACTCGGCGTAGATTTGCGTCGGATCCGTTACCAGATGACTCTGTCCACCATAGAAGGCGATCTGCGCGATCTTCTCTTTCGAAGTGGTCGATGGCATCACCGCAATGAACGGTAAACCAAGCATGCGCGCAAAATAGGCTTCGGAAATCGCCGTCGAACCGCTCGATGCTTCGATCACCGGTGCGCCGGGCTTCAGCCAGCCGTTACACAGCGCGTATAGAAACAGCGAGCGGGCCAGGCGATGTTTGAGGCTGCCGGTGGGATGGCTGGACTCGTCCTTGAAATACAACTCGATGCCGGCAAAACCAGGCAGCGGCAAAGGGATCAGGTGGGTGTCGGCGCTGCGCTGAAAATCCGCTTCAATGATACGGATGGCTTCGCGGGCCCACTGGCGGTTGTCGCTCATGGTCTCGGTTCTCGTTGAATCAGGCAGGAGATCGGTCTCCTGAAAATGGTCTCCCGTCAGCTTAGGAAAAATCCTGCAGACGGCAAAGATACAGCTGAGTCTCAATGTGTCAGACAACTGCTAGGCTCAGCGTGGCTTGAGCAGGGCACCTTGTAACGACATATAACAAAAAAGAATATAACTTTTGTTTTAACAACTAACGGTACGGGTTAGGGTATCCCACCTTTTTTCAGTTTCGATGGAGAGCGACCTTGCCTCTGCGTAGCACTTTCACGCGTTTCTTTCAGTTGGAAGCTGCCAGCGGTCTGTTATTGATCGCTGCAGCCATCCTCGCACTGATCATCAACAACTCGCCGCTGTCGTGGCTCTACACCGGTTTGCTCGACACCCCGGTGGTGGCGCAGATCGGCGCGTTGAAAATCGCCAAACCGCTATTGCTGTGGATCAACGACGGTCTGATGGCGATGTTCTTCCTGCTCATCGGGCTGGAAGTGAAGCGTGAAGTGCTCGACGGCCAGCTATCGAAACCTTCGCAAATCGTCCTGCCCGGTGCAGCGGCAATCGGCGGCATGCTGGTGCCTGCGCTGATCTACTGGTTCCTCAACCGCGACAACCCCGCCGCCCTGAGCGGCTGGGCCATCCCGACCGCCACTGACATTGCTTTCGCCCTTGGCGTTCTCGCCTTGCTCGGCAAGCGCGTACCGGTGTCGCTGAAGCTGTTCCTGATGACCCTGGCGATCATCGATGACCTCGGCGCCATTGTGATCATCGCGATCTTCTACTCGGGCGAGCTTTCGACCCTGTCGCTGGGCCTCGCGGCGGCGTGTATCGCGGCATTGGTGGCGATGAACCGGCTTGGCGTGGTCAAACTCGGGCCATACATGATCATCGGCTTGATCCTGTGGGTCTGCGTGCTGAAAAGCGGCGTCCACGCGACGCTGGCCGGCGTGACTCTGGCCTTCTGCATCCCGCTGCGCACGAAAAACGCTGAACCGTCGCCGCTGCTGACCCTTGAGCATGCGCTGCACCCATGGGTCGCCTACGGCATCCTGCCGCTGTTCGCCTTCGCCAATGCCGGACTGTCGCTGAGCGGCGTTACCGTCGAAAGCTTCACCCACGACGTACCGATGGGCATCGCTATCGGCCTGCTGCTGGGCAAGACCATCGGCGTGTTCGGCCTGACCTGGCTGGCGGTCAAGATCGGCATCGCCGCCCTGCCCCAAGGCGCCAACTGGGGCCAGGTCCTCGGCGTCGCGATACTCTGCGGCATCGGCTTCACCATGAGCCTGTTCGTCGGCTCGCTGGCCTTCGAACCGGGCGTGAGTGATTACGCCGGCATGGATCGCATGGGCATTTTGACCGGGTCGATTCTCGCGGCATTGATTGGTTACGCGGTGACGGCGGGGGCGAGTCGGCGCAACAGCGCCGGATCGCTGAATACCTAACATAACTGTGGCGAGGGAGCTCGCTCCCGCTGAGGGGCGCAGCGCCTCTGGATGATGCGCTTGCCGCGCAGTCCAGCGGAAGTCAGCTCCCTCGCCACAGATGCCTTTTGCTGAGTTACTCAGCGATCTATCCCCCGTCTTTAGAGACGCGTCCTACAGCCACAATTTCTCTGTCTCGTTAACGTTGCGCTGCCCTTTGCGGAGGGCGGTCGATGGATGTACGAAAGGACGATCAGTGGCTGGCAAAAAGGACATTCCGCGGGTGCCAAACCCGCCGCAAGGCGATGGGCATCACATCACTTATCGCTACATGACGGCCACGGAACTGGCCGAAATGGGACTATTTACATGGCGAGCTTGAAGCCTACCGCGCAAGCGATGGTAGCCATTTAGGCTCTTACGACCACAGAACTGGTGAGCAGATAGATCCACCGGCGCCACATACTGAATGAGCAACTCAAGCAAAGAAAAACCCCGACCAGTCACCTGATCGGGGTTTTTCTTTACCTGAAATCCCGCTTAGTGCGAAACGCGGCTGGTCCCGCCAACAGTCGAAATCCGCACCCGCTCGCCAACGCGGAATACTTCATTCTCCTGCACTTGCTGGACGTAGGCACGCATGCTGCCGTCGTCTTCACGCACGGTGATTTCCACACCTTGAGTCCGGGTCAGGCCTTCTTCGGTGGCCGAGCCCAGCAGGCCGCCGGCCACTGCGCCGATAACGGCAGCAACGATACTGCCCTTGCCGCCGCCGATGGCGCTACCGCCGACGCCGCCGACCACTGCGCCTGCTGCGCCGCCAATCGGGGTTTTTGTGCCTTCGATTTTTACCGGTCGCAGGGATTCGATGGTGCCCATGCGAATCGTCTGCACACGACGCGCTTCGTCACGGGAGTAGGAGTCGCCGGTGAGGCTTGATTGGCAGCCGGTCAGCAACATCGCCATCGTGGAAAAGGAAGCAACCAGCAGAACAGACTTACGCATAGCATCAACTCCAAAAGAACATGTGTTCATTAAACTCCGTGGCTCGGCGCCTGTCACGGCACCAGCCGGATAAAATCGGCTTCCATTCAGGCTGGGTACAGATGCCTGCCAGCGTCCACTCACGGTAGCGCCAAATCATTGATCCTGCGCGATCACACTCTATCCGCTCGGTAGACTGCTCAGGGTGCCAGACGTTCAAGAATCCAGGCGGCGCTCTGTGCGCGGTAGTTGAGGCGATCATGCAGGCGGCTCGAACGGCCCTGCCAGAACTCGATGCGCTCGGGCAGCAGGCGGTAACCGCCCCAATGTTCCGGGCAGTGCGGCTGGGTGTCGCTGAAGCGTCGCTCAGTGGCTTTGAGCAAATCTTCCAGTTCGCCGCGACCGTTGATGACCCGGCTTTGCGGCGATGCCCAAGCACCGAGGCGACTGCCCAGCGGGCGCACCTGATAATAGGCATCGGACTCTTGCGGCGTAACTTTCACCACCCGCCCTTCGATGCGCACCTGGCGCTCCAGGGTCGGCCAGAAGAAAGTCATGGCGGCAAACGGATTGGCCAGCAGCTGCTGGCCCTTGGCGCTGTCGTAGTTGGTGAAAAAGGTAAAGCCCTGCGCGTCCAGGCCCTTGAGCAGCAAAATGCGACAATGCGGACGTCCCTGTGCATCGACCGTGGCCAGGGTCATGGCGTTGGCTTCCACCGGCGCCTGCTCGGTTTTAACCGCATCGGCGAACCACTGGTGAAACAGCGCAAACGGCTCGGCCGGGGCTTGCGCCTCAGTCAAACCGTCACGGGTGTAGTCGCGACGCATATCGGCCAGAGCCTGGGTCATGGCGCATTCCTTTTCGTTAGCGGATCACTTCTTGGTCGCGTCAGTCGCGGCGACCTTCTTGTCGGTCGCAGCGGCCTTGGCAGGCGCAGTCTTTTTAGCCGGAGTTTTCGCCGGGGTCTTTTTCGCTGGAGCCTTGGCAGCGGCCTTCTTGGCAGGAGCCTTCTTCGCCGCCGGCGCAGCGGCTTTTTTCACCACAGGCGCCGGAGTCGCCGGCTTGGCCACTGGCTTGACGTCCTGCGCAGCAACCAGTGTGACTGGCTTAGGCGCCGGCATGTTGTATTTGCTCAACAGCGCAACCATGGTGTTCTGCGGGGTCACCAGCAGTTCAACGCGACGGTTAAGCGCACGGCCTTCAACGCTGTCGTTGGCCGCACGCGGTGCTTCGGAACCCATGCCACGCAGCATCAGGCGATCACGCTGCAAGCCACTGAGGCGGAAAATCGCCGCGATGGACTGCGCACGTTCCTGGCTCAGTTTGATGTTGGCCGGTGCGGAACCGCTGGTGTCGCTGTGGCCAAGAACCAGCACAGCGGTTTTCGGATCGGCTTCGAGAATTTTCGCCACGCGGGTGAACGGGCCGAGTGTCACAGGCAGCAACATCGCCGGACGATCCGGGTTGAACGAGCCTTCCACCGGCGCGGTGACGACCAGCACGTTTTCACGGCGCTCAAGTTGCAGATTGCTGTCCTTGACCGCTTCACGCAGACGCGGCTCGTAGTCGTCGAGCCAGGCCTGGGTCACTTTCGGATCGGGCATCGGCACGGCTTTGGCGGTCGGCTGATCCTTGCCGCCGAACGGCCACCACCATTTACCGCCGGACTCAGCGTCAGCCTTGGCCACCGCCGCCGGTTTGGCTTCAGGCTGCACTTCTGCTTTCAAATCGGCCTTGACCGCTTCATCGCTGGAACCGAACGGCCAGTACCATGGATTACTGCTCTCGGCTTTTGTCACAGGGGCAGTGGCGACGGGTTTCGAAGGCGCGGGAGCTGGCTCTTTGGCGGCTACTTTGTCGGAAGAACCGAACGGCCACCAACTGCCGCCGTCCGCTTCGTTTTTCGGGGTCTGTGCGCAACCGGTGATCGCTACACACAGGGCCAGGGCGAGGGTCTTTTTAGATGACATTGAAAATCCACAAAATAAAGTAATGAAAAATCAGAGCACTTTCGCCCGGATAAACAGTCGCTTTGAAACTAAAAAGCCAGCGAGGTTCCGACCCTGGAGCCTCAGGTGAAACTTTACAGACAAGTGGCAAGCACCCGCGCGAGCTTCTGCGCACGCGGATCCATCAAAACATAAGGCCCCAAGGTATTTGTCACGAACCCGAAGGCCACATCATGCTCTGGATCCGCGAAGCCGATGGAGCCGCCCGCGCCCGGATGGCCGAATGCTCGCGGGCCCAGGCCATAAGTGGCATTGGGCACGTTTGGTTGATCGAGCATGCAGCCGAGGCCGAAACGGGTGCGCGTGAGCAAGGTCTTGTCTTCACCGAGGCTGTGTTCGCGGGTCAGCTCTTGCAGCATATCGCTTTCGAGCAGGCTGCCGTCGAGAAGCCCGGCATAGAACCCGGCGAGGCTGCGCGCATTGCCGTGTCCGTTGGCCGCGGGTTGCTGCATACGGCGCCATTCCGGCTTATTGGTGCTGGTGAGGACCGAAGGCGGATTGGTGAAAGCGCGGGTGCTCATGGCCGTCGGCTCGCGCATCGTCACTTGCAGCAGGCGCTGAGCGGCGGCATCGCCAGGATTGCCTTTGCCACGGGCGATATGCGCCACGCGATGAAATTCTTCATCGGCCAGGCCTACATGGAAATCCAGCCCCAGCGGTTTGGCGACGCGGGCGACGATGGATTCGCCGGGACCGCGTCCATCGGCGCGCCGCAGCAACTCGCCCACCAGCCAGCCGTAGGTGATCGCGGCGTAACCGTGACCGGTGCCCGGCGTCCACCACGGGGCCTCGGCGGCGAGGGCATCGACCATGGTTTGCCAGTCGTAGAGGGCTTCGGGGCCGAGCAATTCGCGCAGAGCCGGCAGACCGGCCTGATGGCAGAGCAATTGGCGCAGGGTTACGGATTCTTTGCCAGCTGCAGCGAACTCCGGCCAGTAGCGAGCCACCGGGGCGTCCAGTTGCAGCTTGCCTTCGGCGACCAACTGGAGTGCGGTGACCGCAGTGAAGGTTTTGGTGCAGGAAAACAGATTGGCGATGGTGTCGCTGTGCCAGGCCTCGGCGCCATCCTTGTCGGCGGTACCGGACCAGAGATCGACGACGGTTTCTCCACCGACCTTGATGCACAGGGCTGCGCCGCGTTCCTGGGGATCGTCGAACAGTGCAGCGAAAGCTTCGCGCACCGCTTCGAATTGAAGCTCGTAATGTCCCTGAATCTGCACCCGCAACTCCCCCGCAAAAACGCTCTACAAAGTGGCCCGCATTGTTCCAGCCCTTGAGGGATTTGGGAACAGGCGCGGGCCAGACGGTTAAAAGCCAAATCAAAAGATCGTCCGAAGGCTGCGATCTTTGAGGGCGTCACGCCTTAATGACCATTCCCCGAATGCCCACCCGCATGCCCTGCCCCCGCCGCTTTGCCTGCGTCACCTTTGCGGCCACCCTGCGCTTCATGCTCGGGGGCTTTCTGCGCCTCCGCGCCCAACTGCTCAATCGCCTGCAAATTGCTCTTGCGCACGGTTTCGACGAAGCCTTGATACGGCAGATCCGTGACCCCGACCAGGCCGAAATGACCATTCTCGCCATCGAGCAGACGACCGCTCACCGGTTGATCCAGATACTGGAACCAGTGCACGCCGACAATCGATGGCTCGCTCAGCGCCTGTTTGAGGAAGTTGGCGTAGGCCGGGCCGCGATCTTCTTCCCTGGCCAGCTGCGTCACCCCGCCCCAGAACGGGCCGCGATCGGCCGAGCCGAAGTTGAATTCGGTGATCAGCACCGGTTTGTCCAACGCGCCCAGCGTCGCGAAGTCGTAGCCGTCCTGCGGCTTGAGCGTGTACATGTTGAAGCTCAGCACGTCGCAATACTGCGCACAGGACGCCACGGCTTCAGGCGTACTGACGGCGAAACGGCCGCCCAGCAACATTTGGTTGGGGGCGTGCCATTTCAACGAGTCGGAGATGGTCTTGAAGTAGGTATCGGCGAAGACTTTCTGGAAGTATCTGAAGTCAGCTTCGATTTCCGGATGTTCAGGATTCGGCAGCGGCGGCACGAATCCCGGATCCTCCATCAGCTCCCATGCCGGCAGATCGATGCCCCAGGCTTTCGAGAGTCCGGCCTGATTGCGGTACTTGTCACGCAGCTGCTTGAGAAATGCGCGCTTGGCCGGCACATCGGTGGTCATCTTCAACGTGCCGAGCGCCAAGGCGTAACGTGACTGCGGATCGTCGCCAGGTCCGGCCCAGGCCAGTTCGTTGTCGGCGTAATAGCCGATCAGCCACGGATCATCGCGGTGATCGCGGGCGGCGATGGCCACGGCACGTTCGGTGGCCATGGCGAAACGTGGATCAAACGGATCGGGCATGCCGCCCCACCAGTCGCTGCCGGTGCTGATGCTGGTGTAATCGCCGACAATCGACAGCGGCAAGGTATAGGGCACGCGCTCGGCATCAGCCAGCGACGGTGCACTCCAATTGCCGACCGTGTTGAAACCCCAGGCTTGCAGACGATCCAGGGTATGGCTGGCCCATCGCGGTTCGTCGATGGTCGCTTTGCACGGCACGCTGATTTGTTCGCGGGTCACTTGCTCCGCGTCGGTCTTGGCGGCTTCGGCAACCCCGGCTTTTGGCTCGGCTGGCACGGTGGCAGGTTCTGCGGTTTCCAATGCGGCGGTCTGTGCGGCTTCGCTTTTCGCCGCCTCAGCGACCCCGGATTTGCCTTGGCTGTGGGCTTTGCACGGTTCGCCATACAAACGCTGCAGGTTGGCAGCGTAGAAGTCATACCAGCGCCCGTTGCCGTAGCCGCGCCCCTGATCGGCGCCGTTGCCGCCACGGTTGTCGCCTTCGCCGAAGTGAATGGCCAACGGCTCCTCAGGCTTGGGCAAGGATTCGAACATGTATTCGCGGCCGGCCACATAAGTCCGGCTGACGTCTGCGCTGACCGTGTTCACGCCCAGCGAATAAAACGGATGCCCTTGCGGCGTGACCAGGAACCAGCGGCCGTCACGCTTTTCGGTGCGGAAGAAACCGCTGGCCTTGAACACCGGGCCTTCGTTCCAGCCACCGAACTTGTCCAGCGAGGACTTCTGCCGCTCGGCCAGCCAGCTGTTCAACTGTTGCTGTTCTTTGACTGCTGCGGATTTGAGTTGCTCATCGCTGGCGACTTTTTCCGGCCATTTGCTGCGGGTCGATTGCCCGTACGCATCGACCAGATTGCCGTATACCGCATGGGTAACCGCATCGCCTTCCTGCACGCCGAAACGCTCGAGCAGCAAGCTTTGCGCGACTTTCGGCTGATCCATCGACAGGCTCACCGACACCACTTGGCTGCGATCGACTTCACCGCTACTGCTGGCGAGCAGGATCCGCTGACCCTCGACAGTCATCGGCATCGGCGGGCCGGCCTTCATGCCCTGACTCAAAGGCGTCGATGCCACCAGCGGCACCAGCAACGTCTGGGCGGGCCCGGCCGGGAGATCGACGCGACTGGTCAGCGTGCGGCCATCGTTACTCTGGATTTGCACATAAACAGTGACAGCCCAGTTCATTGCACTTTGCAAACGCAGGGTCATCATCGAGGACTGCGACCAGTCCCAGGCACCGCTCTGCGGCGTCAAGCGCAGGGTCGGCCGAGCCACCGGATTGAACGTCACCCGGCGCAACACTTCGCCTTCTGCGGTCTGCTCGGCGTTGGCTTGCGGCAGATCAGCGTTTTCGGTCACCACTTTGACCACATCGGCGGGGCGAACGAAGTTGAACAGGGTCTGCTGACCGGCAGGCGCTGCCAACAACGGCGCAGCGAAGATCAAGGCGAATACGGCAGGCAACGAACGGCGGATCATAAGAACGGAGTTCTCCCTAACGACCATACATGGCCAATGGAAAAGCGGTGGCAGAGAGATAGACAACACAGTGGGCAAAACGGCCCACCGTTGTCTCAGGATATTTCACGACGGAAAGGAGGCAGCGCATTGAGGATCGCCTTGCCGTAGCGCTGGGTGACCAGGCGCCGATCAAGCAAGGTGATGGTGCCGCGGTCCTCTTCGGTGCGCAGCAGACGACCGCAGGCCTGAACCAGCTTCAGCGAGGCATCGGGCACGGAAATCTCCATGAACGGGTTGCCGCCGCGGGCTTCGATCCACTCCGAAAGCGCCGCTTCGACCGGATCGTCCGGCACCGAAAATGGAATCTTGGCGATGACCACGTGCTCGCAGTACGCGCCCGGCAAGTCGACCCCTTCGGCGAAACTGGCCAGACCGAACAGCACGCTGGAATCACCGCCGTCGACCCGCGCCTTGTGCTTGTTCAGGGTTTCCTGTTTCGACAGGTTGCCTTGAATGAACACTCGCTTGCGCCAGTCGCGATCGAGGCCGTCGAACACGTCCTGCATCTGTTTGCGTGAGGAGAACAGCACCAGCGTGCCGCGCGAGCCTTCGACCAGATCCGGCAGTTCACGAATGATCGCCGCCGTGTGTGCGGCGGCATCGCGCGGATCGGCTTTCAGATCCGGCACCCGCAACACACCCGCATCGGCGTGATGGAACGGGCTCGGCACCACCGCCGTGACGGCTTTTTTCGGCAGACCGGCGCGCATGCGGAAGCGGTCGAAAGTGCCCAGCGCCGTCAGCGTCGCCGAGGTCACCAGACAGCCGTAAGCGACATTCCACAGACTGCGACGCAAGGTTTCCGCCGCCAGAATCGGACTGGCGTTGACCTCGATGTCGAACAGCGAACCGCTTTCAGCCAGGGTCAGCCAACGCGCCATGGGCGGGCTGTCTTCCGGGTCTTCGGCGGTGAACGCGGTCCACAGTTCCCAGTTGCCGGAAGCACGGGACAACAGGCTACCGAACAGCGGATACCATTCTTCGGCCTGATTGCTGGCGATGCCGATGTTGACCTCGCCGTCCATGCCTTCCTTGAGCAAATCGGTCAGGCGGGTGAAAAGATCGTTCAAGCGCGAGAAGCCCTTTTTCAGCTCGATGCCCATTTCGCGCATGTGTTCGGGAATCACCCCGGCGACAAAACGATGCCGTGGTCGCTCGCGGCCTTCGACATCTTCGCCAGGCTTGAAGTCGGCGACCTGTTCGCAAGCGCTGAACATGAACTGCTGCTGCGCTTTGATTTCCCGCGCCAGCTCCGGCACCTGCTCGATCAACTTGCCGAGATCGCCCGGCAGCGGATGCTGAGCGAGCAGTTTGGTGAGGTTCTTGGCGGTGGTTTCCAGCCAGTCGGCGGTGGAGCGCAGGCGCGTGTAGTGGGCGAAATGGCCGATGGCCTTGTCCGGCAGGTGGTGACCTTCGTCGAATACATAGATGGTATCGCGCGGATCCGGCAACACGGCGCCACCGCCCAATGCCAGATCAGCCAGGACCATGTCGTGGTTGGTGACGATCACGTCGACCTTGCCCATGCCTTCGCGCGCCTTGTAGAACGCGCACTGGCCGAAGTTCGGGCAATGACGGTTGGTGCATTGGCTGTGATCGGTGGTCAGGCGTGCCCAGTCGGCGTCTTCCAGCGCATTCGGCCAGCTGTCACGGTCGCCGTCCCATTTATTGCCGGCGAGTTTTTCGATCATGCTGGTGAAGAGCTTCTGACTGGCCTCATCGACCTCGATCTTGAAGCCTTCTTCTTCGAACAGCTGGGCAGTGGCGGTTTGCGCGTGACCTTCCTGCAAGAGCATGTCGAGCTTGGACAGGCACATGTAGCGGCCACGACCTTTGGCGAGGGCGAACGTGAAGTTCAGCCCGCTGTTGCGCATCAAGTCGGGCAGATCCTTGTAGACGATCTGCTCTTGCAGCGCGACGGTCGCGGTGGCGATGACCAGACGTTTGCCGGCGGCTTTGGCCGTGGGGATCGCGGCCATGCTGTAGGCCACGGTCTTGCCGGTACCAGTGCCGGCTTCCACCGCGACAATTGCCGGGTCGCCACTGCGCCGGCCTTCGTCGTCGGTGTCGATATCGCCGAGGACTTTCGCAATTTCAGCGATCATCAGGCGCTGGCCGTAGCGCGGTTTGAGGCTCTTGGCCTCTAGAAAACGCGAGTAGGCGCCCTGGATCGTGGTTTTGAGTTCAGTGCTGATCATTGAGTGTCGGGCGCAAAAACGCTGGATAAATTTTCAGTGGTTTGATTCGGCGGCTATCATACCCCGCGAATCGATCCCGCGCAGAACGGAGTAACCCAATGACACCTTTTAGCCTCGTTTACCCGCTGCATGTCCTCGCCGCTCTGGTGTGGGTCGGCGGCATGTTTTTCGCCTGGATGGTCCTGCGCCCCGCAGCCATGAAGGCGCTCGACGGCCCTGCCCGCCTGACCTTGTGGGTGGAAGTGTTTCAAGGTTTTTTTCGTTGGGTCTGGGTCGCGGTGATTCTGTTGCCGATCAGCGGCGTTGGCATGCTCCATTTGCAGCAGGTCGGGTTTGAAACTGCACCGAAGTATGTGCAGATCATGATCGGGTTGTATGTGGTGATGACCGCGCTGTTTATCCGCATTCAGGGGTTGATGCTGCCGGAATTGCGCGAGGCAGTTGAGGCGAAGGACTGGCCGACGGGTGCGGCGGTGTTGGGGCGGATTCGCCGGGTGGTCGGGCTTAATCTGATTGTCGGGTTGGCGCTGGTGGCGATTGCGGCGGCTCGGCCGATGTTCTGAAGTTGGGGTAAAGATCAAGAGCCCCTCACCCTAGCCCTCTCCCGGAGGGAGAGGGGACTGAATGGGGGATATTGCAGAGTTACGCTGACCTGAAGTACTAGCTTTGAATCCATAACCGACACGGTTGTTCAGGTCGATGGATAGCCTGAGTCACCTCGGTCGGCCCCCTCTCCCTCTGGGAGAGGGCTGGGCGGCGTTCCGATGAGGGTCTGCCTTTAAAGACGCTGCACAGTCACAGCCCCTGCCGCCCCCACCGGCCCCGGCTGGCCATCAGCGCCGGCCTTGCCATTCTTGCCGCCATCGGCGCGATACACCAGGCAGCCCTTGGACTTCCCGCCTTTCCCGGCCTTGCCACCCACACCCGCCGGGCCACCGGCACCGCCAGCCACGTTGACCTTGATCAGCTCGGCAGGAAAATCGCGGGGTACTTCGAGGCGTACCAGCGCGCCCGGTGCGCCGGGTTGACCGTCGCTGCCGTCACTGCCATCAGAACCATGTCCGGCCGAACCATAAGTGCAGCCGGGGTCTTCACCGTTACCGCCATCGAGACCGACAAAACCCGGCGCCCCGGTGCCGCCACGGGCGTCGACCAGCAGCTGCGGCGCGTTCAGTGCCTTGAA
Organism: Pseudomonas fluorescens; assembly: GCF_900636825.1. Lineage (NCBI taxonomy): Bacteria > Pseudomonadati > Pseudomonadota > Gammaproteobacteria > Pseudomonadales > Pseudomonadaceae > Pseudomonas > Pseudomonas fluorescens. The sequence goes on along the minus strand of NZ_LR134318.1, from coordinate 1,398,206 downwards.
TTGCAGATTCAGATTGCGCCCTGCCCGCGCCGCTTTTTCATAGGTCCCCGGCGCACCCCGCGCAGTGATCTGGCTGCCGTCGCTCAGCTCGGCGTGGGCAACTTTCATGTCCAGCGCCCTCTCCCCCGGAACGATGGCAATGCGAGCTTCGTGGCCGAGGCGCAGCTCGCCGACGCTCAACTCGGTTACGTTGGAAGGAATCAGCAGCGTGCCGTAATCGGCGACTTCCAGTTTCTCCAACTGCAAAGTGCTGGCGTTGGTGGGCAGACGCATCAGCGAATTGGTTTCGACACTGACCACTTGGGCACAGGCCAACGGGCTGATCAATGCAGCGAGCAAGCAAAGTTTACGCATGGGAATTAGCCTCCGGAGCGGCCGGGGCCGGGATGGTTTGCAGGTGGAAAACGCCAAACAACAGAATACGGCCACGGTCACGCCAAGGGTGCGGACGGCCTTTGAGGCTGCGATTGCACAGCAGCACTTCAATTACATGAATCAGCAACAGCAGGCCGCCGGCCAGATTGACCAGCAGGTGCAGCGGATGTACGAACGGCACCAGTTGATTGGCCAGCACCACGCAGCAGAACAGCAGGGTCAACAAACGCCCCAGCCCCCAGAACACTTTCATACGCTCCCCCGTGTTGCGAATTATTCTTTGGACGCACAGTAACGGCTTCTGCGGGGGATAAGCCAGAGGGCCAAATGAAAAAACTTCGTTGCGTCGGCAAATGGCTGCCGGACGATGAGGATATTCGTCCGGCAGCTCTAGCCCGTGTCCTACAGAGGCATCCTAGCGGTTGATGTGCAATTCCACGCGACGATTTTGCGCGCGGCCCTCATCGGTAGCATTGTCGGCGACGGGTTCACTTTCGCCGCGTCCTTCGCTGGTCAATTTGTTCGGCGCCAGGCCCTGACTCAGCAGATACGCCGCAACGCTGCTCGCCCGCCGCTCCGACAAGGCCTGGTTATACCCATCCGAACCTTTGCTGTCGGTGTGCCCGACGACCTTGATGCTGACCACGTCGGCATTGCGCAGCTTGTCCATCAGCGTATCGAGCTGCGCCTGGGCGCCGGGGGTAAGGTCAGACTTGTCGAACTCGAACAGCACGTCGCCGGCATCACTCAACGTGATGACTTCGGTTTGCGGCGCCGGCTCAGGCGCTTTTGGCGTGACGGGATACTGTGGCAACGGGCAGCCACGGTGATCGACTTCGGTATTTTGCGGGGTGTCCGGGCAACGGTCGCGGCGGTCGAAAACACCGTCGTCGTCTTCGTCGCCGTCCTGGGCATAGCAGATCAGTCCACCGGTGAGGATCCCCAACGCCGCGCCGCCACCGGCCCAGCCCGCACTTTCGATGGCGCCAAGACCGCCGCCGACCAGCCCGCCGATGACGCTGCAGATCGGCCATGTACGTTGATTGAGGGGTGCAGTGCCATCGCTGTGCGTGGCGCAACCCGTGAGCAAGCTGCCAAGCAACAGCACCGGCAAGACGGACCTTGAGAAAGCAGACATTGTGAAAGCTCCTGTGTCACCGGCCCATACCGGTTACACAGGAGTAAAGACCCGCATCCGCGACTGCACAAGCCGCGGATGCGAGGGGGCTCAACGTTGAATCTTGATTTCGGTACGACGGTTCTGCGCGCGGCCGTCAGCGGATTTGTTGTCGGCCACTGGCTGGCTTTCACCCATGCCGGACACCGACACAAAGCTGGCACGTGGCACGCCCTGCTGGATCAGGTATTCCACCACCGAGTGCGCGCGACGATCCGAGAGTTTTTTGTTGTAGGCATCGCTGCCGACGCTGTCGGTGTGACCGGTCACGGTCAGTTGCGCGGTAGAGGCTTCCTGTCTCAGGCGATCGGCAACCTTGTCCAGCACTTGCTTGTCAGGACCGGTCAGCGTGGCTTTGTCGAACTCGAAATGCACATCGCGAATGACGATGGTTTCTTCTTTGACTACAACGGCTTCTTCAACCACTGGCGCAGGGGCAGGTGGAGGGCAACCGTCAGCATCGACCTGTACGCCTTTTGGCGTGCCCGGGCACTTGTCGCGACTGTCCGGTACACCATCGCCGTCCTCGTCGCCATCACCGTGCACCCAGCAATAGGCCGCTGCGGTACCGCCGACCAGCAACGCGCCGTAGCCGGCCCACGCCGAACTTTCGGTCGCGCCGAGACCGGCACCGACAACACCACCGACCGCCGCACACGTCGGCCAATCGGTTTTCTGCAAACCTGCACAACCCGTCAACACACTGGTTAGCAGAATCAAAGGTAATGCTGTCCGAACTATGCTCATCTGGTTTTCTCCTGAGGGATCGGCTCAAAACCGATGCAGGGAGTAAAGACCGGAGTTTTAATCTCCGCCAGCAATAGGCCACTGCTGTTTGCGACCCTGTTCACAGGACTTTGCCGCTTTTCGCGCAAACCGGCGAGACAGGGCCCTTTGCCGCTGCAGTCAGGCAGGCTAGTCTTGGCGGTCTGATTGAGGAGCTTCGATGAACGTCGCCATTTCTTCCCGCACGCCGCAACAGGCGTTGGCCGCTTTGCTGGATCGCTACGCCCCGGCGCGACTGTTGCTGATTGGCGCCAGCGAATTTCCGGCGCTCAGCGCTTTCAAACAGGCGCACACGGAAAGCGTCGTCGCCCACGCCGCGCCTGGCGCATTGCCCGCCGAACTCGCGGCCCAGCGTTTCGATCTGGCGCTGATGGTCGATTGCCTGGAACAGTTGCCCAAGCGCGACGGCCTGAATCTCCTGGGTGGGATTCGCAACCTCAATGCCAGTCGCATTGCCGTGCTGGCCGATCTGAGCGCCAGCGGCTGGCAGGAAACCGACTTCTATTCACTGGCACTGCAAGCCAGCGAGCGGTTCCAGCGCGAGGATCAGGTGCTGACCCTGTTCACCTACGATCTGCTTGACTACAAACAAGTCCCCGACTGGCTCAATTCACGCTTCTGGGCCAATCCGGAAAACTTCGGGAAATACTGGTGGTAATGCGATGAGTACAGCCATTTGCCCTTGCGGCAGCGGCAATCTGCTGGATGCCTGCTGCGGTCATTATCATGCAGGCCATCCGGCCCCGTGCGCCGAAGCGTTGATGCGCTCACGCTACAGCGCTTACGTGTTGGGCCTGGTCGACTATCTGGTGACGACCACCCTGCCCGCCCAGCAAGCGGGTCTGAACCGGCAATCGATCGGTGACTGGAGTGCGCAGAGCACCTGGCTTGGCCTCGAGGTCGAAAGCTCGGAAGTCTTCGGCGGCCAACCGGAGCACGCCTTCGTCACCTTCACCGCACGCTGGCACGACAGCCAGGGCGAGCACAGTCACCGCGAGCGCTCCTCGTTCGTACAGAACGCCGGGCGCTGGTACTTCATCGATCCAACGGTGCAGTTGAAGCTGGGGCGCAATGACAGCTGCCCGTGCGCCAGCGGGCAGAAGTTCAAGAAATGCTGTGCGGGTTATTTTGGCGCTTGAGGTTGAAGATCAAAAGATCGCAGCCTGCGGCAGCTCCTTGGGTTACGGGATCTCATGTAGGAGCTGCCGAAGGCTGCGATCTTTTAGCGTCTAGACTGGCACCAAAGGGAGTCAAACCATGCTCGGTCGTCGGCGCACCTGCCAATGCTTCATTCTGATGCTGATCCTCAACCTCGGCGGCTGCGCCTCGTGGTTCAGTGATGACAGCGTCGAACCCGCCGTGCATCTGGTGAAAGTCGAGGTGGTGCGGGCCAAACTGCTCGAGCAGAGATTCATCCTGCACTTTCGCGTCGACAACCCCAACGACAGTGAGCTGACCGTGCGCGGCCTCGAATACCGCATTCATCTGGCCGATATGCTGTTGGCCGAGGGCGAGCACGAGCACTGGTTCAGCGTCGGACCGAAACGCAGTGCGTATTTCAAAGTGCCGATCCGCACCAACCTGTGGCCGAAGGTCAAGGACGTGGTGAAGATGCTGAAAAATTCCAAACAGCAGATTCCCTATCGACTGCAAGGCGAGATGGAAACCGGTTTATTCATCGCTCACTACGTGCACCTTGAGCGCAATGGCGTGATAATCCCCGCCGATTTAATTCCGGAGCAACACCGATGACCCAGCAACCTCACGTCCACGGCCCTGACTGCAACCACGACCATGACCATGACCATCATCACGATCATGACCACGGCCATGTGCACGGCCCGAATTGCGGCCACGCTCACCAGGAACCGGTGCGCAACGCCCTGAAAGACGTCGGCCGCAACGACCCTTGCCCATGCGGCAACGGCAAGAAATTCAAGAAGTGCCACGGGGCTTGATGCCTGCGGCGAAGGCCCTCTTCGCCTGACCCGCCGCCTTCGCGAGCAAGCTCGCTCCCACATTAGATCTGCGCCGACCCGCAGACCCTGTGGGAGCTGGCTTGCCAGCGATGAGGCCAGCAACTTCAACATTGATGTCAGCTGACACACCGCTATCGCTGGCAAGCCAGCTCCCACAGGTTTATCAGTCGGCTGTCAAAATCTGCGCACAGCTGACCACCGTCGCATACTCCCCATCCAGATTCCCCAGCGACATCCCGTGCACTTCTTCAGCCGTACGCAATGTGCCGAAATAATCGGCCTTGTCGAAGGTAAAGCACGCATCCTCCGCTACCCAAGCGTCGAAACCCAGATTGCCCGCTGTGCGCGCGGTTGATTCAACCGAGTTATGGGTCGCCACGCCGACAATGATCAATTGCCCGATCCCCGCCTCGCGCAAGCGCCCTTCCAGTCCGGTCGCGCAAAACGCATCGGGTACCTGTTTCTGGATCAGCCATTCGCCGTCCTGCGGCAAAAACCGCGGCTGGAACTCGACTCCATCCTGCTCGGGCCAGAACACCGAATCCGGCGAGCGCGACAGGTGCTGTACGTGAATGACCGGCCGTCCGGTGTGGCGCCACAGCGCCAGCAACTCCAGCATTCGCTCTTCGGCGTGAGGGTTATTCCGCCGTCCAAGGCGCGGATGCAAAATGCCTTTCTGTTGATCAATGATGATCAGCGCAGCGCTGGCCTCGAGCTCCATGGCGTTTTTTTCTCCTGCAAGGTCTTGGGATTTTTCCGTAGTTCAACATCAGCGGTTTGCGACAGGCAACTGCCAACCCTCCGACCGGCCAGCCGACAACTGCACAAATAACCACTTGCCCCGCTTGCGCGGCTCTCGCGCGCTCACTAACGTAGCGGCTTTATTGCGCCCCCAGCCTTATACCCCCGCAGGAGCTTCGCCATGGCCTCGCCAGCCCTCACACATTTTCTTCCCCGGTTCGGCGTTGCCGCAGCAGTGGCCGGTGTCTTGAGCCTGTCCGGTTGCCAGACCTGGAACGCTCAGGACAGCCTGCCGCCGACCTCCGGCGTGCAACCGCTCAAGGGCCTGGCGCAGAACGTTTCGGTGCGCCGCAATGCCATGGGCATGCCGTTGATCGAGAGCAACACGTTCCACGATGCCCTGTTCAGCCTCGGCTATGTGCACGCCAGTGACCGCATCAATCAGATGGTCACCCTGCGCCTGCTGGCTCAGGGTCGTCTGGCGGAAATGTCTGGCGCGTCGATGCTCGATGCCGACCGCTACATGCGTGCGGTCAATCTGAAGAAAAGCGCCGGCGAGTTGTACAAGGCTTCGTCGCCACGTCTCAAGCGTTTCTTTGAAGTCTATGCGCGGGGCGTCAACGCCTACCTGTTCCGCTATGCCGACAAGTTGCCGGGCGACCTCGCCGCCAGCGGTTACAAGCCCGAATACTGGAAACCGGAAGATTCGGCGCTGATTTTTGCGCTGTTGAATTTCAGCCAGTCGGCCAACCTGCCAGAAGAAATCTCCTCGTTGGTGCTCGCGCAAACCGTGACCACCGACAAACTCGCCTGGCTGACACCCTCCGCCCCCGACGAGAACCTGCCGCTGGCCGAAGCCGACAAGCTGCAAGGCCTGAAACTCACTGGGCAGATTCCGGGCCTGACCGAGCTGAGCAACGCCAGCCAGCAACTGTCGGCACTGAACCTGCTGGGCGCGTCATCTTCGAACAACTGGGCGATTGCCCCGCAACGCAGCCGCAGCGGGAAAAGCCTGCTCGCCAGCGATGCCCATGGGCCGCTGGCCGCGCCGTCGCTGTGGAATTTCGTGCAGATTCGTGCGCCGAAATATCAGGCAGCGGGTGTCACCGTCGCCGGTTTGCCAATCGTCCTCGGCGGCTTCAACGGCAAAGTTGCCTGGAGCACCACCAGCGTGCTCGGCGATAACCAGGACCTGTTCCTGGAAAAAGTCCGCCGTCAGGGCAACAGCCTCAGCTATGAGGTCAATGGCAAATGGCAGCCGCTGACAGTGCGCAACGAAACCTACTTCGTCAAAGGTCAGCGGCCGATTCGCGAAGCGGTGTACGAAACCCGTCACGGTGCGCTGCTCAACAGCGCCCAAGTGGCGCAGGGCAGTGGTTTCGGCCTGGCCTTGCAAACGCCGGGTTTCACCGACGACAAATCGCTGGATGCATTCTTCGATCTGACCCGCGCGCAGACCGTTGAACGCGCCTCGGACGCCAGCCGCGAAATCCGCGCCATCACTCTGAATCTGGTGTTCGCCGACGCGAGCAATATCGGTTGGCAGGTCACCGGACGCTTCCCCAACCGCCGCGAAGGCGAAGGCTTGCTGCCGTCGCCGGGCTGGGACGGTCGCTTTGACTGGGATGGTTACGCCGACCCGATGCTGCATCCGTACGATCAAGATCCGGCACAAGGCTGGCTCGGCACCGCCAACCAGCGCGTCATCCCCGACGGTTACGGCATGCAACTGTCGAAATCCTGGGCGGCGCCGGAGCGCGGCGAACGCTTGGCCGAACTGGCTGGTAGCGGCAAGCATGACGGTCGCAGCGTGATCGCCATGCAATACGATCAGACCACCACGTTCGCCGCCAAGTTGAAGAAAATGTTCGAGGCGCCGGGCATGAAACAGCCATTGAAACAAGCCATCGATGGCCTGCCGGAGGCTGATCGCAGCAAGGCCCGCGAGGCGTTTACCCGATTGATGGCATTCGACGGCAAGCTCAGCCCGACCTCGGCAGATGCGGCGATTTATGAGTTGTTCCTGCAGGAAAGCATGAAGCAAATCTTCCTCGACGAACTGGGCCCCGAGTCCAGTGCGGCGTGGAAAGCTTTTGTTGCCAGCGGCGATTTTTCCTATGCGGCGCAGGCCGACCACTTGCTGGGCCGAGAGGACAGCCCGTTCTGGGATGACCTGCGCACGCCGCAGAAGGAAGACAAAGCGGTGATCCTCGCTCGCAGCCTCGCGGCGGCAATCAGCGCGGGCGACAGTCAACTGGGCGCTGACCGCCGCGGCTGGCAGTGGGGCAAACTTCACGGCTACCAATGGAAGAATGCCGCAGGACAGAATGTTCGCGGGCCGCTGGCTGCGGGCGGTGACCACACCACCCTGAACACCGCGGCGTTCGCCTGGGGCCAGGATTTCGTCACCACGCGTGCGCCGTCGATGCGTTTTATCGTCGACTTCGGCCAGAGCGAGCCGTTGATGGGGCAAAACGGCACGGGACAGTCGGGCAACCCCATGAGCCCGAATTATCTCAACGGGATCGATGCGTGGCTGAAGGGGCAGTACATCGGTTTGCCGATGCAGCCGCAGAATTTTGATCGGGTGTATGGCAAGACCCGATTGACCCTGACACCGGGTAAGTAACCGCAAGATCAAAAGATCGCAGCCTTCGGCAGCTCCTGCACAGATGAATGTAGGAGCTGCCGAAGGCTGCGATCTTTTGCTTTCAAATCTGCGAAAACCCGATAGAACTTCCGGCTCAGCGCCAGCCTCATAACTGACAAGCCCTCCATTCAGGTAACGACATGGACCTTGTTATCGCGCGTCCCGAAGGTTTGTATTGCCCCGCGGGGGATTTCTATATCGATCCCTGGCGCCCGGTCGAGCGCTCGGTGATCACTCATGCCCACGGCGATCACGCACGCACTGGCAACCAGCAATACTTGTCGAGCAGCGCCAGCGAAGGGATTCTGCGCGCGCGACTCGGTCAGGACATCAACCTGCAGACCCTCGCCTATGGCCAGCGCCTGATCCACCACGGCGTCACCTTGAGTTTTCATCCGGCCGGCCACGTGCTCGGCTCGGCGCAGGTGCGTCTCGAGTATGGCGGCGAAGTCTGGGTCGCGTCTGGCGATTACAAGATCGAGCCGGATGGCACCTGCGCGGCGTTCGAACCGGTGCGCTGCCACACGTTCATCACCGAATCGACGTTCGGCCTGCCGATCTATCGCTGGCAGCCACAGGCGCAAATGTTTGCCGAGATCAATCAGTGGTGGTCGGAAAATATCGCCGCCGGCAAGGCCAGCGTGCTGTTCTGCTATTCGTTCGGCAAGGCCCAGCGGATTCTCCATGGCATCGATGAAACCCTTGGCCCGATCCTCAGCCACGGCGCGGTCGAGCCGCTGAATCGTGTGTATCGCGAGGCTGGCGTGTACTTGCCACCAACTCTCTACGCCGGCGACGTCGCCAAAAATGATCCGATGATGCGCCAAGCGCTGGTCATCGCCCCGCCCTCGGCTGGCGGCAGCAGCTGGATGCGCCGCTTCGGTGACTACAGCGACGCTTTCGCCAGCGGCTGGATGCGCTTGCGCGGCACTCGCCGCAGACGCGGGGTGGATCGCGGTTTCGTACTGTCCGATCACGCCGACTGGCCCGGCCTGTTATGGGCAATCAACCAGACCGGCGCCGAACGGGTGATGGTCACCCACGGCTCGATTGGCGTTCTGGTGCGTCATCTGCGCGAACAGGGCCTCGATGCCCAGGGTTTCACTACCGAATACGGTGACGACGAAGAAGACAACATCGCCACCGAGCCCACCGCTGCCGAGACGTCTGCATGAAAGCCTTCGCCGATCTCTATGCCGAACTAGACGCCACCACCTCGAGCAACGCCAAACTGGCGGCAATGCAGGCTTATTTCGCCATGGCGGCGCCAGAGGATGCTGCGTGGGCGGTGTATTTCCTCTCGGGTGGCCGGCCGCGGCAATTGGTGCCGGTGCGCGTGCTGCGTGAGGTCGCGGTCGAGGTTTCCGGGCTGGAACCCTGGTTGTTCGAGGAAAGCTATCAAGCCGTAGGCGATCTGGCAGAGACAATTTCCCTTGTGCTGCCGGAAAACTCTCACAGTTCGGAGGCCGGCCTGGCCACGTGGATAGAGGAAAAATTGCTGCCGTTGCGCGGCGAAACCCCGGATTATCTGGCGCGACAATTACCAGCGCTGTGGGCGCAACTGGACCGGCCCAGCCTGATGCTGTGCATCAAGCTGATTACCGGCAGCTTTCGCGTTGGCGTGTCGAAATTACTCGTGACGCGGGCTTTGGCTTCGATGGCCGGGCTCGACAGCAAACGCGTCGCGCAACGACTGGTGGGCTATACCGATCTGTCGAACCGACCTGACGCGGCGAGTTATCTGAAACTGATCGCTGCCGAATCCGCCGATGAACACGCCCAGCGCGGTGGGCAGCCGTACCCGTTCTTCCTGGCCCACGCGTTGTCGCAACCGGTAGAGGAATTCGACACTCTGATCGGGCCTGCCAGTGACTGGCAGATCGAATGGAAGTGGGATGGCATTCGCGCGCAAGTGGTCAAGCGCGACGGGCGTTTGTGGGTATGGTCGCGCGGTGAAGAACTGGTCACCGAGCGTTTTCCCGAACTCGATGTGCTGGTTCACGGATTGCCCGACGGCACGGTGATCGATGGCGAAATCGTCGTCTGGAAAAGCACCCATCCCACCACCGAAGATGCCTTCAATCCGCAATCGAGCGAACCACCGGCAGTGCAGCCGTTCGCCCTGCTGCAGCAACGCATCGGGCGCAAAACCCTCGACCGGAAAATTCTCGAAGACGTGCCGGTGGTCGTGCTCGCCTATGACCTGCTGGAGTGGCAGGGTGAGGACTGGCGCAACCAGCCGCAGGTCAAGCGGCGTGCGCAGCTGGAACAGGTGATCGCGCGTTGCAACAGCCCGGTGTTGCTGCAGTCACCGGTGCTGACCGGCACGGACTGGCTCGACCTCGCCCGTCAGCGCGAAGCCTCACGCAAACTCGGCGTCGAGGGCATGATGCTCAAGGCGCGGGATTCGTTGTATGGCGTCGGCCGAACCAAGGACATGGGCGTGTGGTGGAAGTGGAAGGTCGATCCGTTCAGCGTCGACGCCGTGTTGATTTACGCCCAGCGCGGCCACGGTCGGCGCGCCAGTCTGTACAGCGATTACACCTTTGCCGTGTGGGACGGGCCGCCGGAATCCAGTCAACGCTCGTTGGTGCCGTTCGCCAAAGCCTACTCGGGGCTGACGGACGAGGAAATGCGCCAGGTGGACAGCATTGTGCGCAAAACCACGATAGAGAAATTCGGCCCGGTGAGCAGTGTGACGCCGAGTCTGGTATTTGAGCTGGGCTTTGAAGGCATCGCGTTGTCCCGGCGGCACAAAAGCGGCATCGCCGTGCGCTTTCCACGGATGCTGCGCTGGCGCAAGGACAAGACCGTGGAAGAAGCCGACAGCCTGGCCACTTTGCAGGATCTGCTGGCCTGACCCGCTCTCGAAGCTGCACGTAAATCCTGTGGCAAGGGAGCTTGCTCCCGCTGGAGGGCGAAGCACTCCCCGGCGTTTTCCCTTAGAAACTCAAGTTGCAGGCTTGCGCCTGCTGCGCAGTCGAGCGGGAGCAAGCTCCCTCGCCACAGGAATCCTCTCACCACAGTTTTCACCTGCCCTGCGCTGCGCATTTGATCCGAAACGGTGCATCGATATGGCGATGCCCATTTTCGGGCATGCAATCCCCCTTGCCTCTGCCCGCCCAACCTTTTAAAACACTTGTTCGGGACTCTGGTTCGGAAATTGCTACTTTCTATAGGTCGTAAGCGTTGCAGTAACAATAATTCTGCGCCACAAGCGCTCATATTGGTTCTTAGGGATTGAATAATGAAAAAAGCATTGCTGACCCTTTCTGCACTGGCGTTGTGCATGGCCGCTGGCTCCGCGCTGGCCAAGGAATACAAAGAGCTGCGCTTCGGCGTTGACCCTTCGTATGCACCGTTCGAGTCGAAAGCGGCCGACGGCAGCCTGGTGGGCTTCGACATCGACCTGGGCAACGCGATCTGCGCCGAGCTGAAGGTCAAGTGCAAGTGGGTCGAAAGCGATTTCGACGGCATGATTCCGGGCCTCAAGGCCAACAAATTCGACGGTGTTATCTCGTCGATGACCGTGACCCCGGCCCGCGAGAAAGTCATCGACTTCTCCAACGAGCTGTTTTCAGGCCCTACCGCTTACGTGTTCAAAAAGGGCTCTGGGATCACCGAAGACGTCGCTTCGCTGAAGGGCAAAACCGTGGGTTACGAGCAAGGCACCATTCAGGAAGCCTACGCCAAAGCCGTATTGGACAAGGCCGGCGTGAAAACCCAGGCCTATCAGAACCAGGATCAGGTGTATTCCGACCTGACATCCGGCCGTCTCGATGCCGGTATTCAAGACATGCTGCAAGCCGAACTGGGCTTTCTGAAGTCGCCAAAAGGCGCTGATTACCAAATCAGCGAGCCAGTCGACAGCGAATTGCTGCCAGCAAAAACCGCTATCGGTATCAAGAAAGGTAACACTGAGCTGAAAGCACTTTTGGATAAAGGTATCAAAGCGTTACACGACGACGGCAAATACGCCGAGATTCAAAAGAAACACTTTGGCGATCTGAATCTGTACAGCGGCAAATAATGCCCCGGCGCCCATCCTCGATGGGCGCCTTTTCCATCCGCTCAGGTTGCTGATTTATGTTTGAAACCCTCCTGCAAAATCTGGGGCTTGCCTCGTTCAGCCTGCAAGGCTTCGGCCCGCTGTTGCTGCAAGGCACCTGGATGACCATCAAATTATCGGCGCTGTCGCTGCTGGTGGCCGTATTACTCGGCCTGCTCGGCGCCAGCGCCAAACTGTCGAAAATAAAACTGGTGCGCCTGCCGGCCCAGCTCTACACCACACTGATTCGCGGCGTGCCGGATCTGGTCCTGATGCTGTTGATCTTCTACAGCCTGCAGACTTGGCTGACCTCCCTCACCGATTACATGGAATGGGAATACATCGAGATCAATCCGTTCAGTGCCGGGGTGCTGACGCTGGGCTTCATATATGGCGCGTATTTCACCGAGACGTTTCGCGGCGCGATCCTCGCCGTGCCGCGTGGTCAGGTCGAAGCGGCCACGGCCTACGGTCTCAAGCGCGGCCAGCGTTTCCGTTTCGTGGTGTTCCCGCAAATGATGCGCTTCGCCCTGCCGGGCATCGGCAATAACTGGATGGTGATGCTCAAGGCCACTGCGCTGGTATCGATCATCGGCTTGGCCGATCTGGTCAAAGCGGCGCAGGACGCCGGTAAAAGCACTTATCAACTGTTTTACTTTCTGGTGCTTGCCGCGTTGATCTATCTGCTGATCACCAGCGCCTCGAACTTCATTCTGCGCTGGCTCGAACGCCGTTATGCCGCCGGTTCCCGGGAGGCCGTACGATGATCGAGCTCCTGCAGGAATACTGGCGCGCCTTCCTTTATACCGACGGCCAGAACATCACCGGGCTGGCCATGACCATGTGGCTGCTGAGCGCATCGATCTGCATCGGTTTTATCGTCTCGATTCCGCTGTCCATCGCCCGCGTTTCGCCGCGCTTCTACATTCGCTGGCCGGTGCAGTTCTATACCTACCTGTTCCGTGGCACGCCGTTGTATATCCAGTTGCTGATCTGCTACACCGGGATCTACAGCCTTGCCGCCGTACGTGAGCAGCCGCTGCTCGACAGTTTCTTTCGCGATGCGATGAACTGCACCATCCTCGCCTTTGCCTTGAACACCTGCGCCTACACCACGGAGATTTTCGCCGGGGCGATTCGCAGCATGAACCACGGCGAAGTCGAAGCCGCCAAGGCCTATGGCCTGACCGGCTGGAAACTCTATGCCTATGTGATCATGCCGTCGGCACTGCGCCGTTCATTGCCGTATTACAGCAACGAAGTGATCCTGATGCTGCACTCGACCACCGTGGCCTTCACCGCGACCATCCCCGATATTCTGAAAGTCGCGCGGGATGCCAACTCGGCAACCTTCCTGACGTTCCAGTCGTTCGGCATCGCCGCGCTGATTTACCTGACCATCACCTTTGCACTGGTCGGCCTGTTCCGTCTCGCCGAACGCCGATGGCTGGCCTTCCTCGGCCCGACTCACTAGGACAACACCGCAAATGCGCCACCTGATTCATGACCTGCTGGCCCCACTGCCGGGGACCGCACGACAGATCCACAGCTTTCACTTCGGCCCGGAGCAGGCCAAGGGCAAGGTCTACATCCAGTCCTCGCTGCATGCCGATGAACTGCCCGGCATGCTCGTCGCCTGGCATCTCAAGCAACGCCTGGCCGAGCTGGAAGCCGCCGGCCGCCTGCGCAGCGAAATCGTATTGGTGCCGGTGGCCAATCCGGTCGGCCTCGAACAAGTGCTGATGGACGTGCCGCTGGGCCGCTACGAGCTGGAGAGCGGACAAAACTTCAACCGCTGGTTCGTCGATCTCAGTGAAGAAATCGGCAATGCCATCGAGGGCAAGCTCAGCGACGACCCGCATCACAACCTTGAGCTGATCCGCGCTCAGCTGCGCAATGCCCTCGCCCGCCAGACCGCGACCACGCAACTGCAGTCCCAGCGCCTGATCCTGCAACGCCTGGCCTGCGATGCCGACATGGTGCTGGACTTGCACTGCGACTTCGAATCGGTGGTGCACCTTTACACCACGCCCGAAGCGTGGCCGCAGGTCGAGCCATTGGCGCGTTACCTCGAAGCGCAGGCGAGTCTGCTGACCACCGACTCCGGCGGCCAGTCATTCGACGAATGCTTCACCCTGCTGTGGTGGCAATTGCGCGAGCGGTTCGGCGAACAGTTCGAGATTCCGCAGGGGAGTTTTTCGGTGACCGTCGAATTGCGCGGCCAGGGTGACGTCAATCACCCACTGGCCAGCCGCGATTGCCAGGCGTTGATCGACTATCTGATTCAGTCTGACGCGATTGTCGGCGAGACCAAACCGCAGCCGCCACTGCCGCGCCCCGCCACGCCGCTGGCGGGCGTAGAACCGGTGACCACTCCGGTCGGCGGGCTGCTGGTGTACACCGCCGCAGCAGGGCAATACCTCGAAGCCGGTCAGCAGATCGCCGAAATCATCGACCCGATCCACGACCGGGTCACCCCCATTCATTGCACCGCCGCCGGCCTGCTCTACGCCCGCTCGTTGCGGCGCATGGCCACCGCCGGCATGGTCATCGCCCACGTCGCGGGCGCCGAAGCCTATCGCAGCGGCTACCTACTTTCGCCTTGAGGATGCTCGTCCCATGTACAAACTGACCGTTGAAGGCCTGCACAAAAGCTATGGCGATCATCAGGTGCTTCGAGGCGTTTCGCTCAAAGCCAAGACCGGCGACGTGATCAGCCTGATCGGCGCCAGCGGCTCGGGCAAAAGTACCTTTTTGCGCTGCATCAATTTTCTCGAACAACCGAATTACGGCGCCATGAGCCTCGATGGCCAGGCGATCCGCATGGTCACCGACCGTCACGGCATGCACGTGGCCGACGCCGATGAACTGCAACGCCTGCGCACGCGCTTGGCGATGGTCTTCCAGCATTTCAACCTGTGGAGTCACATGACGGTGCTGGAAAACATCACCATGGCGCCACGCCGGGTGCTGGGTTGCAGCAAACAGGAGGCTGACGACCGCGCCCGGCGTTATCTGGACAAAGTCGGTCTGCCGGCGCGGGTCGCCGATCAGTACCCGGCCTTCCTGTCCGGCGGCCAGCAACAGCGCGTAGCGATTGCCCGGGCACTGGCGATGGAGCCGGAGGTGATGCTGTTCGATGAACCGACTTCAGCGCTCGATCCGGAGTTGGTCGGGGAAGTGTTGAAGGTGATCCAGGGGCTGGCCGAGGAAGGCCGGACAATGATCATGGTGACGCATGAGATGAGCTTTGCACGCAAGGTGTCCAGCCAGGTGCTGTTCCTGCATCAAGGCCTGGTTGAAGAAGAAGGCTCCCCCGAAGAAGTGCTTGGCAATCCCAAGAGTGAACGCCTGAAGCAGTTCCTCAGCGGCAACCTGAAATAACACAATGCCCCTGTAGGAGCTGCCGAAGGCTGCGATCCTTTGATTTTGCTTTTTAAAGACAAGATCAAAAGATCGCAGCCTGCGGCAGCTCCTACACAGGTGCCGTGTTGTTTTAAACCTTTGGTCTGTCGCTGTGGTCTCTGAAACAACACCTCCAGAGCGCACGCAGCCGGCATGGCGAAATCCCCCGACTTTGCAAAAACCTGGTTCAGCGCCCGCGAGTGGAAGCCCTTCGCCTTTCAGAAAGAGGTGTGGGCTGCGGTAAAAAACGGCAAATCAGGGCTGCTGCATGCCAGCACCGGTGCCGGTAAAACCTACGCGGTATGGTTCGCTGCCCTCAATCGTTTCGCCAAAACCCGGCCTGTCGATGCGCCGCCACGCAAACGCAAGGCACCGGCCGAACCGTTGACAGTGCTGTGGATCACGCCAATGCGCGCCCTCGCCGCCGACACCGCACGCGCCTTGCAACGCCCGGTCGATGACTTGCAGATTCCGTGGAGCATCGGTCTGCGCACCGGCGACACCAGCAGCAGCGAACGCGCCCGGCAAGGCCGACGCCTGCCGACCACGCTCATCACCACCCCGGAAAGCCTGACCTTGCTCTTGGCCCGTGCCGATGCTCGCACCGCGCTGTCGACCTTGCGCATGATCGTCGTCGATGAATGGCACGAATTGCTCGGTAACAAACGCGGCGTGCAACTGCAATTGGCACTGGCACGCCTGCGGCACTGGCAATCCGAGCTGATCGTCTGGGGCGTATCCGCCACCCTCGGTAATCAATCCCACGCCGAGCAAGTGCTGATCCCACAGGGCGGCAGCATCAGCGTTCAGGGCCAAAACGAAAAATCGCTGAAGGTTGATACCCTGCTCCCACCGACCATCGAGCGTTTTCCGTGGGCCGGGCATATCGGTCTGAAGATGCTGCCGCAGGTCGTCGCCGAGCTCGACGCCTGCGCCAGCACGCTGGTGTTCACCAACACTCGGGCGCAGTCGGAAATCTGGTATCAGGCCTTGCTCGAAGCCCGCCCGGACTGGGCCGGACTGATCGCGCTGCATCACAGCTCACTGTCGCGAGATACCCGCGACTGGGTGGAGCAAGCGTTGAAAGACGGCCACCTGAAAGCCGTGGTCTGCACGTCCAGCCTGGATTTGGGCGTGGATTTTTTGCCGGTGGAGCGCGTCCTGCAAATCGGCTCCGCGAAGGGTGTCGCGCGTTTGATGCAACGTGCCGGACGCTCGGGACACGCGCCGGGGCGCACTTCGCGGGTGACTCTGGTGCCGACCCACAGTCTTGAGCTGGTCGAGGCCGTTGCCGCGCGGGATGCCGTCGAACAGCGGCGCATCGAACCGCGGCAGTCACCGCACAAGCCACTGGACGTGCTGGTGCAGCATCTGGTCAGCATGGCGCTGGGCGGCGGATTTGTTCCCGAGAATCTGTACGAAGAAGTCCGTGGCGCCTGGGCCTATCGTGACCTCACGCCGGCTGACTGGGCCTGGGCGCTGGCTTTCGTACGCCATGGTGGAATGTCGCTGACAGCCTATCCGGATTATCGCCGCGTCGAACCGGACGAGCACGGCGTCTGGCGCGTCCCGGATGCGCGCCTGGCGCGGCGGCACCGCATGAGCATCGGCACCATCGTCAGCGATGCGAGCATCAACCTGAAATTCTGGAGCAAGGGAGGCGGCGGCAAACAGTTGGGCAGTGTCGAAGAAGGCTTCATCGCGCGGCTTAAACCGGGCGACGGCTTTCTGTTTGCCGGCCGTCTGCGGGAATTGGTGCGGGTGGAAAACATGACTGCCTATGTCAAACGCAGCACCACGAAAAAAGCCGCCGTGCCGCGCTGGAATGGCGGGCGCATGCCGCTATCCAACGAGTTGGCCGAAGCGGTGGTCACGCGCTTCAGCGCCGCCGCTGACGGTGAGTTCACTGGTCCGGAAATGCAGGCGCTGCGCCCGCTGCTGGAGACACAGATGCGCTGGTCTGGCCTGCCCACCACAAAGAACCTGTTGGCCGAGGTGCTGAAATCTCGCGAAGGCTGGCACTTGTTCCTCTATCCGTTTGCCGGGCGGCAAGTGCATCTGGGCCTGGCGAGCCTGTTGGCGTGGCGCGTCAGTCAGCGCCAGCCAGTGACCTTCTCGATCGCGGTCAACGATTATGGTCTGGAGTTGCTCAGCGCCACGCCGGTGGATTGGGCAACCCATCTGAATAGGTCGCTGTTCAATGCCGAAGATTTGTTGCTCGACGTGCTGGCCAGCCTCAACGCCGGTGAACTGGCATTGCGCCGCTTTCGTGAAATTGCGCGGATTGCCGGCCTGGTGTTTGCCGGATATCCGGGCGCACCAAAAAGCACTCGACAAGTGCAAGCTTCGAGCGGTTTGTTCTTTGAAGTGTTCAAGCAATATGACGCCGAGAACCTGCTGCTGGCGCAGGCCGGGGAAGAAGTCCTACGCGAAGAATTGGATATTCGCCGCTTGGAGCAGACATTGGAACGCATCAATCAGATGAAACTCGACGTGCATCAGGTTAAACGGCCTACGCCGCTGGGTTTTCCGCTGCTGGTGGAGCGGATGCGCGAGAGTATGAGTTCGGAAAAACTGGCTGACAGGATCAGAAGAATGGTCGGTGACCTGGAAAAAACCGCTGATAACGGAAAATCGTCGTGAGTGCGGCGTATCCGGTGCGTCTGGCGGGTGAAGAGCTCTGGTTGCTGCCGGAGAAAGCGCTGTATTGGCCCGCGCAAGAGGCGCTGCTGATTGCCGACGTGCACTTCGGCAAAGCGGCGGCTTATCGCAGCCTCGGTCAGCCGGTGCCGCAGGGCACGACGTCAGCCAACATTGCGCTGATCGACCAATTGCTGGCGAAACTGCCCTGCCGGCAACTCATATTCCTCGGCGACTTCCTTCACGGCCCCGGTTCGCATGCTGCGGGCACACTCAATGCGTTAGCCGGGTGGCGCAGCCGCCACGCCGACCTGCCGATGACGCTGATTCGCGGTAATCACGACAAGCGCGCCGGCGACCCACCCGCCTCGCTGAACATCCGCGTGGTGCCCGAGCCCATGCTGCTCGGGCCGTTTGCCCTGCAGCACGAGCCGGATCCACATCCCGAGCGCCACGTACTCGCGGGCCACGTACACCCGGTCTATCACTTATACGGTAAGGGACGGCAGCGATTGCGCCTGGCGTGTTTCCGGCTCGGCGAGCGAATCAGCCTGATGCCGGCGTTCGGCGCGTTTACCGGCGGCTACGCCGTCGAGCAGGACAACACGTGCAGGATCTTTGTCATCGGCGACAACGAAGTGTGGCCAGTCAACTGAGATTGACTGGCCACAAGTGCAGCGAAATCAGGCGACAGGGGCCGGTGGCGGCTCATCCGGAAGGGTCGGCTCGCCCGGCTCGGTCGGTTGTTCATTGGGAGTATCGGGATCGGGCTGCCCAGGCACGCCGCCCGCCAGGCTCAAAGACGGATTCGCCAACAAGGACCAGGCCATTACGCCTATCTGATTGGGCTCAAGCCTTGCCAGCTCGGCAGTGATTTGCGGATTGATCTTCATAGGGCACTCCTCGGTGAAGGCCCGCATTTGCGCAAACAAAAACGGGCAGTACACCTCATAGAGTGTCTGCCCGCCAAAGAATTCCCGGGATCCGCCGGACGGATACCTCAGGTGCGCGGCAGTGTCACGCCGCGCTGCCCTTGGTATTTGCCGCCACGGTCCTTGTAGGACACTTCGCATTCCTCGTCGGATTCGAGGAACAGCATCTGTGCGACGCCTTCGTTGGCGTAGATTTTCGCCGGCAGGTTGGTCGTGTTCGAGAACTCCAGCGTCACGTGGCCTTCCCACTCGGGCTCAAGCGGTGTGACGTTGACGATGATGCCGCAGCGCGCGTAGGTGCTCTTGCCCAGGCAGATGGTCAATACGTTGCGCGGGATGCGGAAGTATTCGACGGTACTGGCGAGTGCGAAGGAGTTCGGCGGGATGATGCAGACGTCGCTGTGAATGTCGACGAAGCTGCCGGCGTCGAAGTTTTTCGGGTCGACGATGGCGGAATTGATATTGGTGAACACTTTGAAGTGGTTGGTGCAACGCACGTCGTAGCCGTAGCTCGACACACCATAGGAGATCACCCGGCTGTCATCGCTGCCGCGCACCTGGCGCTCGACGAACGGTTCGATCATGCCGTGTTCCTGCGCCATGCGGCGAATCCACTTGTCCGATTTGATGCTCATGGCGGGGTTGTCCTGAATAGCGAGGTGGAAAAATTCTGTCCGGCATCTTACCGGGCGCATCGCCTCCTTCAAAGTGCGCAACGCAATTCTCGGCGAACACCCCGTATTTACGCGGTGTGGCGACGAACCGTCGCACCGCCGATCCCTAAAACACAGAAACCTTTGCAAGAAGCATTGGCACGTTCCGGAAAAAGAGTTAAGGTGGCGCCACTGTGCTGCTTGTGTCACTGAGAATCTCTACACGATATGTTGAATTTCGATCCAACCATCTACAAGAATTTTTCCTGCTCTTTGCACTCAGTCTCGGCCAGGGTTCTTCCTGAGTCGCAGTTATCTTTGTTCAAGGAGTTACACCATGTCTAATCGCCAAACCGGTACCGTTAAGTGGTTCAACGATGAAAAAGGCTTCGGCTTCATCACTCCACAATCCGGTGACGACCTGTTCGTTCACTTCAAAGCTATCCAATCCGACGGCTTCAAAAGCCTGAAAGAAGGCCAACAGGTTTCTTTCATCGCTACCCGCGGTCAGAAAGGCATGCAAGCTGAAGAAGTACAAGTTATCTAACTTGTAGCTTCTTTAGAAAAGAGCCCCGCCCTTAAAAGCGGGGCTTTTTTGTGGGCGCCTGTTTTTTCATGGCGCGAAAAAAAGATCGCAGCCTTCGGCAGCTCCTACAGGATGTACATCAATCCTCTGTAGGAGCTGCCGCAGGCTGCGATCTTTTTGCTCTGGCCTTTACCAGGCCACGCCAAACCCTGCGGTATAACGGGTCTTGTTCAAATCCGCATCGTTGGTGCCACTGATGATATCGCGCTCGGCCTTAAGGTTAAGCGAAGCCCAGTCCGTGACCTTGTAGCGCAACCCCAATTCAGCATCCAGTGCGTAATCGGCAACACCCGACAACGGCTTGCCGACTTCGCCGTTGGTGAAGAACTCGACTTTCTTGCCGATCAGATAGCGGTTGTAATCCCACTTCATGGCCACGGAATAGAAGTTGTCCTTGCTGCCATCGCGATACTCGTAGTCGGTGCGGTTGAGCAGCGAGCCCAGCGAGAAAGCGCCAAGTTCATCGTCCCAGAACTGGTAACCCGGACCGGTACCGACCACACGCTGGCGGGCCAGCTCTTCGATGTGATCGCGTTTGTAGTTGATGCGCCCTTGCCAGAACCACTGATCGGTGAGGAAGCGGTCGAGGGAGTATTCGGCGCGCCAGTTGTTGGTCGTGGTTTCGGCATCCTGGACTTCGCGGTTGTACTCGCCCTCGGCGGTATGCCGCCAGCGACCATGCCGTGCGGAGGTCTTGAAGCCAACGTCGTAATCGTCGGTGTCTTTTTCGGCGCGCTGATAGTCCAGCGCCATATCGACGTTGCCCTTCCACACCAGGTCGGTGACGATCGGCTTGGGCTTGAGGATCTGCTGAATGCTGGCCAGCTCAACGGTCTTCGGCGCCTCGCCGTTGGCCAGGGTCACCTTGCCGTCGTCCGCCGCCGTGAGCGACTTCGACACTTCGCCGGCGTAGGCATCCTGCTTTACCAGCAGGTGCTGATCGCTGTCCAGCGTCTTGACCTCTTTCCAGTCGATCGAGACTGCGCCAGCGTATTTGGTCTGGATCAACAGCTTGCCGCCATCGAACACGGTAATGGTGCCGCTCAACTTGTCACCGTTCTTCAACCAGACGGTGTCGGCAAGCAAGGGCGTGGACGCGCTGAAAACAGCAAGGCACAGCAAAGTTCTGGGCAACATAAGCGAATTTAGGCTCAAATTTGCGAGAAAAGGTCGGCATTATCCGTAGGAATAAACCTCTGACAAGCACTGACCGGACGAATCCCGATGAGTTCATTTCTCAACTGCGCAGCGACGGGCTACCCTGAACGCGCTTATTTCGCCCATGTTGAGGAACTACGCCCGTGACAGACCGGATCCATGCAGATGACAGCGAAGCGCAAATCCGACGCACGGCGCTCTACTCGACCCTGGCACAAGTGCCCGAAGGCAAAGTGGTCAGTTACGGTCAGCTGGCGGAACTTGCCGGGCTGGGCCGCGCCGCCCGCTGGGTCGGCCGCACCCTGAGCCAATTGCCCGGTGATACGAAGTTGCCGTGGCATCGCGTGCTCGGCGCCGGCGGCCGGATCAGCTTGCCAACGGGCAGCGCATCGGGCGACGAACAACGTGCACGACTGCGCATGGAAGGCATTACCATCCTGAACAATCGTGTGGATATTCAGCGTCATGGCTGGCGCCCGGTAGAGCACAGCGGTTAGAGTGCGCGCTTTGTTTTCGCAATTTTGAGGCAGACTTCAGCCCATGCCCCGTAAAACCTGGCGCGCCGCGCTCGCCGCCTATGCCAGTCCTTCGACGCTCGTGCTGTTGTTGCTCGGTTTCGCTGCCGGCCTGCCGTACATGCTGGTGTTTTCAACGTTGTCGGTATGGCTGCGTGAGGCCGGTGTCGCCCGCGAAACCATCGGTTACGCCAGCCTTATCGGCCTGGCCTACGCGTTCAAATGGGTCTGGTCGCCGCTGCTCGACCAATGGCGCCTGCCCTTGCTGGGCAAGCTCGGCCGACGCCGCTCGTGGTTGGTGCTGTCGCAAGCGCTGGTGATTCTCGGCCTGATCGGCATGGGCTTCTGCGATCCGCAAAAGCACTTGTCCTGGCTGATCGCCATCGCCGTCGTCGTCGCCTTCGCCTCCGCCACTCAGGACATTGCGGTCGACGCCTATCGCCTGGAAATCGCCGACGACAGCCGCCAGGCCGCCCTCGCCGCCAGCTATATGTCCGGTTACCGTGTCGCGGCCCTGCTCGCCACCGCCGGGGCGTTGTTCTTCGCTGAAGGTTTCGGCTCCACCGGTTTCAACTACAAGCACGCAGCGTGGACCGGCACTTACGTGCTGTTCGGTGCATTGATGGTGCCCGCGCTGCTGACGACGCTGTTCATGCGCGAACCGCCGGTGCCGCTGCGCACGCAGTTGCAAGCAGGTCGCTACACGTTCATGCATCAATTGATGTCGGTGTTCGTGCTGATCGTATTGCTGGTGTCAGTGCCGGCCATGTTCACCCAACTGTACAACACCGACTTCGCCGGCGTGCTGTTCGGCGACATGAGTCCGCTGGATCTGCTGCTCGAGGACCGCGCCTTCCTGCGCGCTATCCTCTACACCCTCCTCACCGGCCTGTGTCTCTCAGCCATGGGTCGGCGCGGGCTGGCGCCGGTGCTGACGCCGGTCAATGACTTCATTCTGCGCTACCGCTGGCAGGCATTGCTGCTGCTCGGCCTGATCGCCACCTATCGCATGTCCGACACGGTGATGGGCGTGATGGCCAACGTTTTCTACATCGACCAAGGCTTTACCAAGGATCAGATCGCCAGCGTCAGCAAGATTTTCGGGCTGATCATGACCCTCGTCGGTGCCGGCATGGGTGGACTGTTGATCGTGCGTTTCGGCATCCTGCCGATTCTGTTTATCGGCGGCGTCGCTTCGGCGGCGACCAACCTGCTGTTCGTGATGCTCGCGGACATGGGCGCAAACCTGCAAATGCTGGTGGTGACCATTTCCCTTGATAACTTCAGTTCCGGCCTCGCCACCTCGGCCTTCGTTGCCTACCTGTCGAGCCTGACCAACCTGAAGTTCTCGGCCACGCAGTACGCGTTGCTCAGCTCGATCATGCTCCTGCTGCCACGCTTGATGGGCGGCTATTCCGGAGTCCTGGTAGAGAAGTTCGGCTATCACAGTTTCTTCCTGATCACCGCGCTGCTTGGCGTGCCGACCCTGCTGTTGATCGCCCTGCACTGGTTTCAGGAAAGCCGCCGCGCAGGCCCGACACCTACTCCAGAGCCAGCGCCGACGTCTGCCGTCGAAGAATCGTAAGACGTTTCGCCAACGGCGGGAGGAATCCCGCCGTCGTGCTGCCCCACCGACCGCACGCCTGTACGTCGGCAACACTCGCCGGTACACTGCTGCGTCATTTCCAGTCATAGCAACCGACAACGGCCAACCATGCGCACCAGTCAATTTTTGCTCGCCACACAGAAAGAAACGCCTTCCGATGCGGTCGTGATCAGCCATCAGTTGATGCTGCGCGCCGGCATGATCCGCAAACTCGCCTCGGGCCTGTACACCTGGCTGCCCATGGGCCTGCGGGTCATGCGCAAGGTTGAAGCCATCGTTCGCGAAGAGATGAACGCTGCCGGCTCTCTGGAAGTGTTGATGCCGAGCACCCAACCGGCCGAATTGTGGCAGGAATCGGGGCGCTGGGAAGAATACGGCCCTGAGCTGCTGCGCATCAAAGACCGCCACGGTCGTGATTTCTGCGCGGGCCCGACCCACGAAGAAGTGATCACCGATCTGATGCGCAACGAATTGAGCAGCTATAAACAGCTGCCAATCAACCTGTACCAGATCCAGACCAAATTCCGTGACGAAATCCGCCCACGCTTCGGTTTGATGCGCGGCCGCGAATTCATCATGAAGGACTCGTACTCCTTCCACGCCGACCAGGCGTCGCTGCAGGTCACCTATGACCGTATGCACGAAGCCTATTGCAACATTTTTACGCGTCTGGGCCTGAAATTCCGTCCGGTAGAAGCCGACAACGGTTCGATCGGCGGCGCCGGCTCCCATGAATTCCACGTGCTGGCCGAGTCCGGCGAAGACGATATCGTCTTCAGCAACGGCTCCGACTACGCCGCAAACATCGAAAAAGCCGAAGCCGTGCCACGCGAAACCTCGCGTCCTGCACCGACCGAAGAGCTGCGTCTGGTCGACACTCCAGACACCAAAACCATCGCGGCGCTGGTGGAAAAATTCAATCTGCCGATTGAAAAGACCATCAAGACCCTGATCGTGCGCGCCGAAGAAGAAGGCAAGCTGATCGCGCTGGTGATTCGTGGCGATCACGAGCTGAACGAAATCAAGGCTGCGAACCAGCCTGGCGTGGCCAGCCCGCTGGTCATGGCCACCGATGCCGAACTGCGTGACGCGATTGGCGCCGGCGCCGGTTCGCTCGGCCCGCTGAACCTGCCGCTGCCGATCATCATCGACCGTTCGGTCGAGATGATGAGCGACTTCGGCATCGGCGCGAACATCGACGACAAGCATTACTTCGGCGTGAACTGGGAGCGTGATCTGCCAGTTCCGACCGTTGCTGACCTGCGCAATGTCGTCGCTGGCGACCCAAGCCCGGATGGCAAAGGCACTCTGGAAATCAAGCGCGGCATCGAAGTCGGGCACATCTTCCAGCTGGGCAACAAGTACAGCAAAGCGATGAAGTGCGAAGTGCTGGGCGAGAACGGCAAGCCAGTCACCCTTGAAATGGGTTGCTACGGCATCGGCGTATCCCGCGTGGTGGCTGCGGCAATTGAGCAGGGCAACGACGCCAACGGCATCATCTGGAGCGACACCCTCGCGCCTTTCCAGATCGCATTGGTACCGCTGCGCTATGAAACCGAGCAGGTGCGCGAAGCCACCGACAAGCTGTACGCCGAATTGACGGCGGCCGGTTTCGAAGTGCTGCTGGACGATCGCGACAAGAAAACCAGCCCGGGCATCAAGTTTGCGGACATGGAGCTGATCGGCATTCCACACCGGATCGTGGTCAGCGACCGCGGCCTCGCCGAAGGCAACGTGGAATACAAGAGTCGTACCGAAGGCGAGGCGCAAGCATTGCCGGTCGCCGATGTACTGTCTTTCCTGCAGGCCCGTATCCGCCGCTGAAACCAGATAGAGACGTCATGTTCAAGCGAAACACCTTAGGCCTCGGTGGCACCGCCCTGTGCGGTGCCCTGCTGGTCAGCGGCTGTGCCAATCAAATGTCACAACGCAGCGAGCACGAAGAGCGGGTCGAGCGAAAGCTGCTCGACCACAGCCTGCAGATTGATGTCGGTGAGCCCAAGGTGCTTGAGCTGCCGCAACGTCGCGTGAAGATCAACGAACAGAAGACTTTCGAAGTCACCGAGTTCGAGGTCACCCGGCGTTACGACCGTTACACACCTTACCAACCCTGGCGCGAAGCTTACGAGATTCCGCTTGGCGCTGTGGCTGTGGTCGGCGGTGTTGGCGCGAACGTGGTCAATGTGTTTGCGTTGGGCAGCCTGCCCGACAGCGTGACCAAGGACTGGTTGAGCTACGGTTTTGCCGGGCTAAACCCGTTCATGAACGTGCAGTCCAACGGCCGTGCGCAGCAAAACCTCGCCGGCATCGATGAAGTCCAGCGCGACAAGCGCACGGAGTATTCGAGCCTGCCGTGGAGCGAGCGACCGGTGCAGGTCAAGGCCGGCAAGCAGACGTTCGACATGACTACCGACCGCAATGGCGTGCTGCGCTTGAACTTGCTCGATAGTCCGTTTGCCGAACATGACCTCAATCATATCGGCCGTTTGCAAATCAGTGTCGAAGACGCCAAGGACGATGTGCATTCCGACTCGACCCTGATGCTCAGCGGCCACCTTCGCGACAAACTGCTGGAGGCGCATGGGCTGATTTATGACGATCTGGAAGATGACGAGGTGAGCCAGTGGGTGCACCGGGTCAAACGCCTGTCGGAACTGGGCCTGGAAGAAGAAGCCAGCGAACTCGAACAAAGCCTGATCGAACTGACGCGCAATGATCCTGAACTGCAGGCTGAATTTCTCAAGGCATTGACCAAGGACGCTGGGCGTTTAGTGGCTGATCCGGGACCGAACTGACGTCTATTAAAAGATCGCAGCCTGCGGCAGCTCCTACAGGGGATCGCATCCCAATGTAGGAGCTGCCGCAGGCTGCGATCTTTTGATTTTTAACTTTAGAACAACTCCATCTGCTCAAACCCGCCGCGCAAATCTTCCAGCCTCACCCCTACCCCCAACAACCGCACCGGTTTGCCGCCGCGATTGAATGCCTGCGTCAGCATCAACTGATAGCTGCCCAGGTCGCGCCCTGCCCCGGCCTGCTCCAATGTGGTCTGGGTGAAATCATGGAATTTCACTTTGACGAACGGCTTGCCCGGTCGATAACTGCTGTCGATTCGCGCCATGCGGGTTTTCAAAGTTTCCAGCAGCTCCGGCAACTTGTCCAGGCAACTGCGCAGATCGGGCAGATCGACGTCGTAGGTATTTTCCACACTGATCGACTGACGACGACTGTCGTTGTGTACCAGTCGGTCATCAATCCCACGGGCCAGATTCCACAAGCGCTCGCCGAAACTGCCGAATTCGCGCACCAACGCCAGCCGATCCCACTCGCGCAGGTGCTGGCAATCCACAATCCCCAGCTTGCCGAGCTTGTCAGCGGTGACCTTGCCGACGCCGTGCAACTTGCTTACGGGCAAACCGCTGACAAAATCTTCGACCTGATCCGGGGTGATCACGAACAAGCCATTGGGTTTCTTCCAGTCACTCGCGATCTTCGCCAGAAACTTGTTTGGTGCAACGCCAGCAGAAACGGTGATGTGCAATTGATTGGAGACGCGCCGGCGAATGTCCTGGGCGATGCGCGTGGCGCTGCCGCCGAAATGCGCGCTATCGGAGACATCGAGATAAGCCTCGTCCAGTGACAGCGGCTCGATCAGATCGGTGTAGTCAGTGAAGATGGTGTGTATCTCTTTGGATGCTTCACGGTACGCATCCATCCGCGGTTTAACGATGGTCAGGTCCGGACACAGTTTCAAGGCATGCCCAGAGGCCATCGCCGAGCGCACACCATAGGCGCGCGCTTCATAATTGCAGGTCGCAATAACCCCGCGCCGGTCCGCCGAACCGCCCACCGCCAACGGCTTGCCGGCCAGACGCGGGTCATCGCGCATTTCGATGGCGGCGTAGAAACAATCGCAGTCGATGTGGATGATTTTTCGCTGAGTCATGTCAGAAAAGGAAACGTGGCAAGCCGGATCGGCAGTATCTCACTGACACCTGTATATAGCACCAGTGGTCGAACGTTCTTTTCCGACCGTAGGAAATGTCGTATGAATTTGTTTTCTCAATCACGAATCAATGGTCAATAGAGCTGGAGGCCTTGCACCGCCTGCCCTGCACGCTAATCGACAGCGCCGAAAACGCGCTAAGCGATTGAAGCTGAACACTTTTATGCACATTGAAGGTTGACAGCCTCGCGATCCTCTGTAGAATGCCGACACACAGACGCGGGATGGAGCAGTCTGGTAGCTCGTCGGGCTCATAACCCGAAGGTCGTCGGTTCAAATCCGGCTCCCGCAACCAAACATCAAAAAAGGCTACTCGAAAGAGTGGCCTTTTTTGTGCGCGCTTGTTTTGTCAGCGACATCACTGCCAGGCCGATCCGCTAACAGGAATTCGTTGCACTTCCTTAAGTTAATGCAGCGCCTGCGACCGTTTGACGCGATTGCACACTTATTTGACCCTTTATGGGATTAGCGGTTGACACCTCGCCGTTCGCCTGTAGAATGCCGCCACACAGACGCGGGATGGAGCAGTCTGGTAGCTCGTCGGGCTCATAACCCGAAGGTCGTCGGTTCAAATCCGGCTCCCGCAACCAAACATCAAAAAAGGCTACTCGAAAGAGTGGCCTTTTTTGTATCTGTCGAAAAAGTCCTTTCGCAACAATGATCTGTCACTGTGCAGTGAACCGCTGGGGATCATCAGAACCGCTGACTTGCGACTATGCTTGAGTCGCAGACAGGGCTTCTGCAATCCAGGAACTGCCCTCGCCGATGCCCGACGAGAGGCGTAGTATTTTGTGATTATTTTTTTCTACAGGGATTGGTAACTTGGCTGGATACCTCCATCCTGTCGCGCACAATCCAAGAGGTGATTGATGCGCGCCAACTCGTCTGATCCACAAGACACCGTCACAGCGGAACAACCGATCAAACCCGAGCGCCTGCGCTTGCTTGATCGGTTGAGCAAATACCGGCAACCGATCGGTCTGGCGGTCACTTTGTTGCTGTTCGCCATTGCGCTGATTGCCTGCCGTCATCTGCTGGCCGAACTCGATCTCGACGCCTTGCACGACTCGATTCTCGATGTGCCGAAACCCGCCCTCCTCGGCGCGCTCGGCGCGACGGTCATCGGCTTTATTATTCTGTTGGGCTACGAATGGTCGGCCAGCCGTTATGCCGGCGTAAATTTACCGCCACGCATGTTGGCGCTCGGCGGCTTCACCGCGTTTGCAATCGGTAATGCGATTGGCCTGTCGCTGCTGTCGGGCGGTTCGGTTCGCTACCGTCTGTATGCGCGATTGGGCGTCGGTGCGTCGGAAGTTGCGCACATGACCCTGTTCGCCAGCCTCTCGCTGGGCTGCGCCTTGCCGCCGCTGGCTGCGCTGGCCACCTTGAGCAACCTGCCTGCTGCGTCCCAGGCGCTGGGGCTGTCGGAGGTTTTGTTGGGAAGCGTCGCCGCCGCCGTGCTGGTGCTCGGCGCGATTCTGGCAGTCGGCATCTATCGCCGCCGCTTGCCGGAACAACCGATCCCGGACAACCTGCTGGTCAAAGCCGGGCGCCGCACGCTGCGCTTGCCAGGTCGCCGCCTGACGCTCCTGCAACTGCTGATCACCGCACTCGACGTCGCGGCTGCCGCCACCGTGCTGTATTTGCTGCTACCTGAAGCGCCGCCCTTTGCGCCATTCCTGCTGGTCTACCTGTTGGCCCTGGCCGCCGGTGTACTCAGCCATGTGCCGGGCGGCGTCGGCGTGTTCGAAGCGATCCTGCTGGCGGCTTTCGCCGACAAGCTCGGCGCCGCGCCATTGGCCGCCGCCCTGCTGCTGTATCGCCTGATTTATGTGGTGCTGCCGCTGCTGGTGGCTTGTGTCCTGCTGCTGATCAACGAAGGCCAGCGGCTGTTTCAGACCCAGACGATGCGCGCAGCCTCCGGTCTGGCTGCGCCGATTCTGGCGGTGCTGGTGTTCTTGTCCGGCGTGGTGCTGCTGTTTTCCGGCGCCACCCCGGAAATCGACACGCGCTTGGAGCACATCGGTTTTCTGATCCCGCATCGTCTGGTCGACGCGTCGCACTTCGGCGCCAGCCTGATCGGCGTGCTTTGCCTGTTGCTCGCGCAGGGCCTGCGTCGGCGCCTGTCGGCGGCGTGGATGCTGACCACCATTCTGCTGCTGGTCGGCGCCCTGCTCTCGCTGCTTAAAGGTTTCGACTGGGAAGAAGCCACGCTGATGACGCTGACGGCTGCGCTGCTCGGTGTATTCCGCCGTTCGTTCTATCGCCCGAGCCGTCTGACCGAACTGCCTTTCTCGCCGCTGTATCTGGTGGCCAGCCTGTGCGTACTTGGCGCATCGACGTGGCTGCTGCTGTTCGCCTATCAAGACGTGCCGTACAGCCATCAACTGTGGTGGCAGTTCACGCTCGACGCCGACGCGCCACGGGGCCTGCGCTCCCTGCTCGGGGCCGCCGTGCTTTTACTGGTCATCGCCCTGACCTGGCTGCTGCGCACCGCGCGCCCGGTCATTCATCTGCCGACACGTGACGAACTGGATCGCGCAGCCAAAATACTGATGGCCTCATCGCAACCCGACGGCGGCCTTGCCTTGACCGGTGACAAAGCGCTGCTATTTCACCCGAACGACGAGGCCTTTCTCATGTACGCCCGTCGTGGCCGCAGTCTCGTTGCGCTGTACGACCCGATCGGGCCGAGCCAACAACGCGCCGAGATGATCTGGCAGTTCCGCGACCTGTGCGACATCCATCACGCTCGGCCGGTGTTCTACCAAGTGCGCGCGGAGAATCTGCCGTACTACATGGACATCGGCCTGACCGCGATCAAGCTTGGCGAGGAAGCCCGGGTCGATCTGCTGCGCTTTGACCTCGAAGCCAAGGGCAAAGAGATGAAGGATCTGCGCTACACCTGGAACCGAGGCACCCGCGATGGCTTGTCGCTGGAAATCCATGAACCGGGGCAGGCGCCGATGGATGAGCTGAAGGTGATTTCCGATGCCTGGCTGACCGGCAAGAATGTGCGCGAGAAAGGTTTCTCCCTGGGCCGTTTCAGCGACGATTACCTGAAGCATTTCCGCATCGCGGTGATTCGCTTCGAAGGTCGCCCGGTGGCGTTCGCCAATCTGCTCGAGACCTACAACCACGATCTGGCCAGTCTCGACCTGATGCGTGCGCACCCGGAAGCGCCGAAGCTGACCATGGAATTCATGATGGTCGGCCTGATTCAACATTATAAGAGTCACGGATACGCGCGCTTCAGCCTGGGCATGGTGCCGTTGTCGGGGTTGCAACCCCGGCGTGGTGCACCGCTGACCCAGCGACTGGGCTCGATGGTATTCCGCCGTGGTGAGCAGCTGTACAACTTCCAAGGCTTGCGCCGTTTCAAAGACAAATTCCAGCCTGACTGGGAACCTCGTTATATGGCCGTGCCCGCCGGACTCGATCCGCTGGTGGCGCTGGCCGACACTGCTGCCCTGATCGCGGGCGGCTTGACTGGATTGGTGAAACGCTGATGATTCAACGCTCCCTGAAGTACATCCTGGCCGCGCTGCTGGTGCTGGCCGTGATTGCCGGCGGCGGTTACTGGTACCTTAAACGCCCGGCACCGGAACCGACCGTCGAACAGCTGAAACCCGCCGATGGCGCGACGATGACCCGTGTCATCCCCGGCACCAAGCCCAAGGCGCAGGTGCTGATCGCCGTAAGCGACGAACAGAAGCTCTCCGAAAAACAACTGACTACGCTGAGCCGCAGCGCCTCGGCGCAACTGGTTCAGGTGATCCTGCCCAAGGACTGCCTGCTGCAGAGCCGCGCCTTGCAATCGGGCCTGCGCGAACTGAACGGCCCGGCCACTTTAGTCAGCGGCATCGGCCCGGGTGCGGTGCTGGCGTGGCGCTGGTTGGCGGAACAGAAAGACGACAAGGCCCAGGCCGTGTCCGTCGATCTGGCCCTGGAAAAACCCGGCTGCACTCACCTGCTGCCGAAATCTGCCGCCCATGGCCATTGGCTCGTCGCCTGGAACGACAACCCGGACGACGCCAGCGCAGGCTTCGTGCGCGACCAACCGAACGCGGAAACCAGCATCAGCGACTACGACATCAATCTGCCGCAAGTACTGAACAACGAACTGCGCAAAATCCTCGTTGGCGGCGACAAGGCCAACGGCGGCCTGGCGATCCCGGTGGTTGAAGTGCCGGCCGGTCAGGCCAACGACACCGTAACCCTGTTCCTTTCCGGCGACGGCGGCTGGCGCGACCTCGACCGCGACGTGGCCGGTGAAATGGCCAAGATCGGCTATCCGGTCGTCGGCATCGACACCCTGCGCTACTACTGGCAGCACAAAAGCCCGGAGCAAAGCGCCCTGGACCTCACCGAACTGATGCAGCACTACCGGCAGAAATGGGGCACCAAGCGCTTCATCCTCACCGGTTACTCGTTCGGCGCTGACGTCTTGCCAGCCATCTACAACCGCCTGCCAGAGAACGAACAGCAGCGCGTCGACGCGATCATCCTGCTCGCCTTCGCCCGCACCGGCAGCTTCGAGATCGAAGTTGAAGGCTGGCTGGGTAACGCCGGCAAAGAAGCCGCCACCGGGCCGGAAATGGCCAAGCTGCCAGCGGCCAAGGTTGTGTGCATTTACGGTGAAGAAGAGACGGATGAGAGTGGCTGCACCGACAAGACTGCCGTCGGCGAACCGGTGAAGCTGCCTGGCGGGCATCACTTTGATGAGAACTACCCGGCGCTGGCCAAGCGTTTGGTGGATCTGATTCAAAAGCGCCAGAGCAAGGACTCGGTGGCGGAAGAGTGATCTGAGCCGCACCACCAAAAAGCCCCCGCCATCTCACGATGACGGGGGCTTTATTACATCTCAAGGGTCAAACCATTCCCCCTGTAGGAGTGAGCCTGCTCGCGATAGCGTAGTGTCGGTCACCCAATTATTAGCTGACACAACGCTATCGCGAGCAGGCTCACTCCTACAGGGAATTGCGCTGGATTCGAATAATCATCAACCCTCGCAAGCGTACCTTGCCCGCAGATCGTCATGGCTGATCACTTCAGCCGGATCCAGGCTGATCAATCGTTCCATCGCTTCGGCTTCAATTCGAAGGTTCTCATGATCATCCTTTTCGTGTTCCGATGATGCCGTCATACGCGTCTGACCTGCTATTCCTCGCAGAATCCTTAGCCGAGGACGTGGCGTGCGCATTACCTGACGGTGATGGGCAAAGCCTCGGTTGATGACGTGACCCAAGCGCTGATCCCACGACCTGTGCGGACTAAGACCGAGCCTGAAATGGAAATGCCTGAAAGCTTGTAGAGGTTTGAAGATCAAAAGATCGCAGCCTTCGGCAGCTCCTACATGAAATGCGAAACCTGTAGGAGCTGCCGAAGGCTGCGATCTTTTGCTCTGAAGTTGCCGCCCACAAAAAAGCCCCCGCCAGCTGCGAGGCTGACGGGGGCTTTTCAATTGCGGCGGGGGCTTTACATCTCGACCTGCGTCCCCAACTCAATCACCCGGTTCAACGGCAAATTAAAGAACCGCAAATTCCCATTGGCATTCTTCAACATGAACGCAAACAGCGCTTCACGCCAACGCGCCATGCCCTCAAGTTTCGAGGCAATCACCGTTTCCCGGCTGAGGAAGTACGTGGTGCGCATCGGGCTGAAATCCAAATCATCCAGATGACACAGCTTCAGCGCCTGCGGCACGTCCGGCTCGTCGGTGAAGCCGAAGTGCAGGATCACCCGGAAGAACCCCTCCCCGTGCGCTTCGACCTCAAAGCGTCGTGATGGCGGTACGCGCGGGATGTCTTCGTAGACCACTGTCAGTAGCACCACTTGTTCGTGCAGCACCTGGTTATGCAGCAAGTTGTGCAACAGCGCATGCGGCACGGCGTCGGAGCGCGCGGTGAGGAACACGGCGGTGCCCTGCACGCGATGCGGGGGCTGCACGCGGATGCTGCTGATGAAGATCGGCAGCGGCAGCGCGCCTTCGTCGAGGCGTTCGACCAGCAGTTGTTTGCCGCGTTTCCAGGTGGTCATCAGTACGAACAGGGCGATACCGGCAATGACCGGGAACGCGCCGCCCTGGATGATCTTTGGCACGTTCGCGGCAAAGTACAGGCCGTCCACCAGCAAGCAGCCGAGCAGCACCGGGACCGCGAGAATCGGCGGCCACTTCCACAGCAGCAGCATCACCGCCGACACCAGAATAGTGGTCATCAGCATGGTGCCCGTCACTGCCACGCCGTAGGCCGAGGCCAGCGCGCCGGAGGATTCGAACCCAATCACCAGCAGCACCACGCCGACCATCAGCGCCCAGTTCACCGCACCGATATAGATCTGGCCCTGCTCGTCGCTGGAGGTGTGCTGGATATACATGCGCGGAATGTAGCCGAGTTGAATCGCCTGACGGGTCAGGGAGAACGCGCCGGAAATCACCGCTTGCGAGGCGATCACCGTGGCCATGGTCGATAGACCGACCAATGGAATCAGCGCCCAGCTCGGCGCCAGCAGGTAAAACGGGTTACGCGCAGCGTCGGGATGCTCCAGCAGCAACGCACCCTGACCGAAGTAATTGAGCACCAGCGCCGGCAGCACCAGCAAAAACCACGCGCGGGCGATCGGTTTACGGCCGAAGTGCCCCATGTCGGCATACAGTGCTTCGGCGCCGGTCAAAGCCAGCACCACGGCGCCGAGAATCGCCACGCCCATGCCCGGATGCACGATGAAGAAATTCACTGCCCACATCGGGTTAATCGCGTGCAGCACCTCTGGCGTGTGGCTGATGCCATAGACGCCGAGCGCGCCGAGGACGACGAACCAGGTAACCATGATCGGCCCGAACAGAATACCGATCCGCGCGGTGCCGTGGCGCTGGATCAGAAACAGCGCAACCAGCACCACCAGCGACAGCGGCACCACCCAGTGATCGATGCCATCGAACGCCAGTCCAAGACCTTCAATCGCCGACAGCACGGAAATGGCCGGGGTAATCATGCTGTCGCCATAAAACAGCGCCGCACCGATCAGCCCGCACACCACCAGCAATGACCGCAGCTTCTTGCGATGTCCTGCGGCGCGCCGGGCCAGCGCGGTGAGCGCCATGATCCCACCCTCGCCCTGGTTGTCGGCGCGCAGGACGAACATCATGTATTTGATCGAGACCACCCAGATCAGCGACCAGAAGATCAACGACAGAATGCCCAGCACGCCGTCGTGGTTGACCGGTACACCGTAACCGCCCGAAAACACTTCCTTGAGGGTGTACAACGGGCTCGTGCCGATGTCGCCGTAAACTACCCCGACTGCCGCGACCAGCATGCTCAGCGGCCTGCTTGCCGAACCCTCGGCGCCCGCCGCATGACTACTTGCCTGACCCATCCAACACTCCTGATCTCGATACCGGCTTCTTTGAAGGAAGCACTATGCTTTGTCTTGCAGCATGCGCTGTTTTACCTGTTGTTACAGACCAATGATTGACTGCACGAAATCGGTAAAGCTCAACGGCGCGAAGCATAGCGCAGCACTCGTCGTATTTCCCCGTATAAAGCTGGTCAAGTGCGTTGCCCGCCGCTAGAATTGCGCACTTTTTGATCAGAGGCGCATCTCAAGCGCCCATCCGTCGGTTTTGATACCCCGAAAGCGACGTCACAAAACACCGAGGTTAGACATGTCCACCACTCCTGCGCCGGCCAATCCCAAGGTTGGCTTCGTATCTCTGGGTTGCCCGAAAGCACTGGTCGACTCCGAGCGCATCCTGACCCAGCTGCGCATGGAAGGCTATGACGTGGTGTCGACCTATCAGGACGCCGATGTCGTGGTGGTCAACACCTGCGGTTTCATCGATTCGGCCAAGGCTGAGTCTTTGGAAGTGATCGGCGAAGCGATCAAGGAAAACGGCAAGGTCATCGTCACCGGTTGCATGGGCGTGGAAGAAGGCAACATCCGCAACGTGCACCCGAGCGTGCTGGCCGTGACCGGCCCGCAGCAATATGAGCAAGTGGTCAATGCCGTGCACGACGTGGTGCCGCCGCGTCAGGATCACAACCCGCTGATCGACCTGGTGCCGCCGCAAGGCATCAAGCTGACCCCGCGCCACTACGCGTATCTGAAGATTTCCGAAGGCTGCAACCACAGCTGCTCCTTCTGCATCATCCCGTCGATGCGCGGCAAACTGGTCAGCCGTCCGGTCGGTGATGTGCTCGACGAAGCTCAGCGCCTGGTCAAATCCGGCGTCAAAGAGCTGTTGGTGATCTCGCAAGACACCAGCGCCTACGGCGTCGACGTGAAATATCGCACCGGTTTCTGGAACGGCGCGCCGGTGAAAACTCGCATGACCGAGCTGTGCGAAGCCTTGAGCACGCTGGGCGTCTGGGTCCGCTTGCACTACGTTTACCCGTACCCGCACGTCGACGAGCTGATCCCGCTGATGGCCGCCGGCAAGATCCTGCCGTACCTGGACATCCCGTTCCAGCACGCCAGCCCGAAAGTGTTGAAGTCGATGAAACGCCCGGCGTTCGAAGACAAGACCCTGGCGCGGATCAAGAACTGGCGCGAGATCTGCCCGGACCTGATCATCCGTTCGACCTTCATCGTCGGCTTCCCGGGCGAAACCGAAGAAGACTTCCAGTACCTGCTGAACTGGCTGACCGAAGCGCAGCTCGACCGCGTTGGCTGCTTCCAGTACTCGCCGGTGGAAGGCGCGCCGGCCAATGATCTGGATCTGGAAGTGGTTCCGGACGACGTCAAGCAGGACCGTTGGGAGCGCTTCATGGCTCACCAGCAGGCGATCAGCTCGGCACGTCTGCAAATGCGCGTTGGTCGTGAGATCGAAGTGCTGGTGGACGAAGTTGACGAGCAAGGCGCAGTCGGTCGTTGCTTCTTCGACGCACCGGAAATCGACGGTAACGTGTTTATCGACAATGGCAGCAACCTGAAGCCGGGCGACAAGGTCTGGTGCAAGGTGACGGATGCTGACGAATACGATTTGTGGGCTGAGCAGATCTAGCACCGCATACCCTGTAGGAGCTGCCGAAGGCTCGGGGCGCGAACGGACGATCTTTTGATCTTGAAAAACAAAAGATCGCAGCCTCGTTACACTCGTCAGCTCCTACAGGGATTCGCGATAGCGCTGTATTGAAAAGCCCCGCTCTTTTTCCGAGATGCGGGGCTTTTTTACGGCTATCGTTTAGCGGGGGACGGACTCCCTTGAACCGCACAAGAGACACACGCACATGCGTCAGCATTCGGTCATCCACACGCCGAAAACCAGCGATTACGAAGAACTGACCCGGGTCTGGGAGGCCTCGGTTCGTGCCACTCACCAGTTTCTGCCGGACAGCTACATCGAGCTGCTGCGCAATCTGGTGCTCACCCGCTATCTCGATGCGGTGATGCTGATCTGTACCCGCGACCGCCAGCAACGCATTACCGGGTTCGCCGGTGTCGCGGCGGGCAAGATTGAAATGTTGTTCATCGATCCCGAGCATCGTAATCAGGGACTGGGCAAGCAGCTGCTCCGATATGCGATCGAACGGCTCAATGCCGATGAACTCGACGTCAACGAACAGAATCCGCAGGCGCTGGGCTTTTATGAAAAGCAGGGATTCGAGATGATCGGCCGCTCCGAAGTCGATGGCATGGGCCAGCCGTATCCGCTGCTGCACATGCGCCTGCGGCAGAACCAGCAACGCTCAAGCCACGCCTGACACACCACAGAACTCTTGTAGGAGCTGCCGAAGGCTGCGATCTTTGCTTTTTAAAGATCAAAAGATCGCAGCCTTCGGCAGCTCCTACAAATGGAACCGGGCTTAACCGGCGCCACACAGGTACAATGCCAACCCCTTTTTTGTTACGGCCCTGTCATGACTGACCCGATTCGCCTCTCCAAACGCCTCATCGAACTGGTTGGTTGCTCCCGTCGGGAGGCCGAGCTGTTCATCGAGGGCGGCTGGGTCACCGTCGACGGCGAAGTGATTGACGAGCCGCAATACAAAGTCGGCGAGCAAAAAGTCGAGCTGGACAAGGATGCCCAGGCCACTGCGCCGGAGCCGGTGACAATCCTGCTCAACGCGCCGGCGGGTATTGATGTCGAAAGCGCCATGCAATCGCTGAGCGCCGAGACCCTCAGCGAAGAACACCGCTACGGCAAGCGCCCGCTGCGTGGCCACTTCCTGCGCCTGACCGCCAGCGCCGACCTGCAGCCCAAGGCCAGTGGCCTGCTGGTGTTCACCCAGGACTGGAAAATCCTGCGCAAGCTCACCGCCGACGCTGCGAAGATCGAGCAGGAATACATCGTCGAAGTTGAAGGCGACATGGTTGCCCACGGCCTAAATCGCTTGCAGCACGGCCTGACGCACAAGGGCAAGGAGTTGCCGCCGGTCAAGGCCAGCTGGCAGAACGAAAATCGCCTGCGCTTCGCCATGAAAAACCCGCAGCCGGGAATCATCGCGCAGTTCTGCGAAGCGGTCGGCCTGAAGGTCATCGGCATCCGCCGCATCCGCATCGGCGGCGTCTCGATCGGCAAGGTTCCGCTCGGTCAGTGGCGCTACCTGTCCGGCAAAGAGAAGTTCTGACACTTGCACTGCCGCCCCACATTTCGGCAGCGCTCGCGAGCGCTGCCAACAACGCATCAGGAATACCGACATGGTTCATAACGACGTACTGCGCAGCGTGCGCTACATGCTCGACATCAGCGACAAGAAAGTCGTCGAGATCATCAAACTGGGCGGCATGGACGTGGCGCTCGCTGACGTGCTGACCTGGCTCGACAAGAAAGAAGAAGACGAAGAAGGTTTCGTGCGCTGCCCGGACGAAGTCATCGCGCACTTCCTCGATGGCCTGGTGATCTTCAAACGTGGCAAGGACGAAAGCCGTCCGCCACAGCCGATCGAAGTTCCGGTGACCAACAACATCATCCTGAAAAAACTGCGTGTGGCTTTCGAGCTGAAAGAAGACGACATGCATGCGATCCTCAAGGCTGCCGAGTTCCCGGTATCCAAGCCTGAGCTGAGCGCACTGTTCCGCAAGGTCGGCCACACCAACTATCGCCCGTGCGGCGACCAGTTGCTGCGCAACTTCCTCAAAGGGCTCACGCTGCGCGTGAGAGCGTAAACAGCAGCTGCAAACTGCAAGCTGCAAGTTACTGCCCCGCTTTAACTTGCCGCTTGTGGCTTGCAGCTCGAAGCTGGCCGCATGGCCCCTCATTCCCTCCGAAAATAGTGGCTCCGCTTTGCGCGACTGGCGACTAGGGTGTATGGATCCCTAGCCCTCAGGACTCGCCATGCACCCCTACTTTTCCCTGCAAGGCCGCACCGCTCTGGTGACCGGCGGCACTCGCGGTATCGGCAAAATGATTGCCAAAGCCTTCGTCGAGGCCGGCGCTCACGTCTACGTCTGCT
The DNA here is from genome assembly GCF_900636825.1 of Pseudomonas fluorescens. Classification (NCBI taxonomy): domain Bacteria; kingdom Pseudomonadati; phylum Pseudomonadota; class Gammaproteobacteria; order Pseudomonadales; family Pseudomonadaceae; genus Pseudomonas; species Pseudomonas fluorescens. The sequence goes on along the minus strand of NZ_LR134318.1, from coordinate 1,359,550 downwards.
CGCGCGACGCCGAAGCCTGTCATCAAACCGCTGAAGAACTCGGCGCGCTGGGCGTTTGCCACGGCGTCGCGGCGAATCTGGCCACTGAAGAAGGGGTTCAGGAGCTGGCAGCGCGTCTGGGCGAGCAGATTCCGCATCTGGATATTCTGGTGAACAACGCCGGAACCACGTGGGGTGCGCCGCTCGAAAGTTATCCAGTCAAAGGCTGGGAAAAGGTCATGCAGCTCAACGTAACGTCTGTGTTCAGTTGCATTCAGCAATTTCTACCGCTGCTGCGCAAGGCTGGCTCGGCGGCGAATCCGGCGCGGATTATCAATATTGGCTCGGTGGCGGGCATCTCTTCCTTCGGCGAGCAGGCGTATGCCTACGGACCCAGCAAAGCGGCCCTGCACCAACTGTCACGGATTCTCGCGCGGGAACTGGTGAGCCAGCACATCAATGTCAATGTGATTGCGCCGGGACGGTTTCCGAGCAAGATGACTCAGCACATTGAAAATGATGAGCAGGCGCTGGCTGAAGATACCGCGCTGATTCCGATGAAGCGTTGGGGGCGGGAGGAAGAGATGGCGGCACTGGCGATTAGCCTGGCGAGTACCGCTGGAGCATAGATGACCGGCAATGTCATCCCGTTGGACGGTGGGTTCAGCCTGTAAAAGATCGCAGCCTGCGGCAGCTCCTACAGGACGAAAGTGTAGGAGCTGCCGAAGGCTGCGATCTTTTGATCTTTAGGGCATCATTCCCGCCCTACTCCGCTTCGATCCAAAACCATGACTTACAGCGTCTCCCCCATCGGCTTCGTGCGCTCCTGCTTCAAGGAGAAGTTCGCCATTCCCCGCCAGCCACAACTGGCCCCGGCCGCCCGCGGCGTGCTGGAACTGGTAGCGCCGTTCGATCAGGGTGATGCCGTGCAGGGCCTGGAACAGGTCAGTCACGTGTGGCTGTTGTTCCTGTTCCATCAGGCTTTGGAGGACAAACCACGCCTGAAGGTGCGCCCGCCTCGCTTGGGCGGCAACAAGTCGATGGGCGTGTTTGCCACGCGCGCCACGCACCGCCCCAATGGCATCGGCCAATCAGTGGTGAGACTGGACAAGGTTGAAGGGCATCGACTGTTTATTTCCGGCATCGATCTACTCGATGGCACGCCGGTGCTGGATATCAAACCGTATGTGCCGTACGCCGATATCATTCCGGGCGCGACCAACGAGATCGCCAGTGCCGCGCCACAGCTGATTGATGTGCAGTGGACGGATTCGGCTTTGAAACAGGCGCACACACACGCTCAGCGCCTCGACGAGCCGCTGGTTGAGCTGATCGAACAGTGTCTGGCGCAGGATCCGCGTCCGGCGTATCAGGCACCGGCGCCGGAACGTGAATATGGTGCGCAGTTCTGGGATCTGGATGTGCGCTGGCATTATCCGACGCCCGAGCAGATCCGCGTGCTGGAAGTCATCCGTGCCGGGGATTGATGCTCGCGGTCGATGTAGGAGCTGCCGAAGGCTGCGATCTTTTGATCTTGATCTTGATCTTGAAAAACAAGATCAAAAGATCGCAGCCTTCGGCAGCTCCTACATGGGTCGTGGCAGATATGAATGAAATATTTCGGGCATGAAAAAGCCCCCGTTGCCTGTGCTGGCAATGGGGGCTTTTTCAGTGAGGCTTACTTCTCGACGAATGCACGCTCGATCAGGTAATCACCCGGCTCACGCATACGCGCCGAGATCTTCAGGCCGAAGCTGTCGAGCACTTCGCTGGTCTCGTCGAGCATGCTAGGGCTGCCGCAGATCATCGCGCGGTCATCCTGCGGGTTGATCGGAGGCAGGCCGATGTCGCTGAACAGCTTGCCGCTGCGCATCAGGTCGGTCAGACGGCCCTGATTCTCGAACGGCTCGCGGGTCACGGTCGGGTAGTAGATCAGCTTGTCACGCAGCGCTTCGCCGAAGAACTCGTTCTGCGGCAGGTGCTCGGTGATGAACTCGCGGTAGGCGACTTCGTTGACGTAACGCACACCGTGAACCAGGATCACTTTTTCGAAGCGCTCGTAGGTTTCCGGATCCTGGATCACGCTCATGAACGGCGCCAGACCGGTGCCGGTGCTCAGCAGGTACAAATGCTTGCCCGGGTTCAGGTCGTCAAGAACCAGGGTGCCGGTAGGCTTCTTCGAGATGATGATCTCGTCGCCTTCCTTCAAATGCTGCAGCTGGGACGTCAGCGGACCGTCCTGCACTTTGATGCTGAAGAATTCGAGATGCTCTTCCCAGTTCGGGCTGGCGATCGAGTAAGCGCGCATAAGCGGGCGGCCGTTGGGCTGCTGCAGGCCGATCATCACGAACTGACCGTTCTCGAAGCGCAGGCCTGGATCGCGGGTGCACTTGAAGCTGAACAGAGTGTCGTTCCAGTGATGAACACTGAGGACACGCTCGTGGTTCATGTTGCTCATGTACGTTTGACTCCTGGAGATTGGTCTGCGCGGCTCAATAAGGCTTACGTGCGCAATTGCATCGCATTCTAATAGCGACGACAATATCTGTTAACTGGATTATTAAGATAAGGGTTATCGGTTATATCGATATGCGATTCACTCTCCGTCAACTGCAAGTTTTCGTCGCCGTCGCCCAGCAGGAAAGCGTATCCCGTGCTGCGGGTCTGCTGAACCTTTCGCAATCGGCGGCCAGCACCTCGATCACCGAGCTTGAGCGCCAGTCCAGCTGCCAGCTGTTCGACCGCGCCGGCAAACGGCTGAGCCTCAACGCCCTCGGTAAACAGCTGTTGCCGCAAGCCGTGGCCTTGCTCGATCAAGCCAAGGAGATCGAAGACCTGCTCAACGGCAAATCCGGTTTCGGTTCTTTATCAGTGGGGGCGACGCTGACCATTGGCAACTATCTGGCGACACTGCTGATCGGCAGCTTCATGCAGCGGCACCCGGAAAGCCAGGTGAAGCTGCATGTTCAGAACACAGCTAATATCGTGCAACAAGTCGCCCACTACGAAATTGATCTGGGTCTGATCGAAGGCGATTGCAGCCATCCGGACATCGAAGTGCAAAGTTGGGTCGAGGATGAGCTGGTGGTTTTCTGCGCGCCGCAGCATCCATTGGCCAAGCGCGGCAGTGCGAGCATGGAAGAGTTGACCCACGAGGCGTGGATTCTGCGCGAACAAGGCTCTGGCACCCGCCTCACCTTCGACCAAGCCATGCGCCACCACCGCAGCGCGCTGAACATTCGTCTCGAGCTCGAGCACACCGAAGCGATCAAACGCGCGGTGGAATCAGGTCTGGGGATTGGCTGCATTTCGCGGCTGGCGCTGCGCGATGCTTTCCGCCGCGGCAGCCTGGTGCCGGTGGAGACGCCGGACCTGGATCTGGCCCGGCAGTTCTATTTCATCTGGCACAAGCAGAAATACCAGACCTCAGCGATGCGCGAGTTTCTCGAGCTGTGCCGCGCGTTCACCGCCGGGGTGCAGCGCAGCGACGAGATCGTCTTGCCGACCATTGCTTAAAGCAGAATCACCGCCCACACCAGCCCGATCATGGTCAGCGCAACAAACTGCGCGGCGCTGCCCATGTCCTTGGCATTCTTCGACAGCGGGTGCAACTCCAGCGAGATGCGGTCGATGGCCGCTTCCACTGCCGAATTCAGCAGCTCGACAATCAGCGCCAGCAAACACACCGCAATCAGCAGCGCCTGTTCGACACGGCTGACGTTCAGGAAGAACGTCAGCGGAATCAGCACGACATTGAGCAATACCAATTGGCGGAACGCCGCTTCGCCGGTGAAGGCGGCGCGCAGGCCGTCGAGCGAATAGCCGGAAGCGTTGAGGATTCGTTTCAGGCCGGTCTGGCCCTTGAAAGGTGACATAAGGAAGAAACCAACCAAAAAGGAGTGGGGAAGCTAGATCAACAAAAGTCAAAAAAGCGTGAAACCACCAGCCATTACTGGCTCGGAATTGACTCAAGTTGTTGCAGCAGTAAAGCCGCTTGCGTGCGAGTGCGCACATTCAGTTTGCGAAAAATTGCCGTGACGTGAGCTTTGATCGTCGCTTCCGACACGCTCAACTCATAAGCGATCTGCTTGTTCAGCAGGCCCTCGCAGACCATGGTCAGCACCCGAAACTGCTGTGGCGTCAGGCTGGCGAGGCCATCGCTGGCGGCTTTGGCTTCGTCGGAGACACTGACAGCTTCGAACGCCTGGGGTGGCCAGAACACATCGCCATCAAGCACTTTACGCACCGCATCCTGAATCACGCTGAGGTCGCTGGATTTGGGAATAAAGCCACTGGCGCCAAATTCGCGGGATTTGACCATCACCGAAGCTTCTTCCTGCGCCGAAACCATCACCACCGGAATCTGCGGGTATTGCCCGCGCAGCAGCACCAGTCCGGAAAACCCATAAGCGCCGGGCATGTTCAGGTCGAGCAGGACCAGATCCCAGTCGGCCTTTTCGGTCAGGCGAACTTCCAATTCAGCGATGCTTGCCACTTCCACCAATCGCACATCCGGGCCAAGGCCCAGCGTCACCGCTTGATGCAGGGCGCTACGAAACAGGGGGTGATCGTCGGCAATCAGGATGTCGTATGTGGCCATTATTCAAATGATCCTGTTTTTGATGGCAGACGCGGTGCATTCCGCTCTGGCCAAAACAACTCGAGATAGCGCTTCGAAGCGCTATCCACAGGGGCACGTTCAACGCCAATCATCAGCAAAAACGGCGTATCAAACCTTGGCCGCACCCTAATCGGCGCCAAGCATGCCCAGCGAAACCGGGGTGGTCAAGCAACACGGCCAGCCCTCTCGACAGTATGGGCCACTATTGGGCCAACTCAGGCTGCGGCTTTCGTATATAGGGCAGCAGCTCGGCGTGAGCGGGTGTCGATTCATTCATGTCCAGTTGTTGTTTGGCGCCGAGATAATGCTGGCTGAACACATCGAAATAAGCGTCGAGTGCTGAGGCTGCATCGCTGTCACCGGCCAGTTCCAGACACAACGCCGCGACTTCGGCGGTGCACAAATGCTCGCTGCGGGTCGAACGGCGCAGTCGGTAGCGCGAGAGTTTGTCGGGCAGGAGGCTGAGGATCGGCAGGCGGTCGAAATAGGGACTTTTGCGAAAGATCTTGCGCGCCTCGGTCCACGTAGCATCGAGCAGAATAAACAGCGGGCGCTTGCTGTGATCGACGGCCACGGTGTTGGTCACCCGTGACGGCTCGACATATTCGCCCGGAAATACCAGATACGGCTGCCATTGCGGATCATTGAGCAACGCGAGCATTTGCGGATCGGGCTCAGTGCGTGACCAGATAAAGGCATGGTTGTCGCGCACCACATCGGCAATCAGCCAACCGGTATTGCTCGGTTTGAACACTTCCTTGCCGGTCATGATCAGGCACACGCCCGAACGCGTTTCGACGTTCGGCCGCCAGGCACACAGGCAATGGCTGATGATCACCCGGCAATCACGGCAACGCTCGGAGCGAAAGCCACGGGCCTGAATCGGCTTGATGCCTTCATCTTCGCGCTGATCGCGCAGGCGGGCGACGGCATTGGACGCATGATTCATCTCGGGCAAGGCCGAAAAGCTGGAAAACTCGACACGAACGACACTCGGCAGGGCAATAAAGGCCGGCAGTTTACCAGAGCGATGGGCACAAGCCTGTACCCTCCCGACCGGCTCCCCTATAATTCGCCGCCACTGAACGCACAGCCCCGAGGCTGGTCGAACCACCAGTCACCGAATCAGGAGAGTTTCATGCTGCGCCTTATCGTTCCCACCGCTGCCATTCTGCTGGCGTCGTCCTTCACCGCTCAGGCTGCATCCCTGAGTGAGCAGAATCTGAACAGAGAGCTGCGCAACGTCGCCGCCCAAAGCAGCGTCGGCACGCCACGGGCCATCAATGAAGACATTCTCGATCAGGGCTACACCGTCGAAGGCACTCAGCTGATCAACCATCTGAGCGTGCAAAAGAGCCATGCCGACAAGATGCGCGCTGATCCCAAAGCCGTGTATTTCCAGTTGGGCGCCTCGGTGTGCAACAACCCGTCGTTCCGCAAGCTGATGGCCAAGGGCGCGATCATGCGTTACGACTTCACCGAAGTGAAAACCAACAAGGCGATCGGCTCTGCCAGCTACCAGGAATCGGATTGCCCGAAAGCCGGCCCGGCGAAGAAGAAGTAATCATCGCGAATTGGCGCGCCGCTGTTCATCCTCGGCGCGCAGTTCGGCCAACAAGGCCTGCAGATAGCGCGAACGGCGCTCGCCACCCGCCAACCGCCGGCAACACTCCTCCTCGAGACTGACTTGATTGGCCTCGGCTGATGCCTTCAGCATTCGATACAGCTGCGTATCGATTTCCAGAACCACTCTGGCCATGCATCCCGCCTCCTTGCCATCCACGAATCCTTCAATTGCCTGCACCTTGCGTATGCGCGCTGACGCAAAGTTGTCGTATGACATCTGTACTTGAGTAAATCAGAGGGTTCGCGCCAGGTCGTATGTTCAGACGAGCGGCGATGCCTCGACTAAAAACCGATAAGCGTTTGCTAGGCAAAACGTTACAGCGCACTGTTCAAGTCAGCGCAAATGCGTGCGAGGGTCTAGATTCAAAGTATCTCGATCATTCTTGAACGGCAGAAATGGAACTGCCGCCGTGTGCGTTTTTGCAGCGCGGCCCGGACGTTGATTGTTGGGGCCAGTCGCTTTGTGCAGAAGGAGAAGTTGAATGCCTTACCAACCGAATGACCTGCTCAGTCGTCATTTTCAGGAAAGCGGCCCCGACCTCATCAGCCAGGTCGAAGCACAACTCAGCCGTGTTTCCCCCGACAGCCCGAATATCCCCATTTACCGCGACATGATCCTGACCGTGCTGCGCATGGCCCAGGAAGACCACAATCGCTGGAACGCCAAGATCACCCTGCAAGCGCTGCGTGAACTGGAGCAGGCGTTTCGGGTGCTGGAGCAATTCAAGGGACGGCGCAAAGTCACCGTTTTCGGCTCGGCGCGAACACCGGTCGAGCATCCCTTGTATGCCATGGCCCGAGAATTGGGCGCAGCGCTGACGCGCTCAGACATGATGGTCATCACCGGTGCTGGCGGCGGCATCATGGCCGCGGCACACGAAGGCGCCGGGCGTGACCACAGCCTGGGTTTCAACATCACCCTGCCCTTCGAGCAACATGCCAACCCCACTGTCGATGGCACGGGCAATCTGCTGCCGTTCCATTTCTTCTTCACGCGTAAGCTGTTCTTCGTCAAAGAGGCTGACGCACTGGTTTTATGCCCTGGTGGGTTCGGCACCCTGGATGAAGCCCTGGAAGTTCTGACGTTGATTCAGACCGGCAAAAGCCCATTGGTGCCGGTGGTGTTGCTGGATGTTCCGGGCGGGACATTCTGGCAAGGCGCGCTGGATTTCATCCGCCAGCAACTGGAGGAAAACCGTTATATCCTGCCGACCGACATGAAGCTGATGCGACTGGTCTACAGCGTTGACGAGGCGGTGGAACAGATCAACCAGTTCTACAGCAATTACCGAGTAAGCAGAGACCTGATCGAATTGAGGAACCTTGCTCAGGTAGCGGAACTGATGATCCGGTCTGCCATGGAACGCAAGGAATCTCGGGGCCTGCACTACACTTTGGACTACCCGGAGATGCTGCCAGAGGCGAAGGATACGATCCTCACACCGACCTTTTGAGGCACGTTAGGAGCCTTCAGGTTAGCGAGGAGAGACCCCGTTTTGCAACAGGTTTGTCCCACCTTTGTCCCACCTTTGTTCCACCTTTGTCCCAGTCCTCGGCTCATTCGTCCGGGGTCTCCAGGGAGGGGCATACGGGGGAAAGCCTGGGAAGACATTGTGTGGAATGGGGTCTCAGATTTTTCTGTCAGTTTTTCATCAAGGGTCTTTGAGGTGTCCGTATAGCCAACGGCACGCGTTGACGCACCATAAGGCCATATGCACAGCCACACAGACCCAGTAAAGGGCCTGCAAGCGGTCCATGAGGTCACCTATGATTTCAGGGAGTGGTGGAAGCTGAAGTTTGTAAGGCCGTAATGCTTGGCAACCTCAAGGATGCCCTCATAGGAGTCAGGCCAGCCTCCACGGCTTGAGTCGTTGGTGGCTCCCGACTGAAGCAGGGCAAAACAAACAGCCGCATATGGGGTCAGATGATCGACTGACACCTTCGTGACCACTCGTTTATTGTTGTAAGTGAAACACAGCGTGAAGCTCATGGCTGACCTTACGTTGGAGTGTTTAGCGGCTGAGCATAGCAACTTCACGCTCTAAGCGGGGACCTATTGAGGCCTAAACCAATGGCTCGCTCAAGGGACAGGTTGCCCTTGGCTACAGCAGCCCTCAGCCCCTTTTGGGTGTTCTTGTGGGGAGCTTTGAGAGCCCTCCAGTCACAGCGATCATTGAAGGCGGACCGCTCAAGGATTGCAGCACTATGGTCATTGCCCATGTTGCGCATCTTGTCGGCCACCAGTAAGGCGACCTCAGGCATCTCAAGGATCGCCTCGAAGGCGTCATAGACCATTGCCTCGAACTCATCTGAGACCCATCCGGCATATGCCAGAGTGGCCCGCTTGGTGGCCTGAGTCACGGAGCCTGCTCGCCCCTTGTTTAACGAACCGATATTTCCGGTTTGTTCCAAGGTCTTGGCCTTCTTGGTGTCTACCCACTTACCCGGTTGTTTGCCTTTGGGTAGCTTCAGGGTCCGCCAGATGTCAGTCAGGTCCCACATACCCGAGTCATTAGCCTTGAAAGGTTTACCCTCAATGATGATTACGTGGGCCGCGTGCTTGTGTTTGATATCGATCATGTTCATGTTTTCCTTTTGTTTGCTCTCTGAGTTCGCTCCCACAGACCAGCACACAGGCCCCATGACGGGCTCTGATCGATGGCACAGAGAGCAAACAGAAAGACTGTGTTTGATGAATGCCCAGCGACGGGCGTTAACCGGTCCAGATTTGGACTCGTTGATTGATGGAATCCAGCGAGGCCCCCTCAGACTTGAGGGGACCCTTTAGGCCCTACTTGCGGGTCCCTCAAGGCGCATCCGAAAGGACGATCTGCTTGATGAGAGGCAAGGCCACTGGGGTGGTCTCCCAGTCAGAACCGTTTACCTTCACCTCGACCATAGCGGTAGCCATTACGTCTACCACTGCGCTGACCTCCAGCTCCCAGCTCAGCGAGGCACTATTGCGGCTCAGCTCAATGCGCCACACGTCGCCTTCACGGTTCTCACGAAAGGACAACAGAGCGAACGCTTTGGGTGCCAAGAAGATGCCTCGATCTGGTCCGCTGTAGACCTGCACACGAGTGCCCACCAATTCGTCGATGTCCTCCAAGCCTGCCCTTTGGGCGGCACGATTAAGAACAGGGCGAAGACTCACGGGAATCAGAACGCCAAACTCTGAGATGTCACGGCCCCAGTAGGTGTCCAGGTGGGTGGCGATGAGGTCAAGGAAGTCCTCAGCCTGGGCAGCCGGTGTGCCAGTGAGTGGCCCAACGTAGACCTTAGAGACCGAGGGTTGGCTCTCCAGGCTCTCAGCGATCTTACCAGCCATGGTCAGCTCAAGGTCATTTAGGACCTTATTGGCGGTCTGCTCCATGCTCCGCTCAGTGAAACCAAACTGGACGGTGTGGTCGAGGATAGAGATTCGAGCCGACACCAACACGCCGACCTCAGGGGCCTCCATGGACACAAGCGAGCCTGCCAGAGCTACACCCTTGGTCACTGTGCGACCATCGTAGGTCTGCCGGGGATCGAAGGTCACTGACCGATCAGCCATCAGGGCAACTTGGGGGCACGTTGGGATTGAACCATAAGGGCGCACTTCGGACGGGAAAGCATTGTTCATGTCCTCCCGCCACTCTTCGCCATTCAGGTGCTCATCGGCGGCTTCCTGCATTGCCAAGGCGTAGACTGCTGGGTCGCTTGCAGCCACCTCTTCGGCCCGAATGTCCGAACTGTGGAATGTCGCTTGGGTAAGCCCGAGGGACTTCACGGATTGGGTGTAGACCCGCTCAGGGGTCTTGTATTGAAAAGGCTTCATTGCTTGTAACTCCTAAAGGTTATGAATGGGTGTGGTTGCTATCAGCGGCCAAGCTGGGCACGGAGACGCTCACCGCGCTCACGGATGGCTTGAGCCTGACGCGCACGCTCGGCCTTCTTCTCTGCGATTTCCTGTGGGGTCGGCACACGGCACCGCTCAGCGTTGGCCTTAGCCTCAGCAATCTGACGAGCTTCAAGTGCTGCCTTCTCGGCCATATGCTCTCGATAACTACGAGCGGCCTCAGGGGATGCACTCAGGGACAGACCAGCAGCGGCAAATACTTGAGCAACCTGAAGGATTCCCGAGTAGTTCTTGCCGTGTGCTGCCACCAATAGGGGCAACAACAAAGTCTCGACATACTCTCGGGCCATTGGCTGACCGTTCACGGTGGCCTTAGAGGGAGTTACAGCGGTGATGTTGATGTTCATTTGGGTATATTTCTCCGACCTACCCATAGAGCAACTTTCAGTCCGCACGTAGAGCGCACGACAAGACACGGAGAAGACGGACGATACGCCTACCCTGAAAGTTGCTCTATGGATTCTTGATTTCTATTAAGTGCCCTTGGTTAGTGCGGCTAACGCTGTGAGGACAACCGGTGTAATTACTTCGCGTTCATCTTGAATAACAGTGGCACGCTCAGGGCGTCCCGAAGTGAGACACCAGCAGCTCCAAGGGACGCTATCAGCTTGGGCAGCAGTGGCGACCTATGGTGGTCAATGAGGTACTGCTCCTCCCGGCTCCACTCACGGTGGGGCTTATAGGAAGACCTCAGGTCAATTAGCAGGTGCAACTTAGCGGGCACGTCGATGGCCTCACGGAGAGACCCTATAATCGCCAAGTGCTCCTCTGAGGCATCAGGTCTCGGGACTATCTTTTTGGTCATGTATACAGGCTCCTTTTGTTTGCTCTTTGAGCTACCTCGAAGTTCCCAGGTTCGTGGTCTGACAAGACCCGTCCTAACCTTAAGACACCAAGAGAGAAACTTAAAGTTAATCACTAAGACCCAAAGATAAACCTAAAGATTTAATTACTTGTTTACACAAGATAATTAATGATCTCCAAGAGAACCTCTTAGTTAATCTTTAAGTTCTTTAAGCCCCCCCTGTTCTCGTGGTCAGTTCGAGCGCCCCCAGTTCTCGAAAAGGCCCAAAGTGAACACCAGGTCACATTGAGCGAACACCACGATACGCCTGTCTGCCTTAGGCTCGGGCTCATAGCTCCCGATTGTCCTCCCGTTGCCCACCTTGGCATGACCCCGAGGGGCAGCGACTGGCGATAGACAAGAAGGCGACCCAGAGACACAGGCAATGGGTCAGCAGTGACCAGCCCAAAGGACTGGCAGTAGGTGGGCAGAAGGTGCCACTTGGTTTAACCAAGCGGGCTTATCCTCCTGTCCCCCTTATAGTGAGGGTTTTTAATTCAGGCCTCACCTCACACGCACACACTCGGGGTCCCATCCTTGGGTTCCCCTTATAGTGAGGGTTTTTGGAAGCCCGCGATGATCTCCTTGAGACTGAGGACCTCACTGGTCAGCTCAGAGATTGCCGAGTGGAGCTGTGCGAACTCCCCCGCGAACTGCTGGGCTTCCTTAGTTTCGCTTTCGTGGATGTTGTAGGTGCCAGTCTTGCGGATCGAAGGGAGAACCTCCTCAGTGACCCACTTGCGGAATGGTTCAGAGGCTGGGGCGTGACCCCGAAGGAGCATCTGATAGGTCTCAGCCTCAGTGAAAAGCGTGGTGGTGATGCGGTACTTCTTCCCTCCCTGGTCGAGTGGTAGTTCACAAGTGGCGTTTTCCGCCACCAGTGCCTCAAGAAGCTGCATCCCCGCACCCCGATAGCGCCGAGCCTTATTCACTGCGCCCTTAGAGTCCACCGGGAGACTAATACTATCTGGCAGTATTAGTGTCTCCAAAGCCCCGCCAGAACCGTGGTTGCGGCGTGCCACGTTGATAGCTACAGCCGGGTTCTTCAACCCAGCAGCCTTAGCGACCTGCGTAGCGATAAACAGAAGTCTATGTTCAGGATGCCCAATTAGGACATCCAGTTCGATGCCCATAAAGTTCTGCTTAACGAATTTCATCGTCATTACAGTGCGACCTCCACGCGCCCCACTATGTCCGATTGCTCGGTATGCCCCACCAGTGCCCTTGGAGAAAGTCCACAAGTAGCCCGTCGAGTGTCGATACTGAGCCGAAGCCTATCAACTTCTTCTTGCATCATCTCATCGCGTATCGCCAAGGCCTCCAAGTCCTCAATTAGAGACATAGCGTGCATTGTCATGAATCGCTGTAGGTGCCCTGGCGGTATATAAACACCGTGGCCGAATTGAGGCCCTTTGTCAGGCAGACGGCATAGCCGGAAAGGTAGACCCAAGCGAAGCGCGACCAGTGGATTGTTAGTGATGGTCACTTTGCTCATTGTGCGGCCTCCATCTTGAAGGCTGCCCTCAATGCCTCAGCCATCCGCCCCACCTCTACGGCACTCCCGGCCCCATAAAGGTCGTAACTGATCGACCCCGAGGAATGCCCCAAGATCGACTCGGCGGTGCCCACAGGGACCTCAGCGGCCTTCAAGGCTCCCGCGAGAGAGTGACGCAGTGAGTGGAAGGTTTGTGTTCTATCAGTCTTGAGGCCCAGGACTTCCCTAAGGGTCCCATTGAGCACCCCGGAGAACTGCCCAGCGCCCAACGTGAACAACCGAGAGTCGGCCTTTGCGACAAACTCAAGGAACGCTTGAAGATCAAACCCATAGGCCCCATCGGTCAACGGAATGACCCTCACTGAGCTATTGGTCTTAACTGACTTCCCATCGTTCCTGTTTATGTCGATGACCCAAGTGCGGTTCGCACCACTGACACCTGGGACCTCCTTGATGTCCGCCTTGGTCAACTGCCTGATTTCCTCGATGCGAGCCCCAGTGATGACCCCAAGGGACAACGCCCAGCGCTGCCATGCGTCTACTGGAAGGGTCTTCGCGTGATCCATCAGGGCTTTCACCTGATCCCGAGAGAACGGCTCACGAGAGCTATCGGCTCCCTTAGTTGGCTTCAAGCCCTTATCAAGGCTCTTTTCGAGATAGCCATTGTTCACAGCCCAGTCCATTACAGTCGAGAATCTGGTGAGCAGCTTCTTCACCGTCGAAGCTTTGCGGTCCTCCAAGAGTTTATCCCTCAGATTCCTCATGTCCTCCCTTGTGTGGGTCCTCAAGTTCAGGTCCCCAAGGATCGAACCGATAGCCTCACACGAGGACTTCACGTCCCTCATGGTGCTGGCCTGAATGCTGTCTTTGCGCTCGTCCATGTAGAGCCCCGAGAGGGTCTTGAAGGTCATCGGTGTGCTGAGCGCCACTGGTGTGGACGGCAATACAGATAGGGGCAGATATGGGGCCATTGACGTGCCACAAGACTCACCCTTCAGCTCTCTTATGATCTCTACCAGCTTCTGAGGTCTGCCCTTCAAACGCTCCTGAGCAGCCTCAAGGACCTCCACGTACTTACCGGCAGCCCTTTGTTGGTCAACGGTCAACGGTTCTTTAGCCGAGGCCTCACGTAAGGACAACCGAAGCTCGTCATAGATCATCTCATAGGCCACCAAGGAGTCGTCTCCGTGGGCCATCGTAAGGCACTCCTCAGCGATGGTAATCAGGCGCTCTTTAAGCTCCCTCCAGGAGGCCTTTGGGTTATCCAAGTGGAAAAGAGAGAGGGTCTTGAGGATGTCCTTCGAGATTTGCATTGCGGTGGCCTTATCGGTGGTCCTAAGCGATAACGTAAAGAAGCCTTGAGTGGCGCCTTGCGGGCGAAGGCGAAGGTAATAGCGGCCAGACCGACGATAGTGGTACGGCTTGGCAAGGGCGGTTTGTAACAGGTTTGTCCCATTTTGGGGACTCTTGAGGACGCTCATCGGCTGAAACCCCTGTATCCATTGGGTTTAGCCTCATTGGGTCGAGTTCTACAGCAACTTTCACTCCAGCCGCTGGCTCAAGCGGCAGTTCGTGATCCGCATGAATCACAAGCTCAGCGATCAAGCACTGGAACAGATGCAGGAAGCGTTCGCCGACTTGTGCCTGAGTGACCGCTTTCATCAACACGCCTACAGCGGCGAGGAACACGACGAAGCGCAATACAGCCATCTGGCGCGACTTGCCTTCGCCTTCAACGCCCGCACTCACGGACGCTTGAGAGAGTTGATCGATTACATCAACCTGCCGCAAAACTGGGCCGACTCGCCGCCGCAGCAAGCAATCCAGCGTTCTCGCGAACCGTCAAAGATGATTTGAATGCAAAAAAAACGGCCCGCTATTTTCATAGCGGGCCGTTATTTTAATCATCCACCCCTCTGCCGCTGAACAAGCGGTTGATCATCTCCATCGAGAACCCTCGATAAGCGAGGAATCGACCTTGCTTGGCCCGTTCCTTGGCATCTATCGGCAAATGTCCGGCAAATTTTCGTTGCCAGGTTTCGCGAAGCTGCTCCTGCCAATTGATACCGCTTTCGCGCAAGGCAAGTTCGATATCGGGGCGTTGCAAACCGCGCTGGCTGAGCTCTTCACGAATCCGCAACGGGCCGTAACCGGAACGCGCACGATAGGAAACAAAGCTTTCAAGGTAGCGGGCTTCGGAAAGCAGGCCCTCTTCCGTCAAACGGTCGAGAGCTGTTTCGATCATCTCTGCCTCAGCGCCGCGCTGACGCAATTTACGCGTCAGCTCGACTCGACCATGCTCGCGGCGCGCGAGCAGGTCCATCGCGGTTCGCCGCACAGCGACGAGGGTATCGAGTACGGCGGTGGTCATCGCTGCAATCAGATATCAGCGTCGGCCAGATCGTCTTCGGTCTCTTTGACTGCAGAAGCCTTGGAGTCGATCACTGCTGGTGTCAACAGCTTGTCACGCAGTTGCTTCTCGAGCTTCGCGGCGATTTCCGGGTTATCTGCCAGGAACTTGGCCGAGTTGGCCTTGCCCTGACCGATTTTGGTGCCTTCATAGGCATACCAGGCGCCGGACTTCTCGACGAAACCGTGCAACACACCCAGGTCGATCATCTCGCCATTGAGGTAAATGCCTTTGCCGTAAAGAATCTGGAACTCGGCCTGACGGAACGGCGAAGCCACTTTGTTCTTCACAACCTTGACGCGGGTTTCGCTGCCGACAACTTCGTCGCCTTCCTTCACCGCGCCGGTACGGCGGATGTCGAGACGAACCGAAGCGTAGAACTTCAGCGCGTTACCACCGGTGGTGGTTTCCGGGCTACCGAACATCACGCCGATCTTCATACGGATCTGGTTGATGAAGATCACCAGGCAGTTCGCGTTCTTGATGTTACCGGTGATCTTGCGCAGCGCCTGGGACATCAGACGGGCTTGCAGGCCCACGTGCATGTCACCCATTTCGCCTTCGATTTCAGCCTTCGGAACCAGTGCTGCCACGGAGTCGACGATGATTACGTCAACGGCGTTGGAGCGCACCAGCATGTCGGTGATTTCCAGAGCCTGTTCACCGGTGTCCGGCTGGGACACCAGCAGGTCATCGACGTTGACGCCCAGCTTGCCGGCGTATTCTGGATCGAGGGCGTGCTCGGCGTCGACGAATGCGCAGGTCGCACCGGCTTTTTGCGCCTGAGCGATCACGGACAAGGTCAGTGTGGTTTTACCGGAGGATTCAGGACCGTAGATTTCAACAATACGGCCTTTTGGCAGACCGCCGATGCCGAGTGCGATGTCCAGACCCAGAGAGCCAGTGGAAATGGCCGGGATCGCCTGACGATCCTGATCGCCCATACGCATTACGGCACCCTTGCCGAATTGACGTTCGATCTGACCCAGGGCCGCAGCCAAGGCTTTCTTCTTGTTGTCGTCCATTAAAGTCCTCACGTAATCAATAAGGCCTGACGGCCAACACCTGTATAAGTAGACAGTATTATTCCACAGCGCTCGAAGATCGCCTACCCCTGATTTTCGATTTCTCGTGCCGCTAGTCGCGCAAGCCCCTCTAGCGCGGCCTTCACCGTTTGTCGGCGAACCTCATCGCGGTTACCCGGGAAGTGCTGAACCTCGCTGTAAACAGCATCGCCCACGGCCCAGGCCAGCCACACCGTACCCACCGGTTTGTTCGGCGTGCCACCGTCAGGCCCGGCGACGCCGCTGACCGCCACGGCAAAATGCGCCAGGCTTTGCTGCTGCGCACCGCGGACCATCGCCTCGACCACCTCGCGACTGACCGCCCCCACCGTCTCGAACAGATCGCCCGGCACATTCAACTGTCGGGTTTTCTGCCGATTGGAGTACGTCACGTAGCCCGCCTCGAACCAGGCCGAACTGCCCGGAATTCGCGTGATCGCTTCGGCAATCCCGCCGCCGGTGCAAGACTCGGCGGTGGTCACGTGGGCATTGAGCACTTGCAGACGTCGGCCCAAATCAGCGGCCAGTTGGGTGGTCTCTTTCACGGCGAGCTCCGAAGCATGTGGAATGCCTCCACCGTACACGAGCCGGTCGCGCTTTCAATACACCGACTCATTCAAAATGTTGGGGCGCGAGCGCTCTGACATACGCCTGACAGGCCTGCAAAGCGATCAATCCACGATCGCCGGCGGCGGTGATGGCGATAATTCGTTGAGCATGCGCCGGGTCAAGTCGGGCGCGTACGGTTGCAGGATCCACGCGGCCGGCGCCGGCGGCGGGTGGCACGTTGCAGCCTGGGGCAATCTCGCTGGTGTCGAGAAGGACTGACAGGCGCACATCAGCAGTGGCAAGGCGATCGCGCAGGCGATCCTGATCACGTTGGGCATCGCTCAATGCTCGGTAATGGCTTTGTTCACTGGTCGCGAGCCGTTGCGCCAGCGCCAGACGTTTATCCTGTTCAACCCGTTGCGCGGTGGCAGCGGAGAGAGTCAGTTGATTGAGCGTTTCGGCGTTGAACCGCGCCTGCTCGGCCAATTGTTGCCCGTAGCGCCAGCCCTGAAACTGCCAGGCCGCGGCAAACGCCCCCAGCGCCAACAACGAGATTCCGATCACGCGCCAGGGGATTGGCATAGCACCGCCCTCGCCCGCGCCCAGATTTCCAGACGATCCTGTAAACCGTTCAACCCGCCGTTGATGCGACGGGTGATGGTGTTGAACTGATCACGGTCGGCCAGTTCATTCAAGCCGTTCTGCTCCCAGAACCACGCAGCGGACTCCGCCGCCCATTGCGGTTGTTCGAGCAGTTCGGGCAAGGTCAACAGGCGTTCGTCACCAAACAGGCCAACGCTGCATTGGCGATAATTGCTACGGCCAGTGATTTGTATCAGTCCACGTCCGCGGTACCTTTGCCCGTCGCCGTCAGCCTCCGGAGTGTTGCCCAGACGCAAGGCCAGCGTACCGGTGTCGTATTTGCTCAGATATTGGTTGTTCCCCAGTTCCCGCACATAGCGCAGTTGGCCGGATTCATGGCCAATTTGCGCCAGAAACGCAGCCATGCGTTTGGGCGTGTCGATGCGGCGCCGAGTCATGGCGGCGTTGAGCGCAGAAACAAAAACGCCCGCTTGGGAGCGGGCGTTGGGCATGATGTCGATAAGGTTGTTTTCAGTTATTTGCATGATGCTTGATCCTCCCTGGATACGCTCCGATTGAAGCACGGCTGACGATTGATGCGGGCCAGCCATTTCTTTCCAGGATTTTCAAAAGACTGTGAGGGGCCATCCTCTCGGGCGCTGTGAAAACCCTGCTGAAGTGACCAAAGTCGCGTGCGCGCTTCGCAAGAAATAGCTGAATCAATCTTTGCCTTCGGCCTTGGGATCGAGGCAGGCGGCATCAATCACGCAGCGATAACTGTTTTCGCGATTGCCATTGGCAGTGACTTTTTCGATCGACCAGCGCCCACGCATGAAGTCCGGCCAGGTGTCGTCGAGCAACAACAATCCTTCGGCGGTCAGTAGCGGATTACCCGGACAGGTGATTTTCACCTTGAATTTCTTGCGCAACATCTTGCGCACTTCGCCCTCGCCGACCGCGATGGCGTCGGCTTCGTTGGGCTGCTGCTGGCGGATGACCTTGTGCGGTGCCACGCCGGTTTCAATCCAGCGCACCACAGCCGCCGCCGCATCCCAGAAACAGGTCTTGCAGCCTTGGGTCTGTTCGCGGGCGCCTTCTTCCAGGGTGGCGCTGATAAAGGCGTGATCCCCGGGACGATTATCGTGGGTGACCGACAACGTTACATCCGTCAGTTTCTGGCCCGAGATTGATTTGATCTGACCGGGCCGGGCCAGCACATACGCATCGCCATAGGGTTTGGCGACCAGGTTGTATTTCCTGGCCAGCCGCGTCAGAAAGCCCATGTCGGTTTCATTGGACTGGTCGACGTGGGCAATCTTGATCAACGACACGTCCGCTGCGACACGCGACGAAAAGCCGTGCGCCGACACCAGTTTGCTAAACAATTGACCGAGCGTCGTGGGCCCGTGACTGGCGGTCCGGCGCTGCTTGAAGCCGGTTTCGTCATCCTTGCTGAATGGCGCTGCCGTGGCCACCAAAGTCAGGCGAAACGGAAACAGCGTCGGCGTCAGGCGAGTGACTTTGAACTGCCCCTTGTCGACCATCTCGTCCATTTCCTGGTAACCCACCAACAGGCCAATTTTTCCGCCGAGATTTGGCAGCCCTTCGAGGCCTTCCAGATCAATGGTCAGGGTCAGTTGATCCGACTCGATACCAGCGGCATCGATGTGCTCCCAACTGATCAGACGCTTGTTGAGCAGATCCGCGTTTGCGCCATAAATCTGCACGAGCGGGGTAAAACCCAGTGCCATACAACCTCCTTAATCCCAGGCCGTGAGCGTTTTGATCGCGGCGGGTTGCGCGTCAAATTCGGGAAGCACCACCCAGATGCCTGCGGGCAGAACCGCGCCGTGCTCGGCCAGGGTCGGGTTAAGTTTCCACAGCGCTTCTTCGGCGGCGTCATCGCTGCGCCCGGTTTCGCGGTAGAGCAGCAGATTCACCGAATCACCAGCCACGCTTCGTACCTTACGCATTGTTGAACTCCGCCAATTCGATGACCCAATCGACCACCATCGCCGTGCCGTCATCGATGATCTGGGTCTGGGTTTCCTGAACGTTGCTGATTCGCCACAGCCCCCAATTGCGACCGATGCCGTCAATCAGCGGCAGCGGAATACGCAGCGCCTGCAAGGCACGCAATTCATCGAGCCGATCCATGGCGACGGCGTACATCGATTTGCCGGTGATGGTCAGGGTTTCCGTTTTCTGTCCGGTTTGACTGGATTTGGGCTTGCTGGTGAGGATCGGCAATTCCATCCAGCCGCCATCGGTTTTGCGCAACAACTGGTGGTACGCAAAACTTCGTGAGAGGCCGAAGATGAAACTGCCCAATGCCATTTGTTGTTTCATCAGGCGACTCCATCGGTGAGGGCTGCATCGCGGCGGGTGGCGAGGGCGTTGTTGGTCAACAGCGGCAGGAACTGACCGTGGAATTGCCCGCTGAGTTGCTGGCCGATGATCGTACGAATCTGTTCGGCAGTATCCGGTGCCGGGCAGGTGACCTGAATCAACGGCGAGAAGGTGACTTGCTGCGACTGGTTCTGGTTTGGCGCGTTGACGAGGTTCTTGGCGACATCACCCGGCGGGGCCAATTTGTCGGCAGGAGGATCAGCCAGTTTTTCACCCAGAAACGAACCAATGGCGCCACCCACGACACCACCAATGGCGGTCCCGATCCCAGGAAGGAAAAGCGACCCGACGACGGCACCGATGGCAGTCCCCGCGAGTTCACCTGTGGCTCCGGCAACCGCCTGATTATCGCCTTCGCGCCAGCCCTTCAGACCCTTGTAAGCGGCATGAGCGACCGTCAGTGGCACGGCAAATCTGGCTAACGGTGCCGCCCGCGCCAGCAACGGCGTAACTTTCGAGCCTGCGTTCTTGATCATCGGTCCGACATTGGAGGCAGCCCCTTTGATAGCAGGCATGACCTTGGTTGCGGCGCTGCGCAATCGTGCGCCCAGGCCTGACCGTACAGCGCTTGTGCGGGGCTGCACGGCCTTGGACGGTGGTTTGGATTTTTTCGCACGTCCGGAGCGTTTCTTGTTGCGCCTATCATCGCCATCGTCGTCGTTGATTGCGTCGCGTATCCCTGGCGGCAGTCGCGCAGTTGCCAGACGCAACAGTCTGGAGGTGACAGCGTCGAGTACCGAAGTCACGCCGGATTTCAATGCACCACCCACAAACGGCATTGCCGCTGCGCCAAATAACACCAGCCCTGCCGTAAGCGCGGGGAAGGTCTCGGCCGCCGCACTGACGCCATTGGCCAATGCAGTAAGCGCCACCGCCATACCGTCAGTCACTGGAGCCAGTGCGTTACCGACCGCTGTGGAAAGCCGATTGAGACTCGCATCCAGTGCATTCCAGCGTCCCTGAGATGTGTTGCCGTACGCCTCGGCAGTTTCGGTTGCCGAACCTGCACCCGCCCCCCGCACCGATGTCGCATAACGAGTCTTGTCACCCACCAGCCTGAACGCTGTTTGAACGTCCTGAGGCTTCTTCAACAGATCGAGGATTGCAGCGTTATCGCCGAACAATGTCTTGGTCAGTGAAGCTTGTTTGTCATCCGGTTGTTGTTTGAGTTGTTCAAGTACCAGCTTGATCGTTTCGGGAGCATCGTCACTGAGACCGCGCGCGAGCGACTCGGGATTAAGCCCGATCTCCGCCCATGCTCCACGTTGCGCCGACGATGCCGATTCGCCTTTGCCCAACACGCTGGCCAGAGTTTTCAGTGCAGCGCCAGCATCAGCCTTGCCAGCCCCGCTATTGAGGAACGCTGCGGCCAGCGCCGCGATGTGCTCGGGCTTGAGCCCCGCCGCTTTTGCATCTTCGCCAGTGCTTTGAACCACTGAACCGATGTCTGCGGCTTTGGCGTTCAGCCCACTGTTGCCAAGATAATTGGTTACGTCAGCAAGATCCTGACCTTGCAAGCGATTGAGCTTCAGCGAAGTGCGCCAGCTCGCCAGCATTTCACCGGCGTCCTTGACGTCAATCTTGAACGCCGACGCATTGGTTGCGGCATCGCTGGCGAAACCTTGTAGTTCATCCGTCCTTTGCTCACCCTTCAAACCATCGCCGATGCCGGATCGGGCCGCAGCCAGTTGCACTTGCAGCAAATCCGCGCCCGTTGCACCACTCGGCGCAATCCGTTTCTCGCTGGCGATTTCCAGGTTCTTTTCCGAAAGCGCCTGAAGCGATGTCTTATTCAGCTGCAATACCTGATCAAGCTCCACCAGCGCGGTCTCATTTGCCATCGCCGACTGCAGTTTTTTCGGTGGCTGACGCTGCTCGATTTCTGCCTTGAGCTTTGACTTCGGCTCACTATTGGCAGCCGGTGTCGCTGCCACGACCTTGAACAAAGAATGCTGACTGACCAACTGTTCGCGCAGCTTGATCTGTTCCTGAGTCAGCAGACGAATGTCCACGCTTGCCAGGGACAGCGTCACGTTCAGGTCCTGCAGCGATTTGCCCAGGCTATCCGGCAACGCGTCCGCCGCGCTTCCACTCAGATCAGCGTGAGCCGGCGCATATTTACTCTCTGCCATTGCCGCTCTACTCCTGTTTTACGCCAAGGCGAGTGATCGCTATGTCGTAGCGGCGCAACGCCTTTTCGGCGTCCCATTCCAGAATTTCCGCTTCACTTACCGGGTAAATGAGCGGGACGATATCGAGGATTACTTCGATGTCGCGTTCCGAAAGTAGGCCGCCGGCTGGTTTAAAAAATCGTCTATGCGCACCTGCAGTTGCGTCCAGTCCGGGACGGTCATCAGGGCCAGATCGGGGATCATCAGGCCGGTGCAATGGGCGGTGATGAATTCGGCGCGTTCCTTGGCCGTTTTCAATTTCTTCATCACTTTGGTGGCGCGCAGCACGGGCATTTCCAGGCTCAGCGATGTCACGGTGCGGCCGCTCACGGCGAGCGGTTGCAGCAGTTGCACCTGATCGGGATCGGCGGATTTTTCCGCGTCTTCGACCTGATCGAGAAAATGCGAGGACGGTTGAGTCGACATCTCATGCACGTACTGGGCGATGCTCACGTAGTCCGGACGTTTGAGCTGGTCGAGTTCCTTGACCGACAGGCCGGTGGCGAGCAGCGCCAGCTCGAAGAACTGGTCATCTTCGTCATCACCGGCGCGTTCCAGCGCTTCTTTTTGTGCGGCGTAGAACAGCGGTTTGAGCTGCAGGGTTTCGATTTGCGAACCGTCATCGCCGGTGATCGGCGACAGCAGCTCGTGCAGGGGAGGTGTCCATGACATGGATGAATTCCTGAAAGTTTTGTCCAGATCCACTGTGGGAGCGAGCCTGCTCGCGAAGGCTTCGGCACATTCGACATTCATGTGACTGAACGACCGCTTTCGCGAGCAAGCTCGCTCCCACAGGGTTTTGTGATTGCTGGTAAACCGCGGTTTACGGCATCAACACCGCACGCCGGGCATCACCGAGGATGTCGACGCCGTTGAGCACGAACTTCTGGGTGCGTACGTCGATGTCGATCACCGGCACGCCGTTTTCCAGACGGTTGTAGGTGCGGCAGGACAGCTCCAGCGTGGTCTTGGGTTTCTCACCCATTTTCAGCACGGCTTCCTCCAGGGATTTCAATTTGCCGCCCACAGTGTGATAAGTGAACCAGGTGTTGCCGTCCTGATCCTGACCGGCTTCCCGCACGTTCAGCAGGATGTCGTCACCCAGCTTCACGCCCAGCGCCAGCATCACTTCGGCGCCGACGCCCTGGACAATCAACTTGGCATTGAGCGCTTTGGCGCTTTTCGCCATTTCTTCAACGATGAAACGTCCGCCGGTCATGCTCTCCATATCGAAATCGATTTTCGGCGGGGTGAATTCTTCAACGGTCGCCGACAACGGCAGGCCTTGCAGAGTGGCCGCGATGGCCTGTCTTACGCGGTTGGTAAACATTAGAGAACGTCCTCCAGGAACTGCTCGATGATTTCATCGCGGGCGTTGAGTTGATAAACCATGTGTTCATTCGGCGCGTAGCGGCCGTAATCGATGACCACGTACCAGGTGCCGTTCTTGTATTTCTCGACGCTGTTGAGTTCCGGGTGCAGATAAACGCTGCCGCCGGGAATGGTTTCGTCGGCAACCAAAGTCTGCAGCCAGTCGTTGATGCGCTTGACCTCTTGATCCATGAACGACTTGGTGAGGTTCTTGGCCATGGCTTTCTGGCCGGCCTTGACCAGCTTGCGGCTGATTGCATCTTCGAGGCCGACGTAGCTGATGAACTTGCCGGTAACCGAGCGGTTACCCAGCAGCGAGAAGCCGCCGAGCACGGTGCGGGCGTAGTAGCTGACGCCGTAGCGGTTGAGCAGATCGCCTTCGGTGGAAGTGTCGAGAATGTTGTATTCAACGACCCGCGAAACGTCTTCGGCATAGGTCACCTGGTTGCCCGGGCTTTCCCACTGTTTGACCTTGGCCAGCGCGGCAATCGCCAGACTGGACGGCGACAGAAAGACGTTTTTCTTCGCGGCTTTCGAATACACGGCCGGCATGTTGTGCACCACCAGGCAACGGTCGAAACCGAGCTCAGCGCCACCGAGTTCCTGGCTGTACAGCACCTGATCGGCCACCGAGACATCCTTGCCGTCGAGCACCACACGGGCCTTGATGCGTTTGCCGAACGAGGCGAACTCGCCGGCCACGGCTTTGCTGCCGGTAAAGCCCGGCGCGCCGATGATGGTCAGGTCTTCAGGGACACTGCCCAGCGCCGCCAGACCGAGCTTGCGCCCGGTCGCCGGCTCGACACCGCCGATCACATTGTTGACCGTATCGGCCGGGGTCGCGCCCGCTTCGACGATCACCACGTACACCGGCACTTTCACCACTTTGAGAATCTGGTAGACCGCGTGGTACAGCGTGCCCTCTTCCGACCCGGTCGGATCGAGCAACGCATGGGTGGTGAAGCTGTTGATGCGGAACGGTGCGTTACGCGGAATCAGCGGATCGGCGTTCGGCGCGGTGCCGATCAAACCGATGACATTGTCACCCAGGCCGCCCATGGCCTCGGGGGACTCGGTGGCATTGACGGTAATGCCGTTGTGCTCGAAGTTCAAAACCTCAGCCATGTTCAGTCAGCCTTCTTGGCAGCGGCCGTTTTGGCCTGGGTGGATTGGGTGTTCAGTTCCAGTCGACCGGCGAAGTGCAGCGCACTGGCCTCGACGTCGAGCAGATCGAGTTCTTGGCCGATGCTCGACCAATGCCCACCGCCGGTGGGGAATGGGACGAGCACGGTGTAGGTTTGGCGGTTT
This sequence comes from Pseudomonas fluorescens, assembly GCF_900636825.1. NCBI lineage: Bacteria > Pseudomonadati > Pseudomonadota > Gammaproteobacteria > Pseudomonadales > Pseudomonadaceae > Pseudomonas > Pseudomonas fluorescens. Next base: position 1,335,223 of record NZ_LR134318.1, on the reverse strand, counting down.
GCCATTTTTCGTTTCTCCATAAACGGAAAAGCCCCTCGTGGGGAGGGGCTTGGTGGGTGTTGAATGTTGTGGGGCGGGCAAGAAAACGCCCCGGGGTTCGGGGCGTTTAGTTCAAGGATTGTGCTGAGGGTTTCACCCAAGGAAACTCTTGCTGAATTTCCTTGAATCGTTTTATGCCCGCCGTGCGAACGGTTTCCCAACCGGGTTCGTCCATAACCTGCATGCGCTGGGCTTCAGCGAATAGCCGGTCGGATCCGGTAATGGGGTCGGCGTACGCACGACGCCTCAGAGCTTCAATTTCCTCAGCGGAATATTCGACGGGTTGTAATTCGGGAAGCGCATGCTTGGTAATGGCGCCGTCATCCGCCAATTTCCATACGCCATCAAGTTCCTGAGTAATGCGCATCCACAGGCGTTCATTAACCTCGACAGCACCTTCTGGAATATCGTTTAGCCCGCGAATAAGGCGCGATTCAAGAACACCTTGGGAGTCAAATGTCACGTATTTCATTTTTTCCACCATCAATGCCCAATCGAAAGCCAATAGAAATTGGTCGCTGTTTGCACAGGAGATCCTGAAACCCCCGAACTCACTCCGACTGCCGTAAATCCGTTTTTGCCATTCAACGGAATCAACTCAATAACATCCGCTGCAGCCGATGTGCTGACCCCTGAGGTCTGCACGCAGAGACACGCATTTGGATAGCTCAGTGAAAATGGGACCGTCGTTAACGTAGCGGGAATTGAAGCGTAACCCCACTGGATAATAAAACTCCCTAGCCAAGATGGAAAAACCACATAGCCATTGGCAGCCTTGAGAATCTGAAAGCCCAAGCGCAACTTTTTCGGCGTGACGATCGTCGCGTCATCGGTGCCTGAGTCTGTAAGGGCTTGGGTGGCAACTTTCGCTGTGCCTTGATTGCTTTCAGAGGCTTGTTGCGCCAATGCAGAGAGCCCGCCGATATCAATGTTTCCCTGATTGATCGGCGCGTTCCAGGCCTTGATACACCACATCACCGCCAAGTTGCGCGGACGGACAGTTTTCCAATACGAGCCTGTGAAGCTGCCGACTGTTGCGCCTGTGGTTGTGTAGTAAATATCGCCTTTGAAATCCGGTGCGGGGTCAGCGTCGATTGCATTCGAGTTGCCAATCCCCTGAACGGCTGGAGCGTCTCCATTATCGCCCTGAGTTTTTGTACCAGCCTGATAGCTACCTATGTTTCGTCCCGGATCTGTTCCACGCGCATGATCCCAACCACGGAGAAACTCGCCGCGTGAATCTGGCAAACGGAAATTTCCCGCGCCCTCATCACCCTTGACGTAGGTAGCGCCCAAGTAAGATGCCAGATCCGGATAGGTTGCGGAGCTTTGCACGCTGCCATCCAGTTCCAGAAATCCGGGAGGCACGATTCCCGTAGGGAAGGCCATAACAGCACCTACGGGTACTGCAGAGCCAAGACGTGAAACCTCTTTAACGAGTGCCGCTACGTCAATGTTTCCTTGGTTGATCGGGGCATTCCAAGCTTTGATGCACCACATGACGGTGACGTTACGTGGGCGGTTTTCTGCCGATGTCCGGGCTTGTCGCGCGTTGTCAAAATCTATGGAAGTGTAGGCGTCGGCCGCAGCATTAACACCCTTCGACACGCCGGATTTCGTCCCACCGTATACACCGTTGAGTATTTGACCCATACCAGTAGAGTCTGCTGCAGATATCGCACCAGTGAGACGCTGCATTGCATCGAGTTGAGCCGTACCAAGCTGGCGACCGGCATCCACCCCCCGCCCATGATCCCAACCCCGCAAAAACTCCCCGCGAGTCTCCGGCAACCGGAAATTTCCAGCCCCCTCATCACCCTTATTAAACTTACCGCCCAGATAAGCGCTCAAGTCCGGGTAAGTCGCGCTGCTCTTGACGCTGTTATCCAGCTCCAGAAAACCCGGCGGCGGCGTATCAACCGGGAACGCCACAATCGATCCCACCGGCAACGCCGACGCCTTGGCAATCAACGCCTCAACTTCAGCCTTGGTGTACGAATCCTTGATTCCAAATCCTGCGAGCGTCTCGGGATTTGCCCCGGCAGTCGCCCGGCCATATTCATCAACCGTCAGACTCTTGTAAGTCCCGGCAGCAATCCCGGTCCGCCCCGCGAGCATCTTGAACGTCAGTGCCGTGGTGCCAAGGGTGATCGGCGCATTGGTAGTCAGGTGCCACAACGAATCTCCATTCGCCACGCCCTCCTCGACCATTACTGTCAGGCCGGGCGTTACCTTGGCGCTGCTGTTGGCATCGGTCGCCCGCAGCCATTCGCCATTGGCGACGATCCACAGGCCGTTGTCCTTGGCCAGGGTCTGGCTCGGCAGCAGCACACGATCGCCAGCAACCACGGCGACACCGTCGATTTGCTGCGCACCGTTCAGTACGACATTGCCAGTCGCCGCAACGCGTACCGAGTGCTTGCCATCGAGTTTGCCGAGTTCTTCGGCGAGATAACTCATGACCCAGGCACGAGTAGCCTTGACCACGGTGTCATCAATCAACAACGTCACCAGCGACGCATTACTTGTCTCGAAAATCGAGCGAATGTAGAACTCTTTGCCCGAGCCCGAAGTGGCCAGAACCGGTTTGAACGATTCCGGATATTTGACGATGGCGTAGAGCACGCCGGTGTCGGTCCACAGCCCCGCTTCGCGCACATACCAGCCGCCGACGTCCGGCGGAATAGTCACTTCCGCGAGCAGCCAGCTCGGATTTTTCTCGTCTTGGAACAGCGCGTTGAGCGGTCCGCGCCAGACTTCGCGTTTCAGCGCGGTGGCGGTGGCCGCTGGGTTGTAGACCGCGCCGCCGCCATCGCCGACGGAAATCTGCGTCAGCTTGATCGGCGTGCCCGCGGCTTTGCACGCCGTTTCGTAGGCAATCCCTGCGTTGGTGAGCAGGGTGTAATAGTCAGCCATTCAGGCCCCCTGAGGATAAATAGTGGATGTTTCGACGGTGTACAGCGCCGCCGCGATGAACGCTTCGCCCGAGGTTTCGAGCCCTTCGATAACGATCGGATAAACCGTGGTCAGCTCCCCGCAGAACGTCGCGGCGCCGATCACGTGATTGCCGAACGCACTGAGCCCCACCGAGACCGACAGCACATCCCGTTCGCTTTTGGCATCGGCCAGGCGTCGATCAAGACGGGCATCGATGGTTTCGCTGTAGGGTTGTTCGCTGAAGGCGCGCACGGAAAAACTGTAGGGCGCGCCGGGCGGTGTCTGTTCATACCAGGCGCGGATTTCCGGACGCAGTTGCAAACCCTTGGCGGCGTTTTCCAGCGCCGTGCGAGTGCCGGCTTGCCGCGCAGTGGGCCAAGCGAGTTCGACGGTCAGACGTTTTTCTGCTTGCGGTGCATCGGTGCTCCATTCGGCGACCCCACGATCCGCTGCCAGATACGGCAGAAAAGCCACCGGCGTTTCGCTGGGGTTCATCAGTTCGGGAAACGGCGGTGCGATGCGATCGAGCAAGGCGCCGAAGCCCAGATCCAGACCGCGCTCGAGGGCCGAGCTGTTGGCGGGCAACAGCGTCGGGCGCTGAGTTTTTTCACTCATAGGGTCAGCACCTCGACTTCCACCGCCGTGCAGTACGGCGCCTGGAAAGCAGTGGTGATGATCGGCGCCAGCGGCTCGAGAATCTGTAGTTGGACGGCGCCGGCGTTGTGCAGCGTGAAGTCGATCCAGCTCGGATCAACCCGACCTTCGAGGCGGTGACAGCTGTCGGCGTAGGCCTGCAACTGCGCTTGCGCCGCGACTTTGGTCAGGCCCGAATCGGGGCCGGAATTGATTTTGGCCACGACGCGAATCTGGTAGCGCTGAATATCGGCAGACTTGACGGTGACGAGGTCAGTTTCCGGTCGCACGTCGGCGCGGGCAAAGTGCTGACGCACATCCTCGAGCAGGGCTTCGGACGCTGTGCCGTCGCCTTCTCGCGACAGCACCGTAACCTGCACTTCGCCGGGAGCGGTGCGTCGACCGTTGCCATCCTTGACCTGAGCAGCGAGACCGTCCGGGTTGAAGGTGTAGGTCACCGTCACCACCCCGGCATCGCTGGATTCGACGTTCACCGCTGGCCGCTCGCCGAGGGTGAACACTTCCCGGCGATACTGCATCCGCGACCCCGCTGCCGGTGCATGCGGCGCCAGGTAATAACGCAAACGGGCGTCATCGTCGCTTTCATAAATCGCCGGCACCGGCGTGAATGCTGCGGGGTCACCGGGATCCAGCAACTGCCGCTCAAGGCCCATGTCCGCCAGCCGCGCATCAAGATTGCTGCCGGTGGCCCACCACGCCAGCATCTGCTTGATGCGCGCATTGTATTTGCGTTCGTGGATTTGCAGACGCACGCAGAACGCTTGCAAAGCGAGCGTCAGCAGTTCGCTTTCGTTTTCCAGGCTGGTTTTGAGTTTTGCTGCACTGTCCGGCGAGCGCGCAGCGACGTATTCGACGACGAACGCCTTGAACTCGGCGAGCAGATCCTCAAAGGCCTCGACCTTGATCAGCGAAGGTTCGGCCAGTTGATTCTGACCGGGGATCAACATGCTCATGTCACGACCTCGAAGGTTTGTTGGCGGTTTTTCCAGATGCCGGCGAAGCGCAGCAACAAACCGGCGCCCTGCCGACTGGCGACGATGACTTGCGGCTGAAAATCGCTGATGCCGTTCTGCGCGTTGTAGAACGCTTGCGCCGCGTGGCTCTGCGCCAAAAGCAGGACGTCATCACCGAGGTTTTGCCCCAGCAGCGAGGGGATCAGCGATCCGTACAAGGGCCGTTTTTGCCGGGTGCCCAGCGGCGTGGTCAGGGCTCGGGTCGCGCGCTGCACAAACTGCAGCCAGTCGTCGACCGTGGCCCCGCTGTCTCTATCGATTCCGATCATGGTTAGCTCTTGAATCAGGGGCTGATGACCCGGCCCTGGTGATCGACCAACGGGCCGTTGAAGTGCGCGCCGGAAGCGTCGAGGGTCAGGCCGACCGCGCCCAGTTGCAGGGTGATGACTTGGGGCGTCATCAGCAGGTGCGCCGGGCCGATGCTCAGCTCGAGCGTTTCCCGTGAACCGTTGAAGTGCGCCGGGCCGTTCTGCCAGTGCAAGGTGTGCGTTGCATCGTCGTAGCCGCTTTCGCTGCCGTCCTGATGCACCCGACGAGTCAACGTCGGGATGGTCGAGGCCGGGGGAAAACGATCACTGTTCAGCCCGAACAGCGCGACACTTTGCGCGCCGCTTTCGCCGCTGCCGTAGTTCAGCAGCAGACATTGCTCACCTACGCTGGGAATGCGCGATTCGCTCTGCGCGCCGGCACTCGGGTTAAAGAACCTTATGGCCGGTGTGAGCAAGCCGCCGTGACTGACCTGGCAGGTGTTGCTCGCTGCGTCGACGGTCTGGCAAATGCCGATGCGGCAGTAGTTTTCGGCACGGCGATGCAGGTCTTCGATTTCTGCCTCCATCTCCGCCAGACGTTCGATGATCGGGCCCAGTTGCATGCGCAATAATGCGTCGAGCATCGGTCAGCCCTCCAGCGCGGTGTATTGATCGGGATCGTCGATATCGCTGACTTCCCAGGTGCGGGCGAATTTCGGCGTGCCGAGCGGATCGTCGAGCAAGATCGGGCCGAGATAGAGGGTCTGCTCGAATGTCAGGGTCCGGGCCTTGTATTGCTGGCCGAGCAATGACGGCAAGCCATCGATGTTGGTTGGCAGATCACACTGCTCGCCGGGCACGCCCCAGCGATTGTCGGTGATCAGATTTTTCAGCACGGCGATCAGATCGCAGGCTGAAAACGCGGTCGCAGCAAGCGCCGGGATGACTTGCAACGACACCGTCATGACATGAGCGATACGCCCGTCAGCGGCGCGCCACCCTGATGCGTTGCGGTCGAAGCCGATCAACACCCAGGCCTGATCGCCCGGCGCAGTGAAGTCGTCTTGATTGCCGACATTGATGTCAAGCCCGGCGGTGTTGCGCAGCGTCGTCGCGATGGCTGTAAACAGTTGCGACGGCTGTTGGATCGGTGTGGGCATACATGACCTCCTTTTCTATCGTCCACGCGCAGCCCTGCCGCCCAAAGGGCGGCACGAACAGGTTCGAGGTTAAGGCTGGTCGCGGGGTGGCAGTTCGCAGACGCCGATGCGTTTGGCCGCCCAGCGTTCGTACAAGCCGATGGCCACGTCGGCACCGGCCATGGCGGTGAGGCAGCCGAATGCGCCGGCGGCCCAGATGGACAGGCCTGCGGCGTAGAGCAGCATGATCGCCGACACACCGCAGATCATGCAGGCGCCCGAGCGCAGGGCCAGACGGCGGATAAGCGACCAGCCGTGGGCGCCCTCCTTGTCGGCGCGCCACATCTCGCCGGACACCCCGCCAATCACGGCAAGAAGGATCACCAGCCAGATCGGCATGTCCGCCAACGCTTGTTGCTCGTTTGTCATGTCACGCCTCCTGGTGTGATGAATGATTTTGTTTGTTGGGTTCAACGGGTTCTCATGAGGCAGGCATTCCAAAAAGCCCGGCGCTTGCACACCGGGCTTTTCAGTAATGCGCTCCTTCGCCTTCCCTTTAGTCCTGTAAATGTGAAAGGAAGCTGACTTTTCGGCGCTACTGGCGCGGTACGAGTCCATTTAAATTGTTTTTCCGACCGCGGTCCCTGCCCGCCGGATAACTGCTTCTGGTGCTTTACGCTGCACACCCGGGTCAGTTGCCAACCCTCTGAACCGTTAAGGCCGGTTCATCGCTGCCTGTTCTTTTGGAACTAAAGAGCTTGTCTTGCCAGCCGCTTTGTCGAGCGGCTTGGTTGCAAGAATATGCATGGATGCATATACAGTCAATGCGTAAATGCATTTATTTATGCACCTGAAATGCATGAGCGCATGAAAGCCCCGCCAGCAAAGGGCTGGCGCGCTTCAACAGGCGAAAAAAAACCCGCCATCGAGGCGGGTCTGATTTGAGAAGGACAAGGTCAGCGGGCGTACATGCCCCACCAGAAGACATGACCGAGTATGGCGATCTGCTCTTCCTGAATTTCCTGGAAGCTGTAATCCTCGTCCGGATGCTCGTCGCGATTGAAGCTGCGCAGACGAATGCCGGTCGGCAGGCGGTAGAGCTGCTTCACGCGCAACTGGCCGTTGTGATTGATTGCATAGAGGTCGCCATCAATGATGTCGCCGATACCACATTTGCCCGCGTTCACGCCGACGGTTGCGCCGTCACGCAGCACCGGCAACATGCTGTTGCCGCGTACCGTCACGCATTTGGCCTGATCGAACTGCACACCGTTATGGCGCAAGCTGCGCTTGCCGAAACGCAGGCTGGAGCGTTCGCTCTCTTCGATGACGAATCTTCCTGATCCAGCAGCCAATTCAACCTCGCGAAGAAAGGGCACCGACACCTCATCATCATCGACAGGCGTGTCGTCGTCCCACAGGCTTATGTCCTTGAGTTCAGCATGCACGTCAGCGCGTGCGGCGGCACCGGCCGCGGGCGCGGGCGCGACGTCGGCGCGCCCGCGCAACTGATCGGTGCTGACATTGAAGTACTCAGCGATCTTCGAAATATGTTTATCCGAGGGATCGACGATCTTCCCGCTGAGAATTCGCGAGAGAGTGGATTGAGGCACGCCGGTACGACGGTGAAGCTCCGTGGGGGAGATCCCGTGTTGATCGAGCAAGGCTCTTAAGACGGAGGCTACGTTGCGTTTTTGCATAACGCGCATAGTGCTTGAAGTTTTTCGCGAAGACAAATGCTGATTTGCATAAATCATGCATAAGTAACTTTTCCATGAAAGCAGACGATCACCCGACCGCAGCGCCTGCGTAGCGCAGACCGCCCATGGTAACCTTGCGCCCATCGCGGAAAAGCCCGGCGATTGTCCGCGCTTCGCCCTACATCTTTTAACGAGTTGCCCGACAATCCGATGAATAAAGCCGTCTCCGACCTGTCCTCCCACACTCCGATGATGCAGCAATACTGGCGGCTGAAGAACCAGCACCCCGATCAGCTGATGTTCTACCGCATGGGCGATTTCTACGAGATCTTCTACGAAGATGCGAAGAAGGCCGCCAAGTTGCTCGACATCACGCTGACCGCGCGCGGGCAATCGGCGGGACAGGCCATTCCGATGTGTGGGATTCCTTACCATGCGGCGGAAGGTTACCTGGCGAAACTGGTCAAGCTTGGCGAATCCGTGGTGATTTGCGAGCAGGTCGGCGATCCCGCCACAAGTAAAGGCCCGGTCGAACGCCAGGTGGTGCGGATTATCACGCCGGGCACGGTCAGTGATGAGGCGTTGCTCGATGAGCGTCGCGACAATCTGATCGCCGCGGTTCTGGGCGACGAACGCCTGTTTGGCCTGGCCGTTCTCGACATTACCAGCGGCAACTTCACCGTGCTCGAGATCAAGGGCTGGGAAAACCTGCTGGCCGAACTGGAGCGGGTCAATCCGGTGGAATTGTTGATTCCGGACGATTGGCCAAAGGACCTGCCAGCGGAAAAACGCCGCGGCGTACGTCGTCGGGCGCCGTGGGATTTCGAGCGTGACTCGGCGCTGAAAAGTCTCTGCCAGCAATTTTCCACTCAGGATCTGAAAGGCTTCGGCTGCGAGAATCTGACCCTGGCCATCGGTGCCGCAGGTTGCCTGCTCGCCTACGCCAAGGAAACCCAGCGCACCGCGCTGCCGCATTTGCGCAGCCTGCGCCACGAACGTCTCGACGACACGGTTGTGCTCGATGGCGCCAGCCGCCGTAACCTGGAACTCGACACCAATCTCGCCGGCGGCCGCGACAACACCCTGCAATCGGTGGTCGATCGCTGCCAGACCGCCATGGGTAGCCGTCTGCTCACCCGTTGGCTGAACCGACCGCTGCGCGATCTCACCGTACTGTTGTCGCGGCAGACCTCGATCACTTGCCTGCTCGATCATTACCGCTTTGAAAAGCTGCAACCGCAGCTCAAGGAGATCGGGGACATCGAGCGGATTCTGGCGCGGATCGGCCTGCGCAATGCGCGTCCTCGCGACCTCGCACGTCTGCGTGACGCCCTCGGCGCCCTGCCGCAATTGCAAGTGGCGATGTCCGAGCTGGAAGCGCCGCACTTGCAGCGCCTGGCGACTACCGCCAGCACTTATCCGGAATTGGCGGCGCTACTGGAAAAAGCCATTATCGATAATCCGCCAGCGGTGATCCGTGACGGCGGCGTGCTGAAAACCGGCTACGACAGCGAACTCGACGAACTGCAATCGCTGAGCGAAAACGCCGGTCAGTTCCTCATCGACCTCGAGGCTCGGGAGAAAGCCCGCACCGGCCTGAGCCACTTGAAAGTCGGCTACAACCGCATTCACGGTTACTTCATTGAACTGCCGAGCAAACAGGCAGAATCGGCGCCGGCCGACTACATCCGTCGCCAGACGCTCAAAGGCGCCGAGCGTTTCATCACGCCGGAACTGAAAGCCTTCGAGGACAAAGCGCTGTCGGCCAAGAGCCGCGCCCTCGCCCGCGAGAAAATGCTTTATGAGGCGCTGCTGGAAGATCTCATCAGCCAGTTGCCACCCTTGCAGGACACCGCTGCGGCGCTGGCCGAACTGGACGTGCTGAGCAACCTGGCCGAGCGCGCGCTGAACCTTGATCTGAACTGCCCGCGCTTCGTCAGTGAACCGTGCATGCGCATAACCCAGGGGCGTCATCCAGTGGTCGAGCAAGTGCTGACCACACCGTTCGTGGCCAACGACCTGAGCCTTGATGACAACACGCGCATGCTGGTGATCACCGGCCCGAACATGGGCGGTAAATCCACTTACATGCGGCAGACTGCGCTGATCGTGCTGCTGGCGCATATCGGCAGCTTCGTGCCCGCGGCCAGTTGCGAATTGTCGCTGGTCGACCGGATCTTCACCCGCATCGGTTCCAGCGACGATCTGGCCGGTGGGCGCTCGACGTTCATGGTGGAAATGAGCGAGACCGCCAATATCCTGCACAACGCTACCGAGCGCAGCCTGGTGTTGATGGACGAAGTCGGCCGCGGCACCAGCACCTTCGACGGTTTGTCGCTGGCGTGGGCTGCGGCGGAACGTTTGGCACAACTGCGCGCCTATACGTTGTTCGCCACTCACTATTTCGAACTGACAGTACTGCCGGAGGCCGAGCCTTTGGTGGCCAACGTGCATCTCAACGCGACTGAGCACAACGAGCGCATCGTGTTCCTGCACCATGTGCTGCCAGGGCCTGCAAGCCAGAGTTATGGCTTGGCGGTGGCGCAGTTGGCCGGCGTGCCGAGCGAAGTGATCACGCGCGCACGCGAACACTTGAGCCGTCTGGAGGACACCGCGCTGCCTCATGAAGCGCCGAAGCCTGCGGTCAAAGGCAAACCGGCGGCGCCACAGCAAAGCGACATGTTCGCGAGCCTGCCGCACCCGGTGCTGGACGACCTGGCGAAGATCGATCTGGACGACATGACTCCGCGTCGCGCGCTGGAAATGCTCTACGCACTAAAGAACCGGATATAAGCACTGAAGAAGCGGATATAACGCAAACGGCTCCAAGCTGTTAGAATCTCGCGCGGTTTGGGATGCTGCTGGTTCATAGCCTGGCCAGCAGGTATCGCTCCCAAACCTGGCGACCCCAACCGTGAAGGGGCAACGCTGCCGCCGCCTGAGGAGAAAATTAGAAATGACCTTCGTCGTCACCGACAACTGCATCAAGTGCAAGTACACCGACTGCGTAGAAGTGTGTCCGGTGGACTGCTTTTACGAAGGCCCGAACTTCCTGGTGATTCACCCGGATGAGTGCATCGACTGCGCCCTGTGCGAACCGGAATGCCCGGCTGTGGCCATCTTCTCGGAAGATGAAGTGCCAAACGGTATGGAAAACTTCATCCAGCTCAACGCCGAGCTGGCAGATGTCTGGCCTAACATCACCGAGCGCAAGGATCCTCTTCCGGATTCCGCCGAGTGGGATGGCAAGCCGAACAAGATCGAACAACTCGAACGCTGATCTGCCCCGCGCTCGAATTGGAAAAGGCCCCTTGCGGGCCTTTTTGCTTTTGCGGATTTCACTTTTCTGCAGACAAAAAAAGGGGCGGTATGACCCGCCCACATTTTTTCCCTATTCCCTGTATTCCTTTTCATCGTCCTGATGAATCGCGTCCTGCGATGTCCGTTCCCCTCGTCCTTGAAGGGCGTGTCTGTCCGTCGACACAGTTCAGATACTAGCGATTTCCCGGCGCAGAGCAATTTGCCTTTGGGAATGAAATCGCCTGCCATAAGCGCTTAACAGCAAATAATAAATATATAAATCAAGAAGTTATACACCTACGCCGGACATCATCGTCGTCTGCCACAGTGTAAAAATAACGAACACTTACGAAACAGTAAGCCAAGGCTTACAGAGCAAGACTACAACTTGTCCCTGTAGGAGCTGCCGCAGGCTCGGGCCGCGTTCGGACGATCAAAAGATCGCAGCCTGCGGCAGCTCCTACATATGCAGATTTCAGAGGACAACAAAAAGCCCCGAACCAGTCGGGGCTTTTTGCGGGCGGTCACTTGAAACGCTTACTGGAACAGCGATTCGCTCGACAGGCCATTTTTTTCGAGAATTTCACGAAGGCGCTTGAGTCCTTCCACCTGGATCTGCCGCACCCGTTCCCGGGTCAGGCCGATCTCCAGGCCGACATCTTCCAGCGTACTGCTTTCATGGCCGCGCAGGCCGAAGCGGCGTACGACCACCTCGCGCTGCTTGTCGGTCAATTCAGACAGCCATTGATCGATGCTCTGCGACAGGTCGTCATCCTGCAGCAGTTCGCACGGATCGGTAGGACGATCATCAGTGAGAGTGTCCAGCAGGGTTTTATCCGAATCCGGACCCAGCGAGACGTCGACCGAAGAAACCCGTTCGTTCAGGCCCAGCATGCGCTTGACCTCGGCCACCGGCTTTTCCAGCAGGTTGGCGATTTCTTCGGGTGAAGGTTCGTGGTCGAGTTTTTGCGTCAGCTCCCGTGCCGCCCGCAGGTACACGTTGAGCTCCTTGACCACATGGATCGGCAACCGGATGGTCCGGGTTTGATTCATGATCGCGCGCTCGATGGTCTGACGGATCCACCAGGTTGCGTAGGTCGAGAAGCGGAAGCCGCGCTCGGGATCGAACTTTTCCACCGCCCGGATCAACCCGAGGTTGCCCTCTTCGATCAGATCCAGCAGCGACAGCCCCCGATTGACGTAACGCCGGGCGATTTTGACCACCAGCCGCAGGTTACTTTCAATCATGCGCTTGCGCCCGGCCGGATCGCCACTTTGCGACAAGCGCGCAAAATGAACTTCTTCTTCCGGTGAGAGCAATGGGGAAAAGCCGATTTCGTTGAGATACAACTGCGTGGCATCAAGTGCACGCGTGTAATCGATGTATTTATGTTGTTTAAGTGAAGCGGAGTGTTTGGATTTGGAACGAACGGAAGGTGGAGCAGCCCCTTCATCATTCGACATCGAATCCGAATCGATGCCGGTCTCCATAAGGAGAACCTCATCGTCGATGTCAAACTCCGGCACTTCTTTACTGAGAGCCATTGTTATAGTCCTTTGGTGAGTTCGACCCCAAGCTCAAGCGACGCCTTTATCCTTGGCAGCGCTGGAGCCTGTCCCCTCTACGCGACGGAACAGGCTGGCTTACAAATCAACGGCTGGGCAGGAACTGCAGCGGATCCACTGGTTTACCTTGGCGGCGAATCTCAAAATGCAGTTTCACCCGGTCTGTACCCGTTGACCCCATTTCGGCAATTGTCTGTCCGACCTTGACCTGCTGCCCCTCCCGAACCAACAGCCTGCGGTTATGTCCGTAAGCACTGACGTAGGTTTCGCTGTGTTTGATGATGACTAATTCGCCGTAGCCCCTTAAGCCACTTCCGGCGTAAACAACCGTCCCATCAGACGCAGCTAAAACAGGCTGTCCCAAATCTCCGGCGATATCAATTCCTTTATTCAAACTACCGTTTGAAGAGAATTTACCAATCAGAATGCCATTAGATGGCCATCCCCAGCCGGTCGGGGCCGGGCCCGCTGGGGGCATCGGAGCGGGGGTTGGCTTGCTGGCGACGGACGGTGCCGCGCCCGCAGAGCCAGTGGTCGTGGTGGTCGTGGTGCCATTTGCCTGACGTCGGATTACCGTGGTTTTACTCGACGAGGAAGGCGAAGAACTGCTGTTGCTGACCACCGCAGTCGGCGTTGAACCGGTGCGGCCGTCAAAGCGAATTGTCTGACCCGGATGGATCGTATATGGCGTAGGAATGTTGTTCCGGGCAGCGAGGGTTTTGTAGTCCCAGCCGTAACGAAATGCGATCGAAAACAAAGTATCGCCAGGACGGACTACATACTGCCCGGTCGTCACGGTCGGACGTTGCGCGACCGCGTTGTTGCGATCGACAACGCGCACATTGCTGGATTTGGTGCTGGAGCATCCGACCAGCAAGGTGCTCAAGACGAGGCCAGTCACCAGGCGCTGAAAGCTCGTGTTACCCATACGCTGCGCAATGACTGTGAGACTCACCCGCCGCTCCCTTTGTGGTGGCTGAAAATTCTGAATGCCGCGTTTCGGCATGAAGTGTCGCAAGTATAACGGGCCGAAACGGCTTTACCTTTAATGAAGCGAAATCCCCGTGCGCACACGTTTGCAAGTAGTAAGTACGCTGCGTTTAAACCGTGGCTGCCGATGTAAGACCGGCGCCGTTAAAAGGAATTCAGCGCCCTTAAACAAATGCTCAGGCCAGTGGGCCGTTGAGCAAAGGCACGAAACGAACAGCGCCCAAAACATGCCGGGAAAAGCCATGTTCTTCGCGCACGATCAGCATCAGTTGTTGTACTTCTCCCGAGCCCACCGGAATCACCATGCGTCCCCCCGGTGCCAGTTGATCAAGCAGCGCCTGCGGCACGTCGGTCGCCACGGCGGTGACGATGATGCCGTTGTACGGTGCCAGCGCCGGCCAGCCTTCCCAGCCATCGCCCCAACGAAACACCACGTTGCGCAGGTTCAGTTCGATCAGACGTTCCTTGGCGCGATCCTGCAGCACCTTGATGCGCTCGACCGAAAAAACCCGCTCGACCAACTGTGACAAAACCGCCGTCTGATAACCGGACCCCGTGCCGATTTCCAGCACTTTATCCAGCGGCCCCGCCTCCAGCAGCAGCTCGCTCATGCGCGCCACCATATAAGGCTGGGAAATCGTCTGGTTGTTACCGATCGGCAGCGCGGTGTCTTCATACGCGCGATGCGCCAGCGCCTCGTCGACGAACAGATGACGTGGCGTGCGCCGGATCACTTCCAGCACCTTGGCGTTTGTCACGCCTTCTTCATATAAACGCTGGATGAGTCGTTCGCGCGTACGCTGCGACGTCATGCCAATGCCGCTGCGCAGGCGGTCTTCATGTTCACGCGCCATCAGCCTAGTCCTCCGAGCCAGCCGTCGAGACTTCTGAAGGCGTCGTTGAAGGTGCGATCGAGCTGCAGCGGCGTGATGGAAACATAGCCCTGCATCACCGCATGAAAGTCAGTCCCGGCACCGCCATCTTCGGCATCACCGGCAGCGGCAATCCAGTAACCGGCCTTGCCACGCGGATCCACCACTTTCATCGGCGCCGCCGCCCTCGCGCGGTGACCGAGCCGGGTCAGTTGAATACCGCGAATGTGGTCGATCGGCAGATTGGGAATGTTCACGTTGAGCACCGTGCGCGGGGGCAGGTCGAGAGTGGCGTGGGCTTCGACCAGTTTGCGCGCGAAGTAGGCCGCTGTCGGCAGATTATCCACTTGGCGGGAGACCAGCGAAAAAGCAAACGATGGCCGTTCAAGGAATCGCCCTTCAAGCGCTGCCGCGACGGTTCCGGAATACAAAACGTCATCACCCAGGTTGGCGCCAAGATTGATCCCGGAAACCACCATGTCCGCCTCGCGCTCCAGCAGGCCGTTAATGCCCAGATGGACGCAGTCGGTCGGTGTGCCGTTGAGGCTGATAAAGCCATTGGCCAGGTATTGCGGGTGCAGCGGACGGTCGAGCGTCAGCGAACTGCTGGCACCACTTTTGTCCTGCTCCGGGGCGATAACCACGCATTCGGTGTAATCCGCCAGCGCAGCATAAAGCGCGGCGAGACCGGGTGCGGTTACCCCATCGTCGTTAGAAATCAGAATACGCATGGGCTGTCCGTCTGCCCCACCGGCACCAGATCAACGAGTTCGCGCACCAATACGGTGGCGAAGCATCCGGCCGGGAGGACGAATTCCAGTTGCAGAATGTCAGGCTGGGGATAATGCCACGTCAACCCGCCAATGGGCAGACGCAGGATGCGACGTTCGTGGCTCATACCGGCGTGAACCAACCAATCGCGCAGCTCGGCTTCGTCGCTGGCAATCCCCTGTTCCAGATCATGGACAGCGCCCGCCGCCGGCGAGTCACCTTCGCCCCACTGCGGACCGGTTGGATGCAGATCGAGAATCGCCAGACGCGGATCGTTGCATTCAGCCTCGCCCGCCGGGAAAAAGCTGCGGCTGTCGGTAAAGGCCAGCAGATCGCCGACTTGTGCTTTTTGCCAAGTGCCGTCAGCCACCCGCGCAGCCAGCACATTATTGAAAAGAAAACTGCGCGCCGTGGACAGCAGCCGGGAACGCACATTGCGCTGCTCCGGCAGGGCTTTGCGCGCCGCCCAAGAACGCGCATCGACGACGTTGCCGCCATCGTGGCCGAATCGCTGAGTGCCGAAATAATTGGGAATGCCCTGGCTGGCAATCAACTGCAGACGCTGTTCGATCGCAGCCTTGTCGCCAGCAAACTGGGTGAGACGCAAAGTGAAGCCGTTGGCCGAGTGCGCACCGCGTTGCAGCTTGCGCTTGTGGCGAGTGGTCTTGAGGATCTTTAGCGTGTCGTTTTCTGCCGCCGCCAGATCAGGATCGGCCTTGCCCGGCAATTGCACGCTGAACCATTGCCGGGTCAGCGCCTGACGATCCTTGAGCCCTGCGTAGCTGACCGTGCGCAACGGCACGCCGGCCGCCTTGGCGATCCGCCGCGCTGCTTCTTCAGTGTTCAGACCGCGTTTTTCCACCCAGATCCACAGATGCTCGCCGTCGCCACTGAATGGAATGTCCAGCACTTCATCGACCTGGAAATCTTCCGCGATGGCTTTCAGGACTGCAGTGCCGAGAGGTTCGCCATAAGCCTTGGGGCCGAGCAATTGCAGTTCGTTCATGCGCGCAGCAACAAGGCAACGGAATGCACGGCAATACCTTCTTCGCGACCGACAAAGCCAAGCTTTTCGGTGGTGGTGGCTTTCACGTTCACTTGATCCAACTCAACTTGAAGATCCGCCGCAATCAGCGCACGCATCGATTCGATATGCGGGGCCATTTTCGGTGCCTGGGCAACGATGGTGTTGTCGACATTGCCGACTTTCCAGCCTTTGGCGTGGATCAGACTGACCACATGACGCAGCAGCGCCCGGCTGTCCGCGCCCTTGAATTGCGGGTCGGTATCCGGGAAATGTTTGCCGATATCACCCAGCGCCGCTGCGCCGAGCAAGGCATCGCTCAAGGCGTGCAGCAGGACGTCACCGTCGGAATGAGCGAGCAGCCCGAAGCTGTGTGCAATGCGCACGCCGCCCAGAGTAATGAAATCGCCTTCAGCGAAACGGTGCACATCATAGCCGTGGCCAATACGCATAAAAAAACGCCCCGATTTTTGTCAGGGCGTGATTCTACCTGCATTACACCTGAAGGGCGCGTGCGTGATGCTGCAAGTGGTCGTCAATGAAGCTCGAGATGAAGAAATAGCTGTGGTCGTAGCCCGGTTGCAGGCGCAGCTCAAGCGGATGCCCCGCTTGTTTTGCTGCGTGTTGCAAGGCTTCGGGCTTGAGCTGGGTGGCGAGGAAATCGTCGCGATCACCTTGATCAACCAGCAACGGCAACTTCTCGGTCGCCTCGGCAATCAGCGCGCAGGCGTCCCACTCTTTCCACTTCGAACGGTCTTCGCCCAGGTAATTGGAGAAAGCTTTCTGGCCCCATGGGCAATCGATCGGATGGGTAATCGGCGAAAACGCCGACACCGATTGGTAACGCCCCGGATTGCGCAAGGCGCAGACCAATGCGCCGTGGCCGCCCATGGAATGTCCGCTGATGCTGCGTTTGTCCGACGCCGGGAAATGCGCTTCAACCAGTGAAGGCAATTCCTGCACGACATAGTCATGCATCCGATAATGACGCGCCCATGGTTCCTGCGTGGCATTCAGATAGAAGCCGGCGCCCAGACCAAAATCCCAAGCCTTGTCCGAATCGTCCGGGACATCCGGGCCACGCGGGCTGGTATCCGGTGCGACGATGATCAAACCGAGCTCGGCGGCCATGCGCAGCGCGCCGGCCTTCTGCATGAAATTTTCATCGGTGCAGGTCAGGCCTGACAACCAGTACAGCACCGGCAGCTTGCCGCCCTGCTCCGCTTGCGGCGGAAGGTAGACGGCAAAGACCATGTCGCAATCCAGCACCTCGGAGCGATGGCGGTAGCGCTTGTGCCAGCCACCGAAACTCTTCTGACAGGAAATGTTTTCCAGGTTCAAGGGGTTCTCCCCAGCTGCAAGCTGCAAGCCGCAAGCCGCAAGCTTCAAGAAAAAGCACCGACGCCTTTACTTGCAGCTTGAAGCTTGAAACTTGGGGCTGCTGTTAGAAATGTATGACGGTACGGATGCTTTTGCCTTCATGCATCAGGTCGAAAGCCTTGTTGATATCTTCCAGACCCATGGTGTGGGTGATGAAAGTATCCAGCGGGATTTCGCCGCTCTGGGCCATGTCGACATAGCTTGGCAGTTCGGTACGGCCACGGACGCCGCCGAAAGCCGAACCGCGCCAGACGCGACCGGTAACCAGTTGGAACGGACGGGTAGCGATTTCCTGACCGGCACCGGCAACACCGATGATCACCGACTCGCCCCAGCCTTTGTGGCAGCACTCAAGCGCGGCACGCATCAGTTGCACATTGCCGATACATTCGAAGGAAAAGTCGACGCCGCCATCGGTCATGTCGACGATCACTTCCTGGATCGGGCGATCGAAATCCTTCGGGTTCACGCAATCGGTGGCGCCCAGTTGTTTGGCGATTTCGAATTTGGCCGGGTTGATGTCGATGGCAATGATGCGCGCAGCCTTGGCCTTCACCGCGCCAATCACCGCCGACAAGCCGATGCCACCCAGACCGAAAATGGCCACGGTGTCGCCCGGTTTGACCTTGGCAGTGTTGAGTACTGCGCCAATACCGGTGGTGACACCGCAACCGAGCAGGCAGACCTTTTCCAGCGGCGCGTCCTTGGAGATCTTGGCCACGGAAATTTCCGGCAGCACTGTGTATTCAGAGAAGGTCGACGTACCCATGTAATGGAAAATCGTCTCGCCCTTGTAGGAAAAGCGCGAAGTGCCGTCCGGCATCAAGCCCTTGCCTTGGGTCGCGCGAATCGCCTGACACAGGTTGGTCTTACCCGACTTACAGAATTTGCACTGTCCGCATTCCGGGGTGTACAGCGGAATCACGTGATCGCCAACGGCAACCGAGGTCACGCCTTCACCGATGGCTTCAACAATGGCGCCACCTTCGTGGCCGAGGATGGACGGGAAGATACCTTCCGGGTCGGCGCCGGACAAGGTATAGGCGTCGGTGTGGCAAACCCCGGAAGCCACTACACGCAGCAATACTTCACCGGCCTTGGGCATGGCGACGTCGACTTCTACGATTTCCAGCGGCTTTTTGGCCTCGAAGGCAACGGCGGCGCGCGACTTGATCATGCTGACTCTCCAGTGAATCCATTGAATAAAAAACCAGACAAACAGTGTAGTTCAGCGTCTGGTGATTAATAATCCGGACGAAAGCAAAACATTATTGCCCCACAGGGATAATCCTGATGTCCGAAAACCGCTGGGAAGGCATCGACGAGTTCGTCGCCGTTGCCGAATGCAGCCAGTTCACTGCCGCCGCTGAGCGTCTGGGGGTTTCTTCCTCCCACGTCAGTCGACAAATCGTACGGCTCGAAGAGCGGTTGCAGACACGCCTGCTCTATCGCAGTACTCGCCGGGTGACGCTGACCGAGGCCGGGCAGACGTTCTTGCAGCATTGTCAGCGCTTGCAGGATGGTCGCGAAGAAGCCTTACGTGCGGTGGGTGACCTGGCCAGTGAACCGAAAGGCATGCTGCGCATGACCTGCGCCGTGGCGTACGGCGAGCGTTTTATCGTGCCGCTGGTGACGCGTTTCATGGGGCTTTATCCGCAACTGCGCATCGATATCGAGCTGAGCAACCGTCAGCTGGATCTGGTGCACGAAGGTCTGGATCTGGCGATCCGCTTGGGTCGGTTACAGGATTCTCGTCTGGTCGCTGCGCGCCTGGCGCCACGGCGAATGTATCTGTGCGCCTCGCCGTCCTATCTGGAACGCTACGGACGCCCGCACAGTTTGTCGGAATTGAGTAGGCACAATTGCCTCATCGGCAGTTCGGACATCTGGCAACTGGAACAGAACGGGCGGGAATTTTCCCAGCGTGTGCAGGGAAACTGGCGTTGCAACAGTGGGCAAGCGGTGCTGGATGCGGCGTTGCAGGGGGTGGGGTTGTGCCAGCTGCCGGACTATTACGTGCTGGAGCATCTGCACAGCGGCGCGTTGATTTCCTTGCTGGAAGCGCATCAACCGCCAAATACCGCAGTGTGGGCGCTGTATCCGCAGCAGCGGCATTTATCGCCGAAGGTGCGCAAGTTGGTGGATTATCTCAAGGAAGGATTGGCTGAGCGGCCGGAATATCGCGGTTGAAAGCAAAAGATCGCAGCCTTCGGCAGCTCCTACAAAGGAATGCGATCCCATGTAACAGCTGCCGAAGGCTGCGATCTTTTAGCGACGGTTAGCCCAACGCTGGCGCAACCACTCCAGATCTTCCGGGCGGGTCACCTTGAGGTTATCCGCCCTCCCCTCAATCAGTCGCGGTGCCAGACCGGCCCACTCCATCGCCGACGCTTCATCGGTTATCACCGCATCCGCCACCAAACTGTCCGCCAACGCCCGATGCAACGCGCCGAGACGAAACATCTGCGGCGTATACGCCTGCCAGATCACGCTGCGATCCACGGTTTCAACAACTCGCCCGTGTTTATCGACGCGTTTCAACGTGTCGCGCGCCGGCACTGCGAGCAAACCGCCCACCGGGTCATCAGCCAGTTCAGCGAGCAACTTGTCGAGATCGTCACGACTGAGATTCGGCCGGGCCGCGTCGTGCACCAGCACCCAATCTTCATCAGCGGCGCCTAGGGCATGCAAATGCAGCAAGGCGTTGAGCACCGAAGCCGAACGTTCGGCGCCGCCCTCGACCCGCTGAATTCGCGAGTCGGCAGCGCAGGCCAGGTTAGGCCAATAGGGATCATCGACAGCAAGACTGACCACCAAACCCTTGAGGCTCGGATGATCGAGGAAACAGCCGAGGCTGTGTTCGAGAATTGTGCGTCCGCCCAGTTGCAAGTATTGCTTGGGACGGTCCGCGGCCATTCGGGCACCGACGCCCGCGGCAGGAATCACGGCCCAGAAGGCCGGCAGGGAAAAAATCATTGGGCCAACTGGTAAAGGGTTTCGCCGTCCTTGACCATGCCCAGTTCGTGACGAGCCCGCTCTTCGACGGTTTCCATGCCTTTTTTCAGCTCGCTGACTTCAGCGTCCATCACCCGGTTGCGCTCAAGCAAACCCTCGTTCTCGGCGTGCTGATCAGCAATCTGCTGATTCAGCTCGGCGACCTGCGCCAGACTGCCATTGCCCACCCACAGGCGGTACTGCAGACCGGCCAGCAGCAAGAGCAAAACGAGAAACAACCAGTAAGGACTGCGCATCGAATATCAGGTATCCAGTGAAAAAAGACAGCCACGCGAAAACTTGAAGCATCTGATAGCACGAAGCCTGGAAAGATCCAGGCTTTGTGCTTAAGGCATCAGATTAGTGGCAAATCCATCGCTGTCACGACTTTTTCGACACAATCCGGTGTCTTTCATCAGGTACGAATCAGCCGCGGAACTCGGCACGACCGTTGTACTTGGCCTTGCCATTCAACTGCTCTTCAATACGCAGCAGTTGGTTGTACTTGGAAACGCGGTCGGAACGGCACAGCGAACCGGTCTTGATCTGGCCAGCCGAAGTGCCCACAGCCAGGTCGGCAATGGTCGAATCTTCGGTTTCGCCCGAACGGTGCGAGATCACTGCAGTGTAACCGGCAGCCTTGGCCATCTGAATGGCTTCCAGGGTTTCGGTCAGGGTGCCGATCTGGTTGAACTTGATCAGGATCGAGTTGGCGATCTTTTTATCGATGCCTTCCTTGAGGATCTTGGTGTTGGTCACGAACAGGTCGTCGCCGACCAGTTGCACCTTCTCGCCGATCTTGTCGGTGAGAATCTTCCAGCCAGCCCAGTCGGACTCGTCCAGACCGTCTTCGATCGAGATGATCGGATAACGCTCGGTCAAGCCTTTGAGGTAGTCGGCGAAACCTTCAGCGGTGAACACCTGACCTTCGCCGGACAGGTTGTACTTGCCGTCTTCGTAGAATTCGCTGGCTGCGCAGTCGAGGGCCAGGGTCACGTCGGTGCCCAGCTTGTAACCGGCGTTCGCTACCGCTTCGGAGATCACTTTCAGCGCGTCTTCGTTGGACGCCAGGTTCGGTGCAAAACCGCCTTCGTCGCCAACGGCAGTGCTCAGGCCACGGGCCTTCAGCACGGCTTTCAAGTGATGGAAAATCTCGGTGCCCATGCGCAGACCTTCCGAGAAAGACTTGGCGCCAACCGGCTGAACCATGAATTCCTGGATGTCGACGTTGTTATCGGCGTGCTCGCCACCGTTGATGATGTTCATCATCGGGACCGGCATCGAATAAACACCCGGCGTGCCGTTCAGGTTGGCGATGTGTGCGTACAGCGGCAGATCCTGATCCTGTGCAGCAGCCTTGGCCGCAGCCAGGGACACCGCGAGGATGGCGTTGGCGCCCAGGGTCGCTTTGTTTTCGGTACCGTCGAGCTTGATCATCGCCTGATCCAGCGATTTCTGGTCGCTTGGGTCGGTGCCCAGCAGCAGATCGCGGATCGGACCGTTGATGTTGGCTACCGCTTTGAGCACGCCTTTGCCCAAATAACGGCTCTTGTCGCCATCACGCAGCTCGAGCGCTTCACGCGAGCCAGTGGATGCACCGGACGGCGCGCAAGCGCTGCCGATGATGCCGTTGTCGAGAAGCACGTCCGCTTCCACGGTGGGATTGCCACGGGAGTCGAGAACTTCACGACCTTTGATGTCGACGATTTTTGCCATTGTTGTAAACACTCCAAAGTTGACGAAAACGACGCAGCTAGAGGAAACCTTTTTACCGTCGGCAAGTGGTGTGCAGCGGGCAGCTTGCAGACGACAACGCTCACGCCCGAGGGCATGAGCGACAAATCGTGCGGTACTTTACCGGAGAATCGAGCGTTACGCGGTTTCTACCGTCGGAAAACTCTTCACCAATTCGTCCAAAGCTTTGAGCTGGGCCAGGAAAGGCTCCAGTTTGTCCAGACGCAAGGCGCAAGGGCCGTCGCATTTGGCGTTGTCCGGGTCCGGATGGGCTTCCAGGAACAGGCCCGCCAGCGACTGGCTCATGCCCGCCTTGGCCAGATCCAGAACCTGCGCACGGCGACCGCCGGCGGAGTCGGCGCGACCACCCGGCATTTGCAGCGCGTGGGTCACGTCGAAGAATACCGGGTACTCGAACTGCTTCATGATGCCGAAGCCGAGCATGTCGACCACGAGGTTGTTGTAGCCGAAGCTTGAACCGCGCTCGCAGAGAATCAGTTGATCGTTACCCGCTTCCACGCACTTGTTCAGGATGTGTTTCATTTCCTGAGGCGCGAGAAACTGGGCTTTCTTGATATTGATCACCGCGTTGGTCTTGGCCATCGCGACGACCAGATCGGTCTGGCGCGACAGAAAGGCCGGCAGCTGAATGATGTCGCAGACCTCAGCGACGACCGCGGCCTGTTCAGGCTCATGGACGTCGGTGATGATCGGCACGCCGAAGGCTTGCTTGATGTCCTGGAAGATGCGCATGCCCTCTTCCAGGCCAGGCCCGCGATAAGAGGTCACAGAAGACCGGTTGGCCTTGTCGAAGCTGGCCTTGAACACGTAAGGGATCCCGAGTTTCTCGGTGACCTTCACATACTCTTCGCAAACCTGCATGGCCATGTCACGGCTTTCCAGCACGTTCATGCCGCCGAACAGCACCATGGGTTTGTCGTTGGCAATCTCGATGTCGCCGACGCGGATGATCTTCTGTGCCATCGGGGTTACGCCTTCTTCTGGTGTTGAGCCAACGCAGCTTTGACAAAACCGCTGAATAGCGGATGACCATCGCGCGGGGTCGAGGTGAACTCAGGGTGGAACTGGCAAGCGACAAACCATGGATGATCCGGCGCTTCGACCACTTCGACCAGCGCGGCATCGGCGGAGCGACCGGAGATTTTCAGGCCGGCTTCGATGATCTGCGGCAGCAGGTTGTTGTTCACTTCGTAGCGGTGACGGTGACGCTCGACGATCACGTCCTTGCCGTAGCAATCATGGACTTTGGAGCCTGGCTCAAGCAGGCAATCCTGCGCGCCGAGGCGCATGGTGCCGCCAAGATCGGACGATTCGGTACGCACTTCGACAGCGCCGGTGGCGTCTTCCCACTCGGTGATCAGACCGACGACCGGATGGCCGCTGGCACGATCGAACTCGGTGGAGTTGGCGTCTTTCCAGCCCATCACGTTACGGGCGAATTCGATGACCGCCACTTGCATACCCAGGCAGATACCCAGGTAAGGCACCTTGTTTTCGCGAGCGTACTGAACAGCAGTGATCTTGCCTTCCACGCCACGCAGACCGAACCCGCCCGGGACCAGAATCGCATCGACACCTTCGAGCAGCGCAGTGCCCTGGTTTTCGATGTCTTCGGAATCGATGTAACGCAGATTGACCTTGGTGCGGTTGCTGATACCGGCATGACTCATCGCTTCGATCAGCGATTTGTAAGCGTCCAGCAGCTCCATGTACTTGCCGACCATCGCGATGGTCACTTCGTGTTCCGGGTTCAGCTTGGCGTCAACCACCGCTTCCCACTCGGACAGATCGGCGCTGCCGCATTGCAGGCCAAAACGCTCGACAACGAAATCGTCCAGACCCTGCGAATGCAGGATGCCCGGAATCTTGTAGATGGTGTCGGCGTCTTCCAGCGCGATCACCGCACGTTCTTCAACGTTGGTGAACTGAGCGATCTTGCGACGCGACGAGATGTCGATCGGATGATCGGAACGGCACACCAGGACGTCCGGCTGCAGACCGATCGAACGCAGTTCTTTTACCGAGTGTTGAGTCGGCTTGGTCTTGGTCTCGCCGGCAGTGGCGATGTACGGCACCAGCGTCAGGTGCATCAGCATCGCGCGCTTAGCGCCGACTTCGAAACGCAGCTGGCGGATGGCTTCGAGGAACGGTTGCGACTCGATGTCGCCCACGGTGCCACCGATTTCGACCATGGCCACGTCAGCGTCGCCGGCACCCTTGATGATGCGGCGCTTGATTTCGTCGGTGATGTGCGGAATCACCTGGATGGTTGCACCCAGGTAGTCACCACGGCGCTCTTTGCGCAGCACGTGCTCGTAGACACGGCCAGTGGTGAAGTTGTTGTTCTGGGTCATGGTCGTGCGGATAAACCGCTCGTAGTGGCCCAGGTCCAGGTCGGTCTCGGCGCCGTCGTGGGTGACGAACACTTCACCATGCTGGAACGGGCTCATGGTGCCCGGGTCAACGTTGATGTACGGATCCAGCTTAAGCATGGTGACCTTAAGCCCCCGCGCCTCCAGGATAGCCGCCAATGAAGCCGAGGCAATGCCTTTCCCCAATGAAGAAACAACACCGCCCGTGACGAATATGTAGCGCGTCATGAAAAACCCTAGAAGTCTGCGTTAAAGCGGTACGAGCCGCCGGGGAAAGCGAAGGAAGGCCGAAGCCCCCGATCACCTGCATTAATCACAGTGCACCTTTCAAAAAAACCGCCGCGTTGGGACAGACCGGCAGATGAAACACCGGTACGTTGCTCGCTACACATTTTTTGGAATCGCCCAGCAAAGACTGCTTGGTAATCGGCAACTCCTGCAATTCAGGCGAATCCACAGAAGTTGTATCAAGAAGGGAGCGTAGTCTACCGGAATGCCCCTTTCATCTCAAACCTTGATCTTCGTCTGTTGGCTGCCAGTGCAATGTCCAGCCTGCATCCATCTGACCATCAAGACCCGACAGGTTCGCCACCGCGAGCAATTCTTCACCACGAAACAGCAGCGGCAATCTGCCACGCACAAAACCTGGCACACCACGCTCATTGAGCAGGCGTTTGAGATCGCGATGGCCACGATCGGCCAGGTGCATGACTTCACCGCCCTGCCGATAGCCAATGCGCAACGGCCCCGAAGGCGTCGGCCCGCTGAACCTGACATGTCCGTTGCCGGGCAAGCGTAGCGCTGACGATGGCCTCAGCCACTCGACGCCGATGACCGGCGCTTGCAGCCAGTCGGCGCTGAGCCACCAGACGCGACCGGCGCCGCGGTGCAATTCGCCATCGGCCAGACGCCAGATCGGTGAGGCATCGGTGGTGGCATCGCGCAGGTTGATCCAACCCGACCAATGGTCAGCATCTGGCAGACTGGTCAACGGTTCGAGCCAGTGGCTAAGGGAATTTCGCTGGCGTGCGTCAGATATTGCAGCCAACGGCGCTAACGCAAGTGATGGGACGCCCAGCCAAGCGAATTCATGGACCGTTTCAGCTTGTGCGAGATCGATCTGCGCCAGCTCATCAAGCAGGCCTTGCGCCTCACGCAGATGCGCAGCCGTGCGCGCCATGCTGGCCTGCGCCTGCGGCCAGCGCTGGGTGAGCATCGGTATGACTTGATGGCGGAGATAATTGCGTGAGAAATGCCGATTCTGGTTCGACGGATCTTCGACCCAGGTCAGTTCGTGGGCGTTGGCGTACGCCTCCAGCTCGGCCCGCGAAAAGTCCAGCAACGGGCGAACCAGAATCCCCTGCCCCACGGGACGTTGCGCAGGAATGCCTGACAAACCGCGCACACCGGCGCCGCGCATCAACCGGAACAACAGGGTTTCCGCTTGATCGTCACGATGCTGGCCGGTCAGCAGCACGTCATTGCTTTCGGTCAGCGCACTAAACACCGCATAACGCGCATCCCGTGCCGCCCGCTCCAGGCTCGCGCCCTTTTGCACCGTCACCTGCTCAACTTGTAACGCGATACCCAGCGCATCACAGATAATCTGGCAATGCTGCGGCCATGCGTCCGCCACCGCTTGAAGGCCGTGGTGAATGTGGATTGCGCTTAGCGCAGGGAAGGATTCGGTTTTCGCCAGGGTGGCGAGCAGATGCAGAAGGACGGTGGAATCGAGGCCGCCGGAGAAGGCGATGCGCCAGTGAGCGGCGTCGCGCCAGGGCTCAAGGTTCAGCAGAAGACGGGATGGCAAATCACGCTTCGAAGAATTCATGGAGAGGGTCGCTTCTCAAGGATCCTGTAGGAGCTGCCGAAGGCTGCGATCTTTTGATCTTGAAAGATCGCAGCCTTCGGCAGCTCCTACAGGGGTACTGCGTTCGACTTAGAGACCGTAGCTCATCAGGCGATCATAACGGCGCTTGAGCAGCGCTTCGTTATCAAACTGCTTGAGCATCGCCAGTTGCGAACTCAGTTCGGCACGGATCGAAGCAGCGGCAGCGGCCGGGTCGCGGTGGGCGCCGCCCAAAGGCTCGCCGATCACTTTGTCGACGATGCCCAAGCCCTTCAAACGCTCGGCGGTGATACCCATCGCTTCAGCGGCATCCGGTGCTTTTTCCGCGGTTTTCCACAGGATCGACGCGCAACCTTCCGGCGAGATAACCGCATAGGTCGAGTACTGCAACATGTTCAGTTGATCGCACACGCCGATGGCGAGTGCGCCGCCGGAACCACCTTCACCGATCACGGTGGCGATGATCGGCGTCTTCAGACGCGACATCACGCGCAGG
The DNA here is from genome assembly GCF_900636825.1 of Pseudomonas fluorescens. Classification (NCBI taxonomy): domain Bacteria; kingdom Pseudomonadati; phylum Pseudomonadota; class Gammaproteobacteria; order Pseudomonadales; family Pseudomonadaceae; genus Pseudomonas; species Pseudomonas fluorescens. Next base: position 1,308,124 of record NZ_LR134318.1, on the reverse strand, counting down.
TTCCAGGCGATCGCTTCGCTCTGGTTGCGCTCTTCAGCGTCGATACCCGGATAGGCTCCCGGAGTATCGATGAAGGTCAGAATTGGCATTTTGAAGCGTTCGGCCATTTCCATCAGACGGCAGGCCTTGCGATAGCCTTCCGGACGCGGCATGCCGAAATTGCGGCGAACTTTTTCGCGCACTTCACGGCCCTTCTGATGACCGATGATCATCACCGGCTGGTCTTCCAGACGCGCGATGCCGCCAACAATGGCAGCGTCGTCGGAGAAGTGACGGTCGCCATGCAACTCGTCGAACTCGGTGAAGATATGTTCGATGTAGTCCAGGGTGTACGGGCGTTTCGGGTGACGCGCCAGGCGTGCGATCTGCCAGCTGGTCAGCTTGCCGAAGATGTCCTCGGTCAGCGTTTTGCTCTTGTCCTGCAGGCGGGAGATCTCATCGCCGATATTCAGCGAATTGTCATTACCGACCAAGCGCAACTCTTCGATCTTGGCTTGCAGGTCGGCGATCGGCTGTTCGAAATCTAGAAAATTCGGGTTCATAGGCGTCCGTCTTGGGTCGTGTCCCAAATGAGCTTGGGCCGGCCGGTTGTCTATTCGCGCCCTACCTTAAGGGAGAGGCGCGCTGAGGTCGAGATTAAAAATTCAGGTTTCGGGCAAGCGCCATGATGGCGCTCGCCGGTCAACGGTATTGGAGGAAGACGTTGTCTCGCCCGAACTGGTCACGCAGTGCCTGAATCAAGGCATCGGCCGGGTCGATCCGCCACGTCTCGCCGAACTGCAGCAAGGTCTTCGCATCCGGGCTGGTGTATTCCATGGTGATCGGGCACGCGCCGCGATGGCGCTTTAGCAGATCCCCCAACCAGCGTAGCTGATCGCCTTTCAGATCCCGGGTTTGCAGCTTCAGGCGCAGGCTTTCCGCCAGATTGGTGCGCGCATCTTCCATGCTCATCACGCGCTTGACCCGCAGGCGCAGGCCACCGGAGAAATCGTCGTTGCTGACTTCGCCTTCGACCACGACCATTGCATCGGTCTGCAGCAGCGATTGCGCCGAATGGAACGCATCGGCAAACAGCGACGCCTCGATCCGCCCCGAGCGGTCGTCGAGGGTGATGAAGCCCATCTTGTCGCCCTTTTTGTTCTTCATCACGCGCAGGGCAATGATCATCCCGGCCACGGTCTGTGTGTCGCGGGCTGGTTTCAGGTCGATGATGCGCTGACGGGCGAAGCGGCGAATCTCGCCTTCGTATTCGTCAATCGGGTGACCGGTCAGGTACAGGCCCAAGGTGTCTTTTTCACCTTTGAGACGCTCCTTGAGGGTCAGCTCTTTGGCCTTGCGATGGGACGCGTAAACGTCGGCATCTTCCTCGACGAACAAGCCACCAAACAGATCGGCGTGACCGGAATCGTGGGTGCGCGCGGTCTGCTCCGCAGCTTTGATCGCTTCCTCCATCGCCGCCAGCAGCACGGCGCGGTTGCGATCGATGTTGGCTTGATAGGCTTTTTGTTCGTCGTGGAAATACGGACCGAGACGATCAAGCGCGCCGCTGCGAATCAGACCATCCAGCGTGCGCTTGTTGATGCGTTTGAGGTCGACTCGAGCGCAGAAATCGAACAGGTCCTTGAACGGACCTTCCTGTCGCGCTTCGGTGATCGCTTCAACCGGGCCTTCACCGACGCCTTTGATCGCGCCGAGGCCGTAGACGATGCGGCCGTCGTCGTTCACCGTGAACTTGAACTCCGAAGTGTTCACGTCCGGCGCGTCGAGGCGCAGCTTCATCGTCCGCACTTCTTCGATCAAGGTCACGACCTTGTCGGTGTTGTGCATGTCCGCCGAGAGTACCGCGGCCATGAACGGCGCCGGGTAATGCGCTTTCAGCCAAGCCGTCTGATATGACACCAGACCGTAAGCAGCGGAGTGGGATTTGTTGAAGCCGTAACCGGCGAATTTTTCCACCAGGTCGAAAATGTTACCGGCCAAGTCGGCATCGATGCCGTTGGTGGCGCAACCTTCAATGAAACCGCCGCGCTGCTTGGCCATTTCTTCGGGCTTTTTCTTACCCATCGCCCGACGCAGCATGTCCGCGCCGCCGAGGGTGTAGCCCGCCATGACCTGGGCAATCTGCATCACCTGTTCCTGATACAGGATGATGCCGTAGGTCGGTGCCAATACCGGTTTGAGGCCTTCGTACTGATAATCCGAGTGCGGATAGGCCAGTTCGGCGCGACCGTGCTTACGGTTGATGAAGTCGTCCACCATGCCCGACTGCAGCGGGCCCGGACGGAACAACGCCACCAGTGCGATCAAGTCTTCCAGGCAGTCGGGCTTGAGCTTTTTGATCAGCTCTTTCATGCCGCGGGATTCAAGCTGGAACACCGCCGTGGTTTCGGCCTTTTGCAGCAACTGATAAGTCGGCTTGTCATCCAGAGGAATGAAAGCGATATCCAGCGGCGGCTCGTCAACCTTGGCGCGATCACGGTTGATGGTCTTCAACGCCCAATCGATGATCGTCAGGGTGCGCAGGCCGAGGAAGTCGAATTTCACCAGACCGGCGGCCTCGACATCGTCCTTGTCGAACTGGGTCACCAGGCCGTCACCGGCCTCGTCGCAGTAGATCGGCGAGAAGTCGGTCAGCTTGGTCGGGGCGATCACCACGCCACCGGCGTGTTTACCGACGTTACGCACGACGCCTTCGAGCTTGCGCGCCATCTCCCAGATTTCCGCCGCCTCTTCATCGACCTTGATGAAGTCCCGCAGGATCTCTTCCTGCTCGTAGGCTTTTTCCAGGGTCATGCCGACTTCGAACGGAATCATCTTCGACAGACGATCCGCCAGCCCGTAGGACTTGCCTTGCACCCGCGCCACGTCGCGGACCACAGCCTTGGCGGCCATGGAACCGAAGGTGATGATCTGGCTCACCGCGTTGCGCCCGTACTTCTCGGCCACGTAGTCAATGACCCGGTCACGGCCATCCATGCAGAAGTCGACGTCGAAGTCGGGCATCGAGACCCGTTCCGGGTTAAGGAAACGTTCGAACAGCAGGTCGTATTCCAACGGGTCGAGGTCGGTGATCTTCTGTACATAGGCCACCAGCGAACCGGCACCCGACCCACGGCCCGGACCGACCGGTACGCCGTTGTTCTTCGCCCACTGGATAAAGTCCATCACGATCAGGAAGTAACCGGGGAACCCCATCTGGATGATGATATCCAGCTCGAAATTCAGGCGATCAACATAGACCTGACGCTTGGCTTCGTAGTCTTCGGTGGTGTCCTTGGGCAACAGCACCGCCAGACGTTCTTCCAGACCTTCGAAGGAAACCTTGCGGAAATATTCGTCGATGGTCATGCCATCGGGAATCGGGAAGTTGGGCAAGAAGTGCGTGCCCAGTTTCACATCGATGTTGCAGCGCTTGGCGATCTCGATGGTGTTTTCGATTGCGTCGGGAATATCGCTGAACAGCTCGATCATTTCCTCGGCGCTTTTGAGGTATTGCTGATCGCTGTAATTCTTCGAACGCCGCGGATCGTCGAGGGCCCGCCCCTCACCGATGCAAACGCGGGTTTCGTGGGCGGCGAAGTCTTCCTGCTTGATGAACCGCACATCGTTGGTCGCGACCAGCGGCGCGCCGAGCTTGTCAGCCAAAGCTACGGCGCCGTGCAGTTGCTCTTCATCGTTAGGGCGGTTGGTGCGCTGGATTTCCAGGTAGAACCGATTCGGGAATACCGCCATCCAGGCGCGTGCCAGGGCTTCGGCTTCGGCCGGATTGCCGCCAATCATCGCCATGCCGATCTCGCCTTCTTTGGCGGCGGACAACATGATCAGGCCTTCGTTGGCTTCGGCCACCCACTCGCGCTCGACAATGACCATGCCGTTGCGCTGGCCTTCGATGAAGCCGCGGGAAATCAACTCGGTGAGGTTGCGATAGCCTTTGGCATTCATCACCAACAGGCTGATCCGGCTCAACGGCGCATCCGGATCCTTGTTCGACAGCCACAGGTCGGCGCCGCAGATCGGCTTGATGCCTGCGCCCATGGCGTTTTTATAGAACTTGACCAGGGAACACATGTTGTTCTGATCGGTGACCGCGACCGCCGGCATGTTCATGCCGGCCAGCGCCTTGACCAGCGGCTTGATCCGCACCAGCCCGTCGACCAGGGAGTATTCAGTGTGCAGGCGTAGATGAACGAATGAAGCCGGCATAGTGATCCTGTCCAGTTACAGAGAGACAACAAGGCCCGGATTGTACCGGGCCTTGAATAAAACATCAGCCTTGCGACTAAACCTGCGCCAGGCTTTCCAGCGCTTCGTAAGCCAGGCGTACCGGGGCGAACGAGCGGCGGTGAATCGGCGTCGGGCCGAGCCGCGCCAGCGCTTCCAGATGAACGGGCGTCGGATAGCCTTTATGGCCTCCGATGCCGTAGCCCGGATAGATCAGTTCGAACGCCGCCATCTCGCGATCGCGGCTGACCTTGGCCAGAATCGACGCCGCGGCAATCGCCGGCACCTTGCCGTCACCCTGAATCACGGCCTCGGCGCGCATCGGCAAATGCGGGCAGCGATTGCCATCGATCATCGCCAGTTTTGGCTGAATGTGCAGGCCGGCAACCGCGCGCTGCATGGCGAGCATGGTCGCGTGAAGGATGTTCAGCTCGTCGATTTCTTCGACTTCGGCACGGGCGATACACCAGCTCAGGGATTTCTCGATGATCTCGTCATAGAGTTTTTCGCGCTTGGCTTCGGTGAGTTTCTTCGAATCGTCGAGACCGAGGATCGGTCGGTTTGGATCGAGGATGACCGCCGCCGTTACAACCGCGCCGCACAAGGGGCCACGACCGACTTCGTCGACGCCGGCGACCAGTTCTTCGACTTCGGCGACGAGGGTGAAATCCAAGCCCATTTGCATCGTTGTTTTGCTCATCGCGTTTGACCGATCAGGTTAAGGACGGCGTCCGCCGCCTGATTGGAAGCATCCCGTCGCAGCGTGCGGTGGATCTCGTCGAAGCCGCGCGTCTGCTCTTCGCCGCCTTCGATCAGCGGCGACAGGGTTTGCGCGAGGGCTTCGACCGTCGCATCGTCCTGCAACAATTCTGGCACCAGCAGGCGCTGGGCCAGCAGGTTCGGCAACGACACGTACGGGCTCTTGACCATGCGTTTGAGAATCCAGAACGTCAGCGGCGCCAGACGATAAGCCACCACCATCGGCCGCTTGTACAGCAGCGCTTCCAGAGTCGCAGTGCCGGAAGCGATCAATACTGCGTTGCACGCCGCCAGCGCCAGATGCGATTGACCATCGAGCAACGTCACCGGCAGATCACGCCCGGCAAGCAGCTGTTCAAGCTGCGCACGGCGCTCCGGGTTGGCGCAAGGCATGACAAAGCGCAGCCCCGGGCGCATCGCACGCAAGCGCTCGGCAGTATCGAGGAACAGCGCGCCGAGGCGACTGACTTCACCGCCACGGCTGCCCGGCATCAATGCCACCAGCGGCCCGTCCGACAAGCCCAGTTCAGCGCGGGCAGCAGCGCGATCCGCTTCCAGTGGAATGGTATCGGCGAGCGTGTGACCGACAAACCGTACCGGCACGCCCTTCTCTTCGTAAAATCTGGCTTCGAACGGCAGCAGCGTCAACATCAGATCGCAGCCTTCGCGGATCTTCAGTACGCGCTTCTGCCGCCACGCCCACACCGACGGGCTGACGTAATGCACGGTCTTGATCCCGGCCTGACGCAGCTTGAGTTCGATATTGAGGTTGAAATCAGGCGCATCGATCCCGATGAACACATCCGGTTTGGCAGCGATCAATGTGGCGATCAGGTCTTTGCGACGCTTGAGCAACTCGCGAAGGCGCCCAAGAACCTCCACCAGCCCCATGACCGACAAACGCTCCATCGGAAAGTACGACGTCAAGCCTTCATCCTGCATCAACGGACCGCCGACACCGATGAACTCGATCGAGGGGTGTTGGGCCTTGAGCGCGCGCATGAGACCGGCGCCGAGAATGTCACCGGAAGCTTCACCCGCCACCAGCGCAATACGCAAACTGGCCATGATCAGCGGGTGATGCCGCGAGTCGACGACTGAATGGAGTCGCGGAATATCGCGACTTCCGGAAACTGTGCAGCCGATTCGGCCAGTTCAGCCAGCGCCTGTTCGACCGTCAGCCCTTGACGATAGACAGTTTTATACGCACGACGCAGGGTGTGGATCGCGTCTTCGCTGAAACCGCGACGGCGCATGCCCTCGAAGTTCATGCTGCGCGCTTCGGCAGGGTTGCCGAACACGGTGACGAACGCCGGAACATCCTTGCCGATCGCGGTGCCCATGCCGGAAAAGCTGTGAGCGCCAATGTGGCAATACTGGTGCACCAGTGTGAAGCCGGAAAGAATCGCCCAGTCATCAACGTGCACATGCCCGGCCAACGCCGTGTTATTGACCAGAATGCAGTGGTTGCCGATGACGCTGTCGTGACCGATATGCGCATAGGCCATGATCAGGTTGTGATCGCCCAGCGTCGTTTCCGAACGGTCCTGCACAGTGCCGCGGTGAATGGTCACGCCTTCACGGATGACGTTGTGGTCACCAATGACCAGACGGGTTTCTTCACCTTTGTATTTCAGATCGGGCGTGTCTTCGCCTACCGAGGAAAACTGGTAGATGCGATTGTGCTTGCCGATGCGGGTCGGGCCCTTGAGGATCACATGCGGCCCGATCACGGTACCCTCGCCGATTTCCACACCTGCGCCGATGATCGACCACGGGCCGACCTCGACGCCGTCAGCCAGAACGGCCGACGGATCGATGATTGCGCGAGGGTCAATCAAACTCATAGCTTGCGTTCCGCACAGATGATTTCAGCGGAGCAGACTGGCTTGCCATCGACCGAAGCCTGGCATTCGAACTTCCAGATCTGGCGCTTGCAACTGATGAACTTGGCTTCCAGGATCAACTGATCGCCTGGCAGCACAGGCTGGCGGAAACGCAGCTTGTCGGAGCCGACGAAGTAATAAAGCGTGCCGTCGGCAGGCTTCACATCAAGCATTTTGAAACCGAGGATCCCGGCAGCCTGTGCCATTGCTTCGATGATCAGCACGCCCGGCATGATTGGATGCGCAGGGAAATGACCATTGAAGAACGGCTCATTGATGCTGACATTCTTGTAGGCGCGAATGCGCTTGCCTTCAGTGTCCAGTTCCACCACCCGGTCCACCAGCAGGAACGGGTAACGGTGAGGCAGGTATTCGCGAATCTCGTTGATGTCCATCATTTCGGGGGGAAGCCTATGTAAAGATTGGGAGCGCGACTGACGCGCACTCCTCTAGCAAATCAAGGAGGCAGTCTAGAGGCTGTGCACACTTGATATGGAAATGGTATCAGCCATCTGATGAAGCATTGCCGTCAGGGGTCACTTCCCCTACGCGCTTTTCCAGCTGTTTCAAACGTCGCGCAATATCATCGAGCTGACGAATGCGGGCCGCGCTCTTGCGCCACTCGGCCGCCGGTTGCATGGCTGTGCCGGAAGAATAAGCGCCCGGCTCGGTAATCGAGTGAGTCACCATGGTCATTCCGGTGAGGAAAACGTTGTCGCAAATGTCGATGTGGCCAACCAGGCCAACACCGCCAGCCAGCATGCAGTGCTTGCCGATTTTGGTGCTGCCGGAGATGCCCACGCACGCGGCCATTGCGGTGTGGTCACCCACCTGGACGTTGTGCGCAATCTGAATCTGGTTGTCGAGCTTTACGCCATTGCCGATCACGGTATCGGCCAGGGCGCCGCGGTCGATGGCGGTATTCACGCCAATCTCCACATCGTCGCCAATGGTCACGCCACCGATCTGCGCGATCTTCTGCCAGACGCCTTTTTCGTTGGCAAAGCCAAAGCCTTCCCCGCCTAGCACTGCCCCTGACTGAATGACCACGCGCTTGCCGATACGGACGTCGTGATAAAGCGTCACGCGGGGCGCGAGCCAACCACCCTCACCGATTTCGCTGCGGGCGCCGACGACACAATGCGCACCCAGCGTCACCTGCGCACCGATTCGCGCGCCAGTCTCGATCACCACGAAGGGACCAATGCTGGCAGTTGGATCGACCACTGCGTCCGCTGCGATCACCGCTGTCGGATGAATGCCGGGCGAAGCTTTTGGCTTGGAATCGAACAAATGCGAGATACGCGCGTAAGCCAGATAAGGATCAGGCACCACCAGCGCATTACCGGTAAAACCATCGGCATCGGCTTCCTTGAGCAACAGTGCTGCTGCCTGGGAACCGGCCAGGAATTTGCGGTATTGAGGATTTGCCAGAAAGCTCAACTGAGCTGGGCCGGCCTCTTGCAAAGTGGCCAGCCCAGTAATTGGCTTCTCCGGGTCGCCACGCAGGGTGGCGCCGAGGAACTCGGCCAACTGGCCGAGCTTGATAGTCGCGGTCATGGGTTACTTCAGCTGATTCATGCGCTCGATAACCTGGCGCGTGATGTCGTACTGAGGTTTGACATCGATCACTGCGCCACGCTCGAACACCAGGTCAAAACCACCTTTCTTGATGACTTCTTCCACAGCGCTGTCCAGTTTCGGCTTCAGTTGCTTGAGCATCTCGCGGTCGGCAACGGCTTTGGCTTCGTTCAGTTCCTTGGACTGGAACTGGAAGTCGCGGGCCTTTTGCTTGAATTCCAGTTCCAGACGCTCACGCTCGCCTTGCTGCATTTTGTCGCCACCGGCCATCAGACGATCCTGAATACCTTTGGCACTGCTTTCCAGGGTCTTCAGCTTGGACAGTTGCGGGCCAAACTTCTTCTCGGCATCCACGGCGTATTTCTTGGCGGCGTCGGATTCGAGCAGAGCCATCTGATAGTTCAGAACGGCGATTTTCATGTCGGCAAATGCCGGGCCTGCCACCAGCACGGAGGCCAGGAGAACCAATTGAGTCAACTTACGCACGATGCACTCCTACAAAATCCATTGTCGTTATCTAGGGTCAGACGCTTAGAAGGTCTGGCCAAGGGAGAATTGGAACACTTGAGTTTCAGCTTCATCCGGTTTCTTGATCGGCATGGCCAGCGCGAAGCTCAGAGGACCCAGTGCGGTGACCCAGGTCACGCCTACACCAACGGAACTCGCCATGTTGCTCAGGCTGATGTCGTTGCACTGCGTGCTGGAAGAAGAACCGGCTGCAGCGTTGGAAGTCTTGTCGCACTTGGAGTCGAATACGTTACCGACGTCCCAGAATACCGAGGTACGCAGGGAGCGCTGATCTTTAACAAACGGCAGCGGGAACAGAACTTCAACACCACCCTGGATCAACACGTTACCACCGAACGGCAGTGGATCCTGATCCGGGTCAGCGAGTGTGCCTGTGTTACCGGTTACCCCTTGGCCACGGCTCGGGGTACTGCGAGGACCAAGAGTACTGTCCTTAAAGCCACGAACCGAGTTGAAACCACCAGCATAGTAGTTTTCATAGAACGGCAAGCCGTCAGTCGAACCGTAACCGTCGCCATAACCCAATTCGGTGTGCAGACGCAGGGTGTAGTTTTCAGTGATCGGCTGGAACAACTGACCACGGTAATCGAGCTTGAAGAACGACAGGTCACTGCCAGGAATCGTCGATTCCAGCGTCAGGCTCTGCGAACGACCACGGGTTGGCAAGACGCCTTTGTTCAAGGTCGATTCGGACCAACCGGCCGAAGCCTTGAAGTTCAAGTACTTGTCGCCTTCCTGGTTAACGAAGTCGAAAATCTCGTCAACGGTGTACTGACCGGTCTTGATCTCATCCTGTTGAACGGACAGACCGAAAGTCAGACGCGAAGTCTCGCTGATCGGATAGCCGACGTTTACGCCAGCACCCAGGCTGTCTACCGCATAGCTTGCTACGTCGACATCAAGGTCATCGTAGTCAGTGGTGCGATAGAACGCGTTGTAACCCAGGCTCACGCCATCGGCGGTCCAGTACGGGTCAACGTAGCCGAAGTTGTAGCGGCTCTGGTATTCGCTTCGGGTCAGGCCGACGCTGACGCGGTTACCGGTACCGAGGAAGTTGTTCTGAGTGATCGAACCACCGAGGATCAGACCGGCGCTCTGAGCGAAACCGACGCTGGCGGTGATCGAGCCGGAAGCCTGTTCTTCCACGCTGTAGTTCACGTCGACCTGATCGTCGACACCTGGCACAGCCGGGGTTTCAACGTTGACTTCCTTGAAGAAGCCCAGACGCTCGAGACGGGTCTTGGATTGATCGATCAGGTACGTCGAAGCCCAGCCACCTTCCATCTGACGCATTTCACGACGCAGCACTTCGTCTTCCGACTTGGTGTTGCCACGGAAGTTGATGCGATTGACGTAAGCGCGCTTGCCTGGATCGACAGCAAACAGAATGTCTACCGTGTGATCATCATCGTGCGGCTGCGGCACGCCGTTGACGTTGGCGAAGGTGTAACCCTCGTTACCCAGACGACGGGTGATCAGCTCGGAAGTGGTGGTCATCAGCTTGCGCGAGAACACTTGGCCCTTCTGCACCAGCAGCAACGATTTGACCTGGTCTTCAGGGACTTTCAGGTCGCCGCTGAGCTTGACGTCACGAACGGTGTATTTTTCGCCTTCGGTCACGTTGACCGTGATGTAGACGTGCTTCTTGTCAGGGGTGATGGACACCTGCGTCGAAGCGATATCCATATTGATGTAGCCACGGTCCAGGTAGTAGGAACGCAGACGCTCCAGGTCACCGGACAGTTTTTCACGGGCGTACTTGTCATCGTTCTTGAAGAACGACAGCCAGTTGGTGGTTTTCAGTTCGAACAGGTCGGTCAGGTCTTCTTCAGGGAAAACCGTGTTGCCCACCACGTTGATGTGCTGGATGGCGGCAACGGTACCTTCGTTGATATTCACTTTCAGACCAACGCGGTTACGTGGCTGCGAGACTACTTCGGTATCGACGGTCGCCGAATAGCGGCCCTGAGCGACGTATTGACGCTGCAGCTCGTTACGCACACCCTCAAGGGTGGCACGCTGGAAGATCTCGCCTTCGGCCAGACCGGATTGCTTGAGACCTTTCATCAGGTCTTCTGTGGAGATCGCCTTGTTGCCTTCGATCTCGATACTGGCGACGGATGGGCGCTCGACGACCGTGATCACCAGAACGTTGCCTTCGCGGCCCAGCTGGATATCTTGAAAGAAACCGGTCTTGAACAACGCACGAGTGGATTCCACCAGGCGACGATCATCCGCCTGCTCGCCGACGTTCAACGGCAAGGCACCAAAGACACTACCCGCGGAGACCCGCTGGAGGCCATTGACGCGAATATCAGAGATAGTGAAGGACTCGGCGTGAACTTCGGCGATCATCAATACGGTGAGAACCGCAGTTAGCAGCAGACGTTTCATGAAGTCCTTTCTTATTCCAACTGGCAATAAACAAACTGCCGCAAAATGCGGCAGATTCGCAATTCAGCGAAGCGTTACAGTCGACCCAGATCGTTGACCAGAGCAAGCAACATCACCCCGACCACCAAACTGATACCGATCTGTATCCCCCAACCTTGCACCCGATCCGACAAGGGGCGACCACGCACCCACTCGATCAGATAAAACAACAAATGTCCCCCATCCAGTACAGGAATGGGCAGCAAATTCAGAACACCCAGGCTAATACTCAGATAAGCAAGGAAATTCAGGAAATCAGCGACGCCCGACTGGGCAGAAGCGCCCGCCACTTTAGCAATGGTTATCGGTCCACTCAAGTTTTTTACCGAGAGCTCGCCGAACAGCATTTTCTTCAGTGAATCCAGCGTCAGGATGCTCATGGTCCAGGTGCGTCGGGCACCCTCGCCAATCGCAGCCAATGGGCCGTAGCTGACCTCGCGGATCATCTCCGGCGGCCAGTCGATCGCCTTCACCCCAGCACCGAGATAACCGCTCGGCGATTTACTGTCGCCACGTGCAGCCAAGGTCACCGGGACGTCGATTTGAGCACTGTCGCGCTCGATGCGCAGCATGATTTTGGTATCAGGACGCGTACGAACGGTGTCGACCACCTGCTGCCAGTCATTCAACGACTGACCATCGAGCGCCAGCAACCGATCGCCGGTCTTCAAGCCCGCAGCCTGGGCCGGGCCTTTCGGATCAAGTTCGGCCAGCACGGGTGGCAGCGCCGGGCGCCATGGACGAATGCCAAGTGAGCGAATCGGATCAGGCTCATCGGCGCCTTTCAGCCAGTTATCCAGCGCCAGCTCACGAGGTGATTCCGCCGTAGCGCCCTGCTCGCGCACCATCAGTTGCAGAGAGCCGCTCTCGCCGAGGCGACGCACCAATTGCAAATTGACCGCAGCCCAACCCGAAGTCGGCTCACCGTCAATGGCGATGATCTCCTGCCCCGGACTCAACCCTGCCTTGGCAGCAATACTGCCGGACTCGACGGCACCGATGACCGGACGAACCTGCTCACTGCCGAGCATGGCCAGCACCCAGAAAAACACCAGGGCCAAAAGAAAATTGGCGATCGGACCCGCCGCTACGATAGCGATACGCTGGCGAACCGACTTGCGATTGAACGACTGATCAAGCTGATCGACCGGGACTTCGCCTTCGCGCTCGTCGAGCATTTTGACGTAGCCACCCAACGGAATCGCCGCGACAACGAATTCCGTGCCTTGCTTGTCATGCCAGCGCAGCAGTGGCATGCCGAAGCCCACGGAGAAGCGCAGAACCTTGACGCCACAGCGACGCGCGACCCAGAAGTGGCCGAATTCGTGAAAGGTGACCAGAACACCCAAAGCGATCAGGGTGCCGGCAATCATATAGAGCGCGCTCATCTACTTTCTCCGCAATCCCGTTCAGTGCCGCATGCAGCCATTGTGTTGCAAAACCTATCGGCCGTATCGCTTCAGCCATTCCTCGGCCAGAACGCGAGCCCTGGCATCGGCAGTGAATACGCTATCGAGATCACCCAGCGCAACCACCGGCTCTCGGCTCAATACGTCCTCGATGATACTCGCGATTTCGAGGTAGCGAACCCGCCTGTCGAGAAACGCAGCCACAGCGACTTCATTGGCCGCGTTCAACATTGCCGGCGCGCTGTCACCCGCCTCGGCGGCTTGCCGTGCGAGACGCAGGCACGGGAAGCGCTGTTCGTCCGGCGCTTCGAAATCCAGACGCGCAATTGCAAACAGGTCCAGCGGTGCCACACCTGAATCAATGCGCTCGGGCCAGGCCAGCGCGTTGGCGATCGGTGTGCGCATGTCAGGGTTACCCAATTGCGCCAGAACCGAGCCATCCACATAGTCGACCAGCGAGTGAATCACGCTTTGCGGATGGATCACCACCTCGACCTGTGAAGGCTTGGCGTCGAACAACCAGCAGGCTTCGATCAGCTCGAGCCCCTTGTTCATCATGCTCGCCGAATCCACGGAGATCTTGCGCCCCATGGACCAGTTCGGATGCGCACAGGCCTGGTCCGGTGAAACATGCTCCAGTTCGCTCATCGGCGTCTGCCGGAAAGGACCACCAGAGGCTGTAAGCAAAATCCGCCGCACACCCACCGCGCTCAGTCCGCGCGAAAAATCCCGCGGCATGCACTGAAAAATTGCGTTGTGTTCGCTGTCGATCGGCAGCAATACAGAACCACTTTTGCGCACCGCCTGCATGAACAAGGCGCCGGACATCACCAGCGCCTCTTTATTAGCCAGAAGAATTTTTTTGCCAGCCTCGACCGCAGCCAGCGTCGGGCGAAGCCCTGCCGCCCCGACAATCGCCGCCATCACGGCGTCGACTTCCGGCGCGGAGGCGACTTGGCACAAGCCCTCTTCACCAACCAGAACACGGGTCGGCAAACCGGCGGCACGCAGATCATCCTGCAAGCCTCGAGCGGATTCGATCTGCGGCACCACCGCAAACTGCGGCACATGGCGCACACACAACGCGAACAACTCACTCAATCGAGTGAAGCCGGTCAATGCGAAAACCTGATAGCGCTCAGGGTGCCGCGCAATCACATCAAGGGTGCTCAGACCGATCGAACCGGTAGCGCCAAGAACGGTGATCTGCTGGGGACGGCTCACGGTGCGGCCATCCACAGGAGGACGGCGAACACCGGAATGGCTGCAGTCAGACTGTCGATGCGATCCAGCACACCGCCATGACCGGGCAACAGATTACTGCTGTCCTTGATACCGGACTGGCGCTTGAACATGCTTTCGGTCAGGTCGCCCACCACGGAAATGAACACGATCAACGCAGCCCCGATCAGGCCTTTGAGCAGCTCAGCCACCGCCCAGTCCCGCACCAGACCGACAATCGCGGTGATCACCAGACTCAAGGCGAGGCCGCCATAGACGCCCTCCCAGCTTTTACCGGGGCTCACTTGAGGCGCGAGTTTGCGCTTGCCGAAAGCACGGCCGGAAAAATACGCGCCTATATCAGCGCCCCACACCAAGACCATCACCGCCATGATCAGCCAGTTGCCCAGCGGATACTGCTTGATCTGCACCAAGCCTTGCCAGGCCGGCAGCAGGATCAACAGGCCAATCGCCAACTTGGTGGCGGCGCTGGACCAACGCTTGCTGGACTGTGGATAAGTCAACACCAGGTACGTTGCGACAGCCCACCACAGCACGGAGGCGCCCAGGACCCACGGTGCAAGCCCGGGGCGCAGATGCATCACTAACAACATCAACGCGACGACGGCGGCGAAGCCAACGCGGAACGACTGAGCCGTGAAGCCCGCCAGCCGCGCCCATTCCCAGGCACCGAGCGTGACGACCAGCCCGATGAACAATGCGAACGCGGAGCCTTCGAGCAGAAAAAATCCGCACAAGGCGATGGGCAGCAGGATCAGTGCAGTGATGATTCGTTGTTTAAGCATTAAACCCGGGCTCCAGCTTCAACCTGCTCGCTCGTTTTACCGAAGCGACGCTGGCGCGAAGCGAAATCGGCCAGCGCAGTGCGCATGGCATCGTGTTTGAAGTCCGGCCAGAACAGGTCGGAGAAGTACAACTCGGCGTAGGCCAGCTGCCACAGCAGGAAATTGCTGATGCGGTGCTCGCCACCCGTGCGGATGCACAGGTCCGGCAACGGCAGATCGCCGGTCGCCAGGCACGTCTGCAGCAGATCGGGCGTGATGTCCTCGGGGCGCAAATGGCCCGCCTGAACTTCACGCGCCAGACGCTGTGCAGCCTGGGCGATGTCCCACTGACCGCCATAGTTGGCAGCGATCTGCAGGACAAAGCGGTTGGCGCCGACGGTCATGGCTTCGGCTTCACGCATCGCCGCTTGCAGCTCCGGATGGAAGCGCGAGCGGTCACCGATGATGCGCAGGCTGATGTTGTTGTCGTTCAGGCGCTTGGCCTCACGACGCAACGCCTTGAAGAACAGGTCCATCAAGGCGCTCACTTCATCGGCCGGGCGCTGCCAGTTCTCACTGGAGAACGCGAACAGCGTCAACACTTCGACCTTGGCCTCAGCGCACACCTCGATCACGGCCCGCACAGCGTCCACGCCCGCTTTATGCCCGGCGACACCGGGCATGAAGCGTTTTTTCGCCCAGCGATTATTGCCATCCATGATGATCGCGACATGGCGCGGCACCGCGGACGGCGCAGTCTGCTTGGTCTTGTCCATTTAAAGCTCGACCCTTATACGGCCATCAGGTCTTTTTCTTTCTCGTCCGTGGCCTTGGTGATCTGGGCCTCGGCATCTTTGGTCAGCTTGTCGATATCAGCGACAGCACGACGCTCTTCGTCTTCGCTGATCTCCTTGTCCTTGACCAGCTTCTTCAGCTCACCCAACGCATCGCGACGAATGTTGCGCACCGCAACACGGGCGTCTTCCGCTGCGCTACGTGCCTGCTTGGTGAAACCTTTGCGGGTTTCTTCGGTGAGGGCAGGCATCGGGATCAGCAGCAACTCGCCAAGGTTGGTCGGGTTGAGGTTCAGGCCAGCGCTCTGGATCGCTTTGTCGACAGCAGCGAGCATGTTGCGCTCGAAGGCCACGACTTGAAGAGTGCGCGAGTCTTTCACGGTAACGTTGGCGACGCCGCTCAGCGGGGTATCAGTGCCGTAGTAAGGCACCATCACGCTACCAAGAATGCTCGGGTGAGCCTTGCCGGTACGAATCTGACCGAACGCATGGTTCAGAGACTCGAGGGATTTTTGCATGCGCGCTTGGGCGTCTTTTTTGATTTCGTTGATCATTGTTGGCCTTCCTCGATCAGAGTGCCTTCAGCGCCGCCGTGGACGATATTCAGCAGGGCGCCGGGCTTGTTCATGTTGAATACGCGCAACGGCATTTTGTGGTCGCGGCACAGGCAGATAGCGGTCAGATCCATCACACCCAGCTTGCGATCCAGCACTTCATCATAAGTCAGATGATCGAACTTCTCGGCATGCGGGTCTTTGAACGGGTCTGCAGTGTAAACGCCATCGACCTTGGTTGCTTTGAGCACAACGTCGGCGTCGATTTCGATAGCACGCAGGCAGGCTGCCGAATCCGTGGTGAAGAACGGATTGCCGGTACCCGCCGCGAAGATCACGACGTCTTTGGAGTTCAAATGGCGCATGGCCTTGCGACGATCATAGTGATCGGTCACGCCAACCATGGAAATCGCCGACATGACGATGGCCGAAATATTGGCACGTTCCAGCGCGTCGCGCATGGCCAGGGCGTTCATCACAGTGGCCAGCATGCCCATGTGGTCGCCTGTGACCCGATCCATACCGGCTTTGCTCAGGGCTTCGCCACGGAACAGGTTGCCGCCGCCGATCACCAGACCAACCTGAACGCCGATGCCGACCAGTTGGCCGACTTCCAGCGCCATGCGATCCAGCACTTTTGGATCGATCCCGAACTCTTCCGAGCCCATCAGGGCCTCGCCGCTAAGCTTGAGTAGAATGCGTTTATAGCGAGCCTGATAACCACTGCCCTGCTGAGCCATTGCGAATCTCTCCTGCGGCGTATTTAAAAATTCTTTGCGAGCTGTTTACAGCTGGCGTTCACTCTAGCTTGGCGCTGCTTCAGCGCCATCGGAACATGGCTTTGTAAGTCAGTTCCAGGCGTAAACCAACTAAAAATTGGTTACCCCATCTGAAAAGAGGCTGCGCGCGTGAGCGGGCAGCCTCTTTCGGGCGACAGTTGAGAAGCTGTCTTATTGCTTGGCGGCAGCCAGCTGGGCAGCAACTTCTTCAGCGAAGTTGTCGACCGGCTTCTCGATGCCTTCGCCTACTTTGTAGTAGGTGAAGGAAACGATTTCTGCGCCGCCTTTCTTGGCCAGCTCGCCAACCTTGATTTCAGGGTTCTTGACGAACGCCTGCTCAACCAGGCTTGCTTCTGCCAGGAACTTGCTGATACGGCCTTTGACCATGTTCTCAACAATGTTTTCTGGCTTGCCTTTGATCTTTTCTTCGTTCAGCTGCAGGAACACAGCCTTTTCACGCTCGATCGCTTCAGCCGAAACTTGCGAAGGCAGCAGGAACTCAGGGTTGCTTGCCGCAACGTGCATCGCGATGTCTTTGGCCAGCTCGACGTCGCCGCCTTTCAGAGCCACAACAACACCGATCTTGTTGCCGTGCAAGTACGAACCTACAACGTCACCTTCGATGCGGGTCAGACGACGGATGTTGACGTTTTCGCCTACTTTGGCAACCAGCGCTTCACGAGCGGCTTCTTGCGAAGCGATCAGCGGAGCTGCGTCGGTCAGCTTGTCAGCAAATGCTTTTTCTACGCTGGCAGCTACGAAGTTCTTGAAGTCGTCTTGCAGAGCGAGGAAGTCGGTCTGCGAGTTCACTTCCAGGATAACGGCAGCTTTACCGTCGTCCTTGATAGCGATTGCGCCTTCAGCGGCAACGTTGCCCGCCTTTTTCGCAGCCTTGATCGCGCCCGAAGCACGCATGTCATCAATGGCTTTTTCGATGTCGCCGTCAGCCTTTTCCAGGGCTTTCTTGCAATCCATCATGCCTTCGCCGGTACGCTCGCGCAGTTCTTTGACCAACGCTGCAGTAATTGCTGCCATTTTCAAATTCCTCTTGGATAGGTTTTCAACCATTCCACCCGATCGAACGGGCGTTCAATTCTTCCCGAGCCCCACCTTGTAGCTGCTGCACGTTACAAGAGCTGTAGCTGCGCCGCCGACAAATGGTTTTCGAGGTGGCAAAAAGGGGGCCAAGCCCCCTTTTTGCTTACTGAGTCAACGCCAGGGCGTCAATTACTCAGCTGCAGCCTGAGTTTCTTCAGCTGCGAATTCAACAGTACCGCCAGCAACATTGTTGCGACCGCGGATAACTGCGTCAGCCATCGAACCCATGTACAGCTGGATAGCGCGGATTGCGTCATCGTTGCCTGGGATGATGTAGTCAACGCCTTCCGGGCTGCTGTTGGTGTCGACAACGCCGATTACCGGGATGCCCAGCTTGTTGGCTTCGGTGATCGCGATGCGCTCGTGGTCAACGTCGATCACGAACAGTGCGTCTGGCAGACCGCCCATGTCCTTGATGCCGCCCAGCGAACGATCCAGCTTTTCCAGGTCACGGGAGCGCATCAGCGCTTCTTTCTTGGTCAGCTTGGCGAAAGTACCGTCTTCGGCTTGAACTTCAAGGTCACGCAGACGCTTGATGGAAGCACGAATGGTTTTGAAGTTGGTCAGCATGCCGCCCAACCAGCGGTGATCGACGTACGGCGAACCGCAACGTGCTGCTTCTTCAGCAACGATCTTGCCAGCGGAACGCTTGGTGCCGACGAACAGAATCTTGTTTTTGCCCTGGGCCAGACGCTCTACGAAAGTCAGAGCTTCGTTGAACATTGGCAGGGTTTTTTCAAGGTTGATGATGTGAATCTTGTTACGCGCGCCGAAAATGTACTTACCCATTTTCGGGTTCCAGTAACGGGTTTGGTGACCGAAGTGCACACCGGCCTTCAGCATATCGCGCATGTTGACTTGGGACATGATAGTTCCTTAATAAGTCGGGTTTGGCCTCCACGTATCCCAATGACCAACCAATGGCATAAAGCCAAGGGCACCCAGGTCATCGTGTCGACACGTGTGTGGATTTAAGCCTTTCGGGGTATCCCCGGAAAGCGGCGCATTTTATACCACAGGGTGCGCAGAAACGGAACCCGGAATCTGTATTCGCACCAGGGACATGAGCGCCGCCCCCTTGGAATCGGCTTCGCAAGCACCATTGTATAGAGAGAAGCGATGCACCCGGGCGCGGATTTGCGCCGTGCGTCTGTTAGAATCGCGTTTTTCAGGGTCGCCAATCGAACACCTGCCGCCCTATTCGTATCCGTAAGCGCCGCCGAGCGCAGAGAGAGCCTGTATGACCGTCAACCTCAAAACTCCCGAGGACATCGCTGGCATGCGTGTCGCCGGCAAACTGGCCGCCGATGTGCTGGAAATGATTGCCGAACATGTCAAACCGGGCGTAACCACCGATCAGTTGAACCAGCTCTGCCACGATTACATCGTCAATGTGCAGCAGGCGATCCCTGCCCCGCTCAACTACAAGGGCTACCCGAAGTCGATTTGCACCTCGATCAACCACGTGGTCTGCCACGGCATCCCGAATGACAAACCGCTGAAAAACGGCGACACCCTGAACATCGACGTAACGGTGATCAAGGACGGCTACCACGGTGACACCAGCCGCATGTTTCATGTTGGCGAAGTCCCGGTCTGGGCCGAGCGCCTGTCGCAGATCACTCAGGAATGCATGTACAAGGCGATCGAGATCGTCAAACCCGGCTGCCGCCTCGGCGACATCGGCGAAGTGATCCAGAAGCACGCGGAAAAGAACGGCTTCTCGGTGGTGCGCGAATTCTGTGGTCACGGTATTGGCAAAGTCTTCCATGAAGAGCCGCAGATTCTTCACTACGGCCGCGCAGGCACCGGCATGGAACTGAAGGCCGGCATGACCTTCACCATCGAGCCGATGATCAATCAGGGCAAGGCCGACACCAAAGTGCTGGGCGACGGCTGGACCGCGATCACCAAGGACCGCAAGCTCTCGGCGCAGTGGGAACACACCCTGCTGGTGACCGACACCGGTTACGAGATCTTCACCCTGCGCAGCGATGACACCATCCCGCGCATCTCGGCCTGATCCAAAAAACGCTCCCAGCCTTATAGAAGGAAAGCCAATCGATGCCGCAGGTGGATCCCGAACTCTTCGACCGCGGCCAGTTCCAGGCTGAACTGGCCCTCAAAGCGAGTCCTATCGCGGCGTTCAAGAAGGCGATCCGCCAGGCCCGCGAGGTGCTGGACGCGCGTTTTCGCAACGGCCGCGAGATCCGCCGCCTGATCGAAGACCGCGCCTGGTTCGTCGACAACATCCTGCAAAAGGCCTGGGACCAGTTCGACTGGAGCGAAGACGCCGACATCGCCCTGGTCGCGGTCGGCGGCTACGGCCGCGGCGAGCTGCATCCTTATTCGGATATCGATCTGCTGATCCTGCTGGACAGCGCCGATCATGAAATCTTCCGCGACTCCATTGAGCGTTTTCTGACCCTGCTGTGGGACATCGGCCTCGAAGTCGGGCAGAGCGTGCGCTCGGTCGATGAATGCGCGGTAGAAGCGCGCGCCGACCTGACAGTGGTCACCAACCTGATGGAAAGCCGCACCATTTGCGGCCCCGAGCGTCTGCGCCAACGGATGCTCGATGTCACCAGCACAGCGCACATGTGGCCGGCCAAAGAGTTTTTCCTGGCCAAACGCGCGGAGCAGAAGGCGCGTCACCACAAGTACAACGACACCGAATACAACCTGGAACCCAACGTCAAAGGCTCGCCTGGCGGCCTGCGCGATATTCAGACCATTCTGTGGGTTGCCCGTCGCCAATACGGCACGCTCAACCTGCGCGCCCTCGCTGGCGAAGGGTTCTTGGTCGAGAGCGAAAACGCGCTGCTCGCCTCCTCCCAGGAATTCCTCTGGAAAGTGCGCTACGCCCTGCACATGCTCGCCGGCCGTTCCGAAGACCGTTTGCTGTTCGATCATCAGCGCACCATTGCCGGCCTGCTCGGTTTTGAAGGCGACGACGCCAAACAGGCTGTCGAAAACTTCATGCAACAGTATTTCCGCACTGTGATGAGCATCGCCCAGCTCAGCGATTTGATCATCCAGCATTTCGAGGAAGTCATCCTCGCGCCAGAAGACGAGGCGCCACCGCAGCCCATCAACGCGCGGTTCCAGCTGCACGACGGCTATATAGAAGCACGCAACGACAACGTATTCCGCCGCACGCCGTTCGCCATGCTCGAAATCTTCGTGCTGATGGCCCAGCAACCCGAGATCAAAGGCGTGCGCGCCGACACCATCCGATTGCTGCGCGAACACCGTCACTTGATCGACGACACGTTCCGCAACGATATCCGCAACACCAGCCTGTTCATCGAACTGTTCAAGTGCAAGATCGGCATTCACCGCAATCTGCGCCGGATGAACCGTTACGGCATTCTCGGCCGTTATCTACCGGAGTTCGGCTTTATCGTCGGGCAGATGCAGCACGACCTGTTCCACATTTATACCGTAGACGCGCACACGCTGAACCTGATCAAGCATCTGCGCAAATTGCAATACACCCAGGTCTCGGAGAAATTCCCGCTGGCCGCCAAGCTGATGGCCAAACTGCCCAAGCCTGAACTCATCTACATGGCGGGCCTTTATCACGATATCGGCAAGGGTCGGCATGGCGATCATTCAGAAATCGGCGCGGTCGATGCCGAGGCGTTCTGCCAGCGCCATCAATTGCCGGTTTGGGACAGCCGCCTGATCGTCTGGCTGGTGCAAAACCATCTGGTGATGTCCACGACGGCGCAGCGCAAGGATTTGTCCGACCCACAGGTCATCCATGACTTCGCTCAGGCGGTCGGCGACGAAACACGCCTCGACTACCTGTATGTGCTGACCGTCGCGGACATCAACGCGACCAACCCGACGCTATGGAACTCATGGCGCGCCAGCCTGCTGCGCCAGCTCTACACCGAAACCAAACGCGCCTTGCGTCGCGGTCTGGAAAACCCGGTGGATCGCGAAGAACAGATTCGCCAGACCCAGAGCGCGGCACTGGATATTCTGGTGCGCGGCGGCACCGACCCGGACGACGTCGAACAGTTGTGGGCGCAGTTGGGCGATGACTACTTTCTGCGTCACACCGCCGGCGACGTGGCCTGGCACAGCGACGCGATTCTGCAGCAACCTGCCGACGGCGGGCCTTTGGTGCTGATCAAGGAAACCACCCAGCGCGAGTTCGAGGGCGGCACGCAGATCTTCATTTATGCCCCGGACCAGCATGATTTCTTCGCGGTGACCGTGGCGGCGATGGACCAGCTCAACCTGAACATTCATGACGCCCGGGTCATCACGTCGAGTAGCCAGTTCACCCTCGACACCTACATCGTGCTGGATAACGAAGGTGAGTCCATCGGCGACAACCCGACGCGGGTCAAACAGATCCGCGAAGGCCTGACCGAAGCCCTGCGCAACCCGGACGATTACCCGACGATCATCCAGCGTCGAGTGCCGCGCCAGCTCAAGCATTTCGCTTTTGCGCCGCAAGTGACAATCCACAACGATGCCCAGCGTCCGGTGACGGTGCTGGAATTGACCGCTCCCGATCGCCCGGGACTGTTGGCGCGGATCGGCGGGATTTTCCTCGAGTTCGACCTGTCGCTGCAGAACGCCAAGATTGCGACACTGGGCGAGCGCGTGGAAGACGTTTTCTTTATCACCGACGCGCACAATCAACCGCTGTCCGACCCGTTGCTGTGCAGCCGCTTGCAGGACGCAATCGTCGAACAACTGAGCGTCAATCAGGAACCGGATATCAAACTTTCGCGTATCAGTATCTGAATAAACCATAACCCGGTGAAAGCTGATCCTCTGTAGCGAGGGGATTTATCCCCGATCGGCTGCGCAGCAGTCGTGGAACAGGTGCATGCGATTTCCCTGATTCAGCGCGATGCCTGATTTGGGGCTGCTTCGCAGCCCATCGGGGATAAATCCCCTCGCCACATGAGTTCTCTTGCACAATAAAAGAGGCCCCCCATGAACAACGCTCTGAATCAGCTCCAGCCGTACCCGTTCGAAAAGCTCCGCGCCCTGCTCGGCACTGTCACCCCGAACCCGGATAAACGCCCGATCGCCCTGTCGATCGGCGAGCCGAAGCACCGCTCGCCAGGTTTCGTCGCCGAAGCGCTGGCGAACAATCTCGATCAGATGGCGGTGTACCCGACCACCCTCGGCATTCCTGCTCTGCGTGAAGCGATTGCCGGTTGGTGTGAACGGCGTTTCGGCGTGCCGAGCGGCTGGCTGGATCCGGCGCGCAATGTGCTGCCGGTCAATGGCACCCGCGAAGCGTTGTTCGCCTTCACCCAGACCGTGGTCAACCGCAGCGACGATGCATTGATCGTCAGCCCGAACCCGTTCTATCAGATCTATGAAGGTGCCGCGTTCCTGGCCGGGGCCAAGCCACACTATCTGCCGTGCCTCGACGAGAACGGCTTCAACCCGGATTTCGAAGCTGTTTCGCCAGACATCTGGAAGCGCTGCCAGATTTTGTTCCTGTGCTCGCCGGGCAATCCGACCGGCGCGCTGATTCCGGTCGAGACCCTGAAAAAGCTGATCGCCCTGGCTGATGAATATGACTTCGTAATTGCCGCCGACGAGTGCTACAGCGAACTATATTTCGACGAGCAAACTCCGCCGCCAGGCCTGCTTACGGCCTGCGTCGAACTGGGCCGCAACGACTTCAAACGCTGCGTGGTGTTCCACAGTCTGTCCAAGCGCTCCAACCTGCCGGGCTTGCGTTCCGGGTTTGTCGCCGGCGATGCCGACATTCTCAAAGGTTTCCTGCTCTATCGCACCTACCATGGCTGTGCAATGCCGGTGCAGACACAACTGGCCAGCGTCGCCGCGTGGAACGATGAGGCACACGTACGCGCCAACCGTGCGCTGTATCGCGAGAAATTCGATGCGGTGCTGGCAATTCTCAGCCCGGTGATGGATGTGCAGCGCCCTGACGGCAGCTTTTATCTGTGGCCGAACGTGCAGGGTGATGACGCTGCCTTCTGCCGCGACCTGTTTGCCGAAGAGCATGTGACCGTCGTCCCGGGCTCGTACCTGTCCCGCGATGTCGACGGCGTCAATCCGGGCGCTGGCCGTGTGCGCATGGCATTGGTTGCGCCGCTGGCCGAGTGTGTTGAAGCCGCCGAACGGATTCGTGATTTCATCGTCCGTCACAAGTAACTAAAACCTCCCGCGCCAGGCAATCTGGCGCGCTGGCTTAATTGCCAGGTTACATATCCAGTTATTTCCCTACTTCATTAATTTAGCCATCCAAAGTTAGTCTCCCATTCAAGTTCACCCATGAAGGCGTGAACTTGAATGGGAGACCGACACTTGCGCGCTTCTGCTGTGCGTCTGGCATCCAATTAACATTTACCAAAATCAAATCATTCAAGGATGAAAAACAATGTGGATAAAGAAGGCCCCCAACAAGTTATGGACGCCGGGCCAGACGTTGCGAATCGCGTTTCTCAATGGCACCCCTGAATTCAAACAAGCGACTATTGCCGCGGCCGAAAACTGGTTACCGCACGTTAATTTGAAGTTCGACTTCGTCGACGGTCAGGCAGGTGACATCCGCATACTGAGCCAGGAAGGCGAGTTCTCCTCGCGGACAGGCACTGATGCCCTGCTCGATCCGGATGAACCAAGCATGCGCCTGTGGCCACATTCGAGCGCTCACGCACGTTATTTCGCCGCCAACGTCATGCATGAGTTCGGACATATGCTCGGCGCGGAACATGAACAGACAAATCCGACCTGCAACATCCCTTGGGATATATCCGCGATCTATGCAGAACATGGACTGGACGACGATCCGGAACAGGACGACTACGCAGCCAGCGTGACGCGAACAAGACTGCACGCCTGGTATCTGGACCGTGCCGACCCTGACAACTGCGTCTATTCAGCGTACGACCGCAAGTCGATCATGCATTACGTCGTCCGTCAGTCCTGGACGAAGGGCGATTTCCAGGTCCTGCTCAATCTGGATCTCAGCGAACAGGACAAGGCATTCATGGCAAGCCTCTATCCGTTCTCATAAGGCGAAGTGCCGGTTATTTGATCGGGCCCAGATTGGCTTCGCTTAAATCAAGGTCGGCCAGCACCTCTCGGAGCACGTCGTCGCCAATCGCGTGGTGACGGCTGAGGCTGTAAAGCTCCAGGCGCTGCGCTCGCAAGGCTTTGAGGCGTAATCGCCGCTCCAGCAGATCCATCTGGAATGCCAGGGCCTGGGCTTCGGCGGAATCGTTGAAGACATCGAGTTGATGGCGATACTCGGACATGATCCGCGCCTTCAACTCGGCCGCTAACGCCGCCTGCGCCGCATCCTGCGGGGCGACTTCCTCGGTTTCCAGCGCATGAATGGCGGCTTCGGCGGTCTTGCGCCACGCGTCGCGCACTTCCTGGCGGCGCTTGTCGTCAGGGCTCTTCTCGATGCCACGCAACAACAAGGGCAAGGCGATGCACGCTGAAATCAGCGACAGCAGAATCACTCCCGCAGCGATGAAGATCAGCAGATCACGCTCTGGAAAAGCCTGCGCGCCGATCAACATCGGCACCGACATCACGCCCGCCAGCGTCACCGCCCCGCGCACGCCGCCCACCGTCAGCAGCCAGCAGGACCGCGCGGTCGGCACCTGCGTCAACTCATCCTTGCCGCGCAAACGCCGCAGTAACACGGACAAACGCCAGATGCTCTGCACCCAGACAAAGCGCAGCAGCACCAAGGCGAGAAAAATCGCCAGAACATCGAGGCAGCGATAAAACAAAGTGGGCCAGAGCGTCGGCTCGTGACTGACCACTGCCTTGATGATGTCCGGCAATTGCAGACCGAGCAGCAGGAAGATCAAGCCGTTGAAAGCAAATTCAAGCAGCGACCAGACGCTGCGGTTGAGCAGCCGGGTGCTGGTCTGGCGCGGCAGCAGATCGAGCCAGCTCTGCATCATTCCCGCCGCCACGGCCGACAGAATGCCCGACGCGCCCAGCCGTTCGGCCAATACATAAGCAGCGAACGGCAGCAGCAACATGAACACCACATGCGTAGCCGGATCATCCCAGCCCCGCGCGATCATCCACGCGCGCAGGCGCCCGACCAGCCAGCTCAGCGCCACCCCGACCGCCAGGCCACCGAGCGCGACCGCCACAAAGGTCAGGCTCGCGTTGGTCAGCGAAAACACACCGGTCACCGCCGCGGCCAGGGCAAACTTGAACGTCACCAGACCCGAAGCATCATTCATCAGCGCCTCGCCTTGCAGCATGTGCATCAGCGGCGTCGGCAGACGATTCTGCGAAATGGCCGACACGGCCACCGCGTCAGTGGGCGACAACACGGCCGCCAGCGCAAACGCGACGGGCAGCGGAATGGTCGGCATGAGCCAGTGAATGAAATAGCCGGCACCGACGACTGTGAACAACACCAGTCCCACCGCGAGCGTCAGGATCGGCCCGCGCAAATGCCAGAACTCGCGTTTCGGCATGCGCCAGCCGTCGGAAAACAACAGAGGCGGGAGAAACAGAAACAGGAACAATTCGGGATCGAGGGCGACGTGCAGGCCGAGGGTCGGCCAGGCGAGCAAGGCACCGGCAGCGATTTGCACCAGCGGCAGAGGCAGCGGAATGATCCGGCCAACCAGACGCGAAACGCTGACCAGCATCAGCAGAATCAGGACGGTGTAAGCAGTTTGCATAAAACCAAAATCTCAGGCGATCGACAGCGTTGAACTGCCATATTAGCGCCTTAGGATGCGAATGACCGTTGCACCTATGTCGCACGCGTCGCCTGACGCCTGCACAAACCTCCTCGTAGGAGCTGCGGCACGCTGCGATTTTTGAAAGCAAAATCAACAGATCGCAGCCTCGTTTCACTCGGCAGCTCCTACATGGATTTGTGGTGGGTAAATGAAGCCGGGCGCCGCGAAACCGTTCGGTCATGGCATAATCCGTCACCATTTTTTTCCAGCACCTGTAAAGGGGGCGATTCCTTGACCGTTTCAAGTAAAACGTTGCACCTTTTCGGCATCAAAGCCTGCGACACCATGAAAAAGGCGCGCACCTGGCTCGATGAACACGCTGTCAGCTATGACTTTCACGATTACAAAACCGCCGGTATCGACCGTGAACACCTGACCCAATGGTGCGACGAGCACGGCTGGCAAACGGTGTTGAACCGCGCAGGCACGACCTTTCGCAAACTCGATGACGAACGCAAAGCCGATCTCGACCAATCGAAAGCCATCGAACTGATGCTTGCCCAACCCTCGATGATCAAGCGCCCGGTGCTCGATCTCGGTGACCGAACCCTGATTGGCTTCAAGCCAGACATCTACGCGGCCGCTCTGAAGTAAGCAGCCCGTCACTTTTTGTAGAGGTATTCACATGTCCAATTCTCTGTTCAGCATCGCCTTCGGTGTCGGCACCCAGAACCGTCAAGGCGCGTGGCTGGAAGTTTTCTATGCGCAGCCGCTGCTCAACCCTTCGGCCGAGCTGGTCGCTGCCGTTGCGCCGATTCTTGGTTACAGCGAAGGCAACCAGGCCATCACCTTCACCACCGCACAGGCTGCGCAACTGGCTGAAGCCGTGAAAGGCATCGACGCCGTACAAGGCAAGTTGCTGACCCGTCTGGCCGAGAGCCACAAGCCGCTGGTCGCCACTTTGCTGGCCGAAGACACGCAACTGACTTCGACGCCTGAGGCCTACCTCAAGCTGCACCTGCTCTCGCACCGTCTGGTCAAGCCGCACGGCGTCAGCCTGGCCGGTATTTTCCCGCTGCTGCCGAACGTGGCGTGGACCAGCCAAGGCGCAATCGATCTGAGCGAGCTGGCGGAAATGCAACTCGAAGCCCGTCTGCGCGGCGATCTGCTCGAAGTGTTCTCGGTGGACAAATTCCCGAAAATGACCGACTACGTGGTGCCGGCCGGTGTGCGTATTGCCGATGCCGCGCGTCTGCGTCTGGGCGCTTACGTCGGCGAAGGCACCACGGTAATGCACGAAGGCTTCATCAACTTCAATGCTGGCACCGAAGGCCCGGGCATGATCGAAGGCCGTGTCTCGGCTGGCGTTTTCGTCGGTAAGGGTTCGGATCTAGGCGGCGGTTGCTCGACCATGGGCACCCTGTCGGGCGGCGGCAACATCGTGATCAAGGTTGGCGAAGGCTGCCTGATCGGCGCCAACGCTGGTATCGGTATTCCATTGGGTGACCGCAACACAGTGGAATCGGGCCTGTACGTGACCGCCGGCACCAAAGTCGCACTGCTCGATGAGCACAACAATCTGGTCAAGGTTGTGAAGGCGCGTGAATTGGCCGGTCAGACTGACCTGTTGTTCCGTCGCAATTCGGAAACCGGTGCGGTGGAGTGCAAGACCCACAAATCGGCAATCGAACTGAACGAAGCGCTGCACGCTCACAACTAAGCAGCCATACAAATACCTGTGGGAGTGAGCTTGCTCGCGAAAGCGATGGGTCATTCGGCAAACATGTTGACTGACAGGTCCCCTTCGCGAGCAAGCTCGCTCCCACAGGGTCAGGCGCACACCCTCTGGGGCCGCTAACATGATGATTCCCTCCCCCTGGCGCGCCGATTTTCCGGCCATCGCCGCCCTGCAGCGGCAAGACCAGACCTATCTGGACAGCGCCGCCACCACACAAAAACCTCAGGCCCTGCTCGATGCGCTGACGCATTACTACGCCAATGGCGCGGCCAACGTGCATCGTGCTCAGCATTTGCCTGGCGCCCATGCCACACAGGCTTTCGAAGACAGTCGGCGCAAAGTCGCGCAGTGGCTGAATGGCGGCGACTGCGGACAGATCATCTTTACCCACGGCGCCACCAGTGCGCTGAATCTCCTCGCCTATGGCCTGGAACATCTTTTCAATCCGGGCGATGAGATTGTCATCAGCGCCCTGGAACATCACGCCAACCTGCTGCCGTGGCAGCAACTGGCGCTGCGGCGCCAGTTGAAACTGGTGATCCTGCCGCTGGACGCTGACGGCTTGATCGACCTCGCCGCTGCTGTGCAACTGATTGGTCCGCGTACGCGTTTGCTGGCGGTGAGTCAGTTGTCCAACGTACTTGGCGCCTGGCAGCCGCTGACCGCTTTGCTCGGCATGGCCAAGGCGCAGAACGCGCTGACCGTGGTCGATGGCGCACAAGGCGTGGTGCATGGACGACATGACGTGCAGGCGCTGGGTTGCGACTTCTATGTGTTTTCCAGCCATAAGCTCTATGGCCCCGATGGCCTCGGCGTACTGTTCGGGCGCAACGCTGCCCTTGAGCAGTTGCAGCCATGGCAATTCGGCGGTGAGATGGTGCTGGACGCCAATTATCAGGATTCGCGCTTTCGCCCTGCTCCGCTCGGTTTCGAGGCGGGTACGCCACCGATCGCCAGTGTGATCGGTCTTGGTGCCACGCTGGATTATCTGGCCGCGCTCGATCAGGACGCGGTGTCGGCCCACGAAGCGGCGTTGCATGATTATCTGCTGCATGGCCTCGCGGCGCGCAATGGCATTCGTCTGCTGGGCAAGCCGCAATTGGCGCTGGCCAGTTTTGTCGTTGAAGGTGTGCATAACGCCGATCTGGCGCATTTGCTGACCGAACAGGGCATCGCTGTGCGGGCCGGTCATCACTGCGCGATGCCGCTGCTGAAAAGTTTTGAACTGGCCGGCGCAATTCGCGTATCGCTGGCGCTGTACAACGATTCTGAGGATCTGGAGCGTTTCTTTGAAGCGCTGGATCAGGCACTGGAGTTGTTGCGATGACCTTGCCGGTGGAAGCGGCCGAAGCGCTGCAGATTTTTCAGAATGCCCCCGGCTGGGAACAGCGGGCGCGGTTGCTGATGCAGTTTGGCGATCGTCTGCCGGCGTTGGATGACACTGAAAAGTGCGAGTCCAACCGCGTGCATGGCTGTGAGAGCCAAGTGTGGCTGGTCGGGGAGTTGCGCGACGGTCACTGGCAGTTCAAGGCAAGCAGCGATGCGCGGATGATTCGCGGGTTGGTGGCGTTGTTGCTGTTGCGGGTTAACGGTTTGTC
Source organism: Pseudomonas fluorescens (assembly GCF_900636825.1). Taxonomy (NCBI): domain Bacteria; kingdom Pseudomonadati; phylum Pseudomonadota; class Gammaproteobacteria; order Pseudomonadales; family Pseudomonadaceae; genus Pseudomonas; species Pseudomonas fluorescens. The sequence goes on along the minus strand of NZ_LR134318.1, from coordinate 1,278,065 downwards.
GGCGGTTGAATTGCAGCAAGTGGATCTGCCGGAGTGGTTCAATCAGTTGGGCTTGTCGCGGCAGTTGTCGCCTTCGCGCAGCAATGGCTTGAATGCCGTGCTCCAGAGAATGAACGACCTGGCCACTGCCCTGTAGGAGCTGCCGCAGGCTGCGATCCTTTGATCTTGTTTTAAGATCAAAAGATCGCAGCCTGCGGCAGCTCCTACACGGGATTGCGTTTACCTGCGCACTAAGAGGCCAGCAGCCCCAACATCAAGCCTGAGCTTTTACTCGGTCCGAAGGGCGCCGCACACCCGCAACAATCTTGTCCACAGCCTTGGTCGCCGCGACCATGCCGAACGTCGCCGTGACCATCATCACTGCACCAAACCCGCCGGCGCAGTCGAGCTTCACGCCATCGCCAACAAAACTCTTCTGCAAACAAATGCTGCCGTCCGGTTTCGGGTAGCGCAGTTGTTCGGTAGAAAACACACACGGCACGCTGTAATGGCGGGTCACGGTGCGAGAGAAACCGTAGTCGCGGCGAAGCGTCGAACGCACCTTCGACGCCAGCGGGTCATTGAATGTGCGGTTGAGATCGCAAACCTGAATCAGCGTCGGATCAATCTGCCCGCCCGCACCACCGGTCGTGATGATCTGGATCTTGCGTCGCTTGCACCAGGCGATCAGCGCCGCTTTGGCATTGACCGCATCGATGCAGTCGATCACGCAGTCGATGTTCGGCGTGATGTATTCGGCCATGGTGTCACGGGTGACGAAGTCGGCGACGGCGTGCACCGTGCAATCGGGGTTGATCCCGCGCAGACGCTCGGCCATGACCTCGACCTTGGGTTTGCCGACGGTGCTGTCCAGCGCATGCAACTGGCGGTTGGCGTTACTGACGCAGACGTCATCGAGGTCGAACAGCGAGATCTCGCCGACGCCACAGCGGGCCATGGCTTCCGCCGCCCAGGAACCGACGCCGCCGACGCCGACGATCGCCACATGAGCGGCGCGCAAACGCGCCAGGCCTTCGATGCCATACAAACGGGCGATGCCTGCAAACCGCGGATCTTCTGTACTCATGACCATTACCCCAAAAACCGGCGCGCATTATAGGGCTACGCAGCGACAAGTTTTAAGCTTCGCGATCAAGTGTAAGAACTTATGTGCTGGCCGCTTGCCCAAAGTCGGGCATTTCTGCGTCTTTTGTACGACTTGTAGACTGCCGGTGTAGGATTCGCGCCCTTTTGGCGTTTGCCAACCGTTCCTTCGTTCCACAGCCTTTGGAACCCGAAATAGCTATGTCATCGCGTAAATTTGGACTCAACCTGGTGGTGGTGCTGGCCATCGCCGCCCTGTTCACCGGTTTCTGGGCGCTGATCAATCGCCCGGTCTCCGCGCCCAACTGGCCGGAACAGATCTCCGGCTTCTCCTATTCGCCGTTCCAGCAAGGACAGTATCCGCAGAAAGATCAGTACCCGACTGACGAAGAGATGCGCCGCGATCTGGAGATCATGAGCAAGCTGACGGACAACATCCGCATCTACTCGGTCGACGGCTCGCTGGGAAACATCCCGAAGCTGGCCGAAGAATTCGGTCTGCGCGTGACCCTGGGCATCTGGATCAGTCCGGATCTGGAACGCAACGAACGGGAAATCACCAAAGCCATCGAACTGGCCAACACTTCGCGGAGCGTAGTGCGCGTGGTGGTCGGCAACGAGGCGTTGTTTCGCGAGGAAATCACTCCGGAGGCGCTGATCGTTCTGCTGGATCGCGTGCGCGGCGCGGTCAAAGTACCGGTGACCACTTCCGAGCAGTGGCACATCTGGGAGAAATACCCGCAACTGGCCAAGCACGTTGACCTGATCGCCGCCCACGTCTTGCCGTACTGGGAATTCATTCCCGTCGACAAGGCTGGCCAGTTCGTCTTCGATCGTGCCCGCGACTTGAAGAAGCTGTTCCCGAAAAAGCCACTGCTGCTCTCCGAAGTCGGCTGGCCGAGCAACGGGCGTATGCGCGGGGGCGCCGATGCATCGCCGGCGGATCAGGCGATCTACCTGCGCACATTGGTCAACAAGCTCAACCGCCAGGGCTTCAACTATTTCGTGATCGAAGCGTTCGACCAGCCGTGGAAGGCCAGCGACGAAGGTTCGGTCGGGGCGTACTGGGGCGTATTCAACGCGGCGCGTCAGCAGAAATTCAATTTCGAAGGCCCCGTGGTGGCGATCCCGCAATGGCGCGTATTGGCCATCGCGTCCGTAGTGCTGGCGCTGCTGTCGCTGACGTTGCTGATGATCGACGGCTCGGCTCTGCGTCAACGCGGGCGGATCTTCCTGACCTTTATCGCCTTCCTCTGCGGTTCGGTGCTGGTGTGGATCGGTTACGACTACAGCTTGCAATACAGCACCTGGTTCAGCCTGACGGTCGGCGTTCTCCTGGCGCTCGGCGCGCTCGGGGTGTTCATCGTACTGTTGACCGAAGCGCATGAGCTCGCCGAAGCGGTGTGGATTCCCAAGCGCCGCCGCGAATTCCTGCCGGTGGAAGGCGATTCCACCTATCGCCCGAAAGTCTCGATCCACGTGCCCTGCTACAACGAGCCGCCGGAGATGGTCAAACAGACCCTCGACGCCTTGGCCAACCTCGACTATCCGGATTTCGAAGTCCTGATCATCGACAACAACACCAAGGATCCGGCGGTGTGGGAACCGGTGCGCGATTACTGCGCAACCCTCGGCCCGCGCTTCAAGTTCTTCCACGTCTCGCCACTGGCCGGTTTCAAGGGCGGCGCGCTGAACTACCTGATTCCGCATACCGCCAAGGATGCCGAAGTGATCGCCGTGATCGACTCCGATTACTGCGTGCATCCGAACTGGCTCAAGCACATGGTGCCGCACTTCGCCGACCCGAAAATCGCTGTGGTGCAGTCGCCACAGGATTATCGCGACCAGAACGAAAGCACCTTCAAAAAGCTCTGCTACGCCGAATACAAAGGCTTCTTCCACATAGGCATGGTCACCCGCAACGACCGTGACGCGATCATTCAGCACGGCACCATGACCATGACCCGCCGCTCCGTGCTGGAAGAATTGGGCTGGGCCGACTGGTGCATCTGTGAAGACGCCGAACTGGGTCTGCGCGTGTTCGAAAAAGGTCTGTCGGCGGCGTACTACCACGACAGCTACGGCAAGGGCCTGATGCCGGATACGTTCATTGACTTCAAGAAGCAGCGCTTCCGCTGGGCCTATGGCGCGATCCAGATCATCAAGCGCCACACCCGCAGCCTGCTGCGCGGCAAGGACAGCGAACTGACGCGCGGTCAGCGTTACCACTTTCTCGCCGGCTGGCTGCCGTGGGTCGCGGACGGCATGAACATTTTCTTCACCGTCGGCGCGCTGTTGTGGTCGGCGGCGATGATCATCGTGCCGCAACGGGTCGATCCGCCGCTGCTGATTTTCGCGATCCCGCCGCTGGCGCTGTTCGTGTTCAAGGTCGGCAAGATCATCTTTCTTTATCGTCGCGCCGTCGGCGTCAACCTGAAGGATGCGTTCTGCGCGGCACTGGCCGGGCTGGCCTTGTCGCATACCATTGCGAAAGCGGTGCTGTACGGTTTCTTCACCAGCAGCATTCCGTTCTTCCGCACGCCGAAAAACGCTGACAACCATGGCTTCTGGGTGGCGATTTCCGAAGCGCGGGAAGAAGTTTTCATCATGTTGCTGTTGTGGGGCGCGGCGCTGGGGATCTTTCTGGTCAACGGCATGCCGAGCAACGACATGCGGTTCTGGGTGGTCATGTTGCTGGTACAGTCGTTGCCATATCTGGCGGCGCTGATCATGGCGTTCCTGTCGTCGCTGCCAAAACCGGTGGCGGCACCTGAGCCGGCAGCCGCATGATCGCTAACGGTTAACGTCAAACGGCGGCCTTCGGGCCGCCGTTTTGCTTTAGAATGGTCGCCTTTTTCAACGCCAACACTTCCTGTAGGAGCTGCCGAAGGCTGCGATCTTTTGATTTTGTTTTTCGCAATCAAAAGCAACAGCAAAGACCGCAGCCTTCGGCAGCTTTTGCAGGCTTACTGTGCGCACCCCGGAGTTATTTACATGACGGCCCACGCCGACCTATCGCCGACACTTCAACTCGCCATCGACCTGATCCGCCGGCCGTCCGTGACGCCGGTCGACGCCGATTGCCAGAAGCAGATGATGCAGCGCCTGGGCGATGCCGGTTTCACGCTTGAGCCGATGCGCATCGAAGATGTCGATAACTTCTGGGCCACCCACGGCAACACCGACGGCCCGGTGCTGTGCTTCGCTGGCCACACCGATGTGGTGCCGACCGGTCCGGTCACCGCTTGGCAGATCGACCCGTTCAACGCGCTGATTGATGAACACGGCATGCTCTGCGGGCGTGGCGCGGCAGACATGAAAGGCAGCCTGGCATCGATGACCGTCGCCGCCGAGCGCTTCGTCGCCGATTACCCCAACCATAAAGGCAAGGTTGCCTTCCTGATCACCAGTGACGAAGAAGGCCCGGCGCACCACGGCACCAAAGCGGTAGTCGAGCGTCTGGTCGCCCGCAACGAGCGTTTGGACTGGTGCATCGTCGGCGAACCGTCGAGCACCACGCTGGTCGGCGACGTGGTCAAAAATGGTCGTCGCGGCTCCCTCGGTGCCAAGCTCACGATCAAGGGCGTGCAAGGCCACGTGGCCTACCCGCATCTGGCGAAGAATCCGATCCACCTCGCTGCACCGGCGCTGGCCGAACTGGCCGCCGAGCACTGGGACAACGGCAACGATTTCTTCCCGCCAACCAGTTTTCAGATTTCCAACGTCAATTCCGGCACTGGCGCGACCAATGTGATTCCGGGCGATCTGGTGGCGATATTCAACTTCCGTTTCTCCACCGAATCGACCGTCGAAGGCTTGCAAAAGCGCGTCGCCGACATCCTCGACAAGCACGATCTGGACTGGCACATCGACTGGGCGCTGTCCGGCCTGCCGTTCCTCACCGAGCCGGGCGCACTGCTCGACGCGGTGTCGTCGAGCATCAAGGACATCACCGGTCGCGAAACCAAAGCGTCCACCAGCGGCGGTACTTCCGATGGCCGCTTCATCGCCACCATGGGCACGCAAGTAGTTGAACTGGGCCCGGTCAACGCGACCATTCACCAGGTCAACGAGCGCGTGCTGGCGGCGGATCTCGATGTGCTGACCGAAATCTACTACCAGACCCTGATCAAGTTGCTCGCCTGATGCTCGCATGTCCGATCTGCAGTGAACCGCTGAATGCGGTGGACAACGGCGTGGCCTGCCCCGCCGGGCATCGCTTCGACCGTGCGCGCCAGGGTTATCTGAACCTGTTGCCGGTGCAGCACAAGAACAGCCGCGACCCTGGCGACAATCAGGCGATGGTCGAGGCGCGCCGTGATTTCCTCAATGCCGGGCATTACGCGCCGGTTGCCAAGCGTCTGGCCGAGCTGGCCGCGAGTTACGCGCCGGATCGTTGGGTCGACATCGGCTGCGGCGAGGGTTACTACACTGCGCAAATCGCCGAGGCGCTGCCCAACGCTGATGGCTACGCGCTGGATATTTCCCGCGAAGCGGTCAAACGCGCGTGCAAACGCAATCCGGCGATTAGCTGGTTGATCGCCAGCATGGCGCGCGTGCCGTTGACGTCGGGCAGTTGCCAGTTTCTCGCCAGCGTCTTCAGCCCGCTGGATTGGGAAGAAGCCAAGCGTCTGCTCAGTGTTGGTGGCGGGCTGATGAAAGTCGGGCCCACCAGCGGTCATCTGATGGAATTGCGCGAACGCCTGTACGACGAAGTGCGCGAGTACACCGACGACAAGCATCTGGCCCTGGTGCCAGAAGGCATGGCGCTGGCACACAGCGAAACTCTGGAATTCAAACTGACCCTGGACAAGCCCGAGGATCGCGCCAACCTGTTGGCGATGACACCGCACGGCTGGCGCGCCAGTGCCGAGCGTCGCGCGGCGGTGATCGATCAGGCCGAGCCGTTCGTGACCACCGTGTCGATGCGCTACGATTATTTCGTTCTTCAATAACTTTGGTCTCGGGCACAGGCCCGGGGCCGGCTAAATCCGCGAATGGATTTTTCAGACCCGCAGTGAGGACATCCATGCGCCAACCGGATATCGAGATTTACCTGAAAGACGCCGACGTTGACCACAAGGCCATTTCGGCCTGGCTCGGCGAAGCGCTGGGCCCGTGCAGCGACTGGGTACAGAAAGGCCAGACCTACAAGTGCAAGGCCGGCAACGTGCCGGTGACCTGGCTGCCGAAAGCCGTGGGCAAATGGAACAGCCTGTACCTGGAAAGCGACCAGACCCCATGGGACGACGACATCGCCTGCGCCCGCGCCGCATTCGCCGCGCTGAACGTCGAAGTACGTTGCGCGCCGGGCACGTGGGTCGAGGAAGAAGGTGAAGAAACAGCGGATCGCTGGATGCGCATCAGCGCCGACGGTGAAGAAGAGATCACCTGGAAAACCGCCTAACAGCAGCTGCAAGTTGTGAGCTGCAAGCTGCAAGCCTCAAGCGAAACTGCTTGTAGCTTGTGGCTTGCAGCTTGAAACTTGAAGCTGCTGTTACAGGCCTACAACATCTTCCGCCTGCAAGCCTTTGTCGCCAGTAATCACCGCGTACTCCACCTGCTGACCTTCAGTCAGCGAGCGATGCCCTTCGCCGCGAATCGCGCGGTAGTGCACGAACACGTCCACCCCGTCTTCGCGCTGAATAAAACCGTAGCCTTTGGCGTCGTTGAACCACTTAACGTTGCCGGTTTCACGTGTTGCCATCTGTTCATACTCCTTTCTTATTATTGAACAGGCTTTTCGCAGGAAAGCCTTCGAGGAACGTCAGCCTGCCTCCGACGTCCATAAAGGGCCCCGGCGACTGATCGCCGAGTATATGACAGGTGCAAAAAGTCTCAACAGGAGATTACTTCGCCGCTTTTTTGCCGATTTTCGCCCAATACGGCAAACTGTCCGCCCCGAGCGCCTGCTCGGTTTAATCCACTCACGCAGAAGCCGTATGACCCGTTCCCCGTTCCGCCGTCTTGTGTTTGGCACCCTGCGCCGCCTGCTGTATCTCTGGGTTCGCTCCGAGACCATCAATCAGTCGTCGTTCACCCTCAACCTCGACCGCAGTCGTCCGGTGTTCTACGTCCTGCAAAACCCCTCGCTGACCGATCTGGCCGTGCTCGATACCGAGTGCACCAAGGCCGGTCTGCCGCGTCCGGTGCTGCCGGTGTCGGTGGGTTCTCTGCTCGAGCCGGCAGCGTTTTTCTATCTGACGCCGGACCCGGACTGGCTCGGCCGCCAAGACAAACGCGGCGCGCCGCCGACCTTGACCCGCTTGGTCAGCGCGCTGTCGCAAAACGCCGCTGAAGACGCGCAGATCATTCCGGTCAGTGTGTTCTGGGGTCAGTCGCCGGATAGCGAAAACAGCCCATGGAAACTGTTGTTCGCCGACAGCTGGGCGGTCACCGGGCGTTTGCGCCGGCTGCTGAGCATCATCGTCCTTGGTCGCAAGACTCGCGTGCAATTCTCCGCACCGATTCAGCTGCGTGAGCTGATCGAGCACAACAAAGGTCACGAACGCACCGTGCGCATGGCCCAGCGGATCCTGCGCGTGCACTTCCGCAACCTCAAGGCAGCGGTGATCGGCCCCGACATTTCCCACCGCCGCAACCTGGTCAAAGGCCTGCTCAATCAGCCATTGGTCAAGCAGGCGATCCTCGACGAAGCCGAACGCGAAAACATCTCCCCGGAAAAAGCCAAGGCGCAGGCTTTGCGCTACGGCAACGAAATCGCCTCGGACTACACCTACACCGCGATCCGCTTTCTCGAAGTGGTGCTGAGCTGGTTCTGGAACAAGATTTACGACGGGATCAAGGTCAACCACATCGAAGGGGTGCAAAAGGTCGCCCAGGGTCACGAAGTGATCTACGTGCCTTGCCATCGCAGCCACATCGACTATTTGCTGCTGTCGTACTTGCTGTTTCGCAACGGCCTGACCCCGCCGCACATCGCCGCCGGGATCAACCTGAACATGCCGGTGATCGGCAGCCTGCTGCGCCGTGGCGGCGCGTTTTTCATGCGTCGCACATTCAAGGGCAATCCGCTGTACACCTCGGTGTTCAATGAATATCTGCACACACTGTTTACCAAGGGTTTTCCGGTCGAATATTTCGTTGAGGGCGGTCGCTCCCGCACGGGGCGCATGCTGCAACCGAAAACCGGGATGCTCGCCATTACGATGCGCAGCTTCCTGCGCTCGTCGCGCATGCCGATCGTGTTTGTTCCGGTGTACATCGGTTATGAGCGTGTGCTGGAAGGCCGTACCTACCTCGGCGAGCTGCGCGGCGCGAGCAAGAAGAAAGAGTCGATCTTCGATATTTTCAAAGTCATCGGCGCACTCAAACAGCGCTTCGGTCAGGTCGCGGTGAACTTCGGTGAGCCGATCAAGCTGGCGGAATTCCTCGACGCCGAGCAACCGGACTGGCGCCAGCAGGAACTCGGCCCGCAGTACAAACCGGCATGGCTCAACGAAACCACCAACCGCCTCGGCGAAAAAGTCGCGCAGCATCTGAACGAAGCGGCGGCGATCAACCCGGTCAATCTGGTGGCGCTGGCATTGCTGTCGACCACGCGCCTGGCGCTGGACGATCGCGCCATGGCGCGGGTGCTGGATCTGTGTCTGGCGCTGCTGCGCAAAGTCCCGTACTCGCCACACACCACCTTGCCGGAAGGCGACGGCCGCACACTGATCGAGCATGTCAAAGACATGGACTTGCTGTCCGAGCAGAACGATGCACTGGGCAAGATTCTCTATCTGGACGAGCAAAACGCCGTCCTGATGACCTACTACCGCAACAATGTTTTGCACATATTCGCCCTGCCGGCGTTGCTGGCGAGCTTTTTTCAAAGCGCCTCGCGCATGAGCCGCGAACAGATCCTGCGCTACACCCGCGCGCTGTATCCGTACTTGCAGTCGGAATTGTTCATTCGCTGGACCCTGGACGAATTGGACGCCGTGGTCGATCAGTGGCTGGAAGCACTGGTGGAACAAGGCCTGCTGCGGTTCGAGAAAGACGTCTACCTGCGTCCGGCGCCAAGCTCGCGACATTTCGTATTGCTGACGCTGTTGTCAAAGAGCATCGCCCAGACGTTGCAGCGTTTCTACATGACCGTGTCCTTGCTGCTCAACAGCGGCCAGAACAGCATCAGCGCCGAAGAGCTCGAAGACCTGTGCACGGTGATGGCTCAGCGTCTGTCGATTCTGCATGGCCTCAACGCTCCGGAGTTTTTCGACAAAAGCCTGTTCCGGCACTTCATCCAGACCCTGCTCGACCTCGACGTGCTGCGCCGCGACGAAGCAGGCAAGCTCAGTTATCACGAACTGCTCGGTGAACTTGCCGAAGGCGCGGCCAAGCGCGTATTGCCCGCAGATATTCGCCTGTCGATCCGCCAGGTCGCGCTGCATCGCAGTGAAGATGCGGCGGATCAGGTCACGCCACAGCCTGAGGTTTGAAGCCTTACCCCTGTGGGAGCGAGCCTGCTCGCGAAGACGGAGTGTCAGTCGACATTTATTTTGACTGAACCAGCGCTTTCGCGAGCAGGCTCGCTCCCACATTGAGAGGAGCTATACCCATGAAAAATGCTGACCCTCGCAGCCGCTGAAAATTCGCGTCGACACCGTCCGTTAATCCATTTTCGCCACAAGGAAGCCGCCATGCTCCGCCCTACTCTTCACTTCGCCGGCTTGTGTGCAGGCCTGATGATCTCTGCCAGCGCGCTGGCCCTTTCACTTGGCGATCTGTCACAAAAAGACGCCACCGGTGGCCTCAAGGATGCCCTGACTCAGGGTGCGCAAATCGCCGTCAAACAACTCGGCACCCCGGGCGGTTTCAGCAACAACCCCGAGGTGAAGATTGAACTACCGGGCAAACTCGGCAAAGCCGCGAGCAAGATGAAAGCTTTCGGCATGGGCGCCCAGGTCGAAGAGCTGGAAACCGCGATGAACAAAGCCGCCGAATCCGCCGTGACCCAGGCCCAGCCGATTCTGGTCGACGCCGTTAAGAAAATGAGCGTCGCCGACGCCAAGGGCATCCTCAGCGGTGGCAACGACTCCGCCACCCAATACCTGAACAAATCCAGCCGCGAACAGATCCGCGCGAAATTCCTGCCCATAGTCAAACAAGCCACCGACAAGGTCGGCGTCGCACAGAAATACAATTCCTTTGCAGGTCAAGCTGCGGCCTTCGGCGTAGTCGATGCGAAGAGCGCGAACGTTGAGAGCTACGTTACTGAACAGGCACTCAATGGTTTGTTCGAGATGATCGGCAAGCAGGAAGTAACAATTCGCCAGAACCCGGCCGCCGCGGCGACGAGTCTGGCGAAGAAGGTGTTTGGTACGTTGTAATTCCCAAGCCACAAAAAAGCCCGCCGACCGTCATAGGTTCAGCGGGCTTTTTTTGCGCATCCGCTTTGTGAATCGACCTGACCGAGGGCAAGATTCACCGCAGTTCAGCAAGGAAAATCCTCTGCCGATACGCAGGCATAGCGGGAAGTCGGGCTGATTACCAGAGCAACGTCGGGGATGGGATACCGAGTCAATATCCGCAAAAGAAACAGATCAAAAGCCCCTCACCCTAGCCCTCTCCCGGAGGGAGAGGGGACTGACCTAGGTGTTCAGGCGAAATACGCCGACTTGCGATACCGAGTTGAATGCAGATTTTGGAACGCCCAAAAATCGGCTCCCTCTCCCTCTCCCTCTCCCTCTCCCTCTCCCTCGGAAGATGGCTGGGGTGAGGGGCAGCAACAACACAAATCAAAGCCGAACACCCACGCTTTTCACCACTCAATAGGCCGAGTGTCAGCTCGCCTGCTCTTGATCTTGATCTTGATCCACCGGCGACGTCGGAAGGCTGAGTGGAGGGATTGATCCGGGCGTGGGAGCGCAGCGACCGTACGACGCAGTCGTACACAGCGGAAGGAGGTGCAGCGAAGCAAACCGGAGCCGCTGCGTCCGGATCGATCCCGCAGCGAAGGAACCCGAGCCTGCGAGGGCCGAACGCAGGAGCAAGCGTTTTGGGTTACCTTTTTGGCGTTTGAAAAAGGTGACCCGCCGTAAGGGCGGAACCGTAATCAGCAACACCCACAGCAACGGATATACACCCAACCCCCCCAAGTCATGGTCGGCCCGAAGGCCGCCACGACACAAAAACCTCAAGCCTCCTTACGCACCCGGAACCAAGCCGCATACAGCGCCGGCAAAAACAACAACGTCAACGCCGTAGCCACAATCAATCCACCCATGATCGCCACCGCCATCGGCCCAAAAAACACACTGCGCGACAGAGGAATCATCGCCAACACCGCCGCCAACGCCGTCAACACAATCGGTCGAAACCGCCGCACGGTCGCCTCGATAATCGCCTGCCAAGGCCTGAGCCCGGAAGCGATATCCTGCTCGATCTGATCGACCAGAATCACCGAATTGCGCATGATCATCCCGGACAACGCGATCGTGCCCAGCATCGCCACGAACCCGAACGGCTGGCGGAACACCATCAGAAACAATGTCACCCCGATCAGGCCCAACGGCGCCGTCAGGAACACCATCGCCGTGCGCGAAAAACTGCGCAATTGCACCATCAGCAAGGTCAGCACCACCACGATGAACATCGGCACCCCGGCATTCACCGACTTCTGTCCACGCTCGGAATCCTCCACCGTGCCGCCGACATCCAGCAGATACCCGTCAGGCAATTCGGCGCGAATCGGGTCCAGCGTCGGCATGATCTGCTTCACCAGTGTTGCCGGTTGCTCCTTGCCATAAATGTCCGCGCGGACCGTCACGTTCGGCAGCCGATTGCGGTGCCAGATGATGCCTTCCTCGAAACCATATTCCAGCGTTGCGATCTGCGACAACGACACGCTGCGGCCGTTATCCGTCGGCACAGCGAGGCTCGGCAACAACGACAATTCGGTGCGCTCGTGCACGGTGCCGCGCAGCAGAATCTCGATCAATTCGTTGTCTTCGCGATACTGGCTGACGCTGGAGCCGGTCAACGAACTCTGCAGAAACTTCGCCAGATTGGCCGTGCTCACGCCGAGCGCCCGCGCACGATCCTGATCGATGTTCAGGTACACGACCTTGCTCGGTTCTTCCCAATCCAGATGCACATTGACCACATGCGGATTTTCACGAACCTTGGCCGCCACCTTGCGCGCCAGCGCGCGGACCTCTTCGATATGTTCACCGGTAATCCGGAACTGCACCGGATAGCCAACCGGCGGACCGTTTTCCAGGCGCGTCACCCGCGAGCGCATGGCCGGGAATTGCTCGTTGAGGGTATCGATCAACCAACTGCGCAGCGCCTCCCGCTCCTCAATGGTTTTGGCCAACACCACGAACTGGGCGAAACTTGCCGCCGGGAGTTGTTGATCCAGCGGCAGGTAAAAACGCGGCGAGCCGGTGCCGACATACGCCACGTAGTTATCGATACCCGCGTGTTCCTTGAGCAGCGCTTCGAGGCGTTTGACCTCCGCCGTGGTATTTGCCAGCGAAACACCTTCGGCGAGTTTCAGATCGACCATCAACTCCAGTCGGTTGGAGGCCGGGAAGAACTGCTGCGGGACGAAGCGGAACAACATCACCGAGGCTATGAACAAGCCGACAGTGAGCACGATCACCGTTTTGCGGTGCGCCACGCACCACTCCACCAACCGCCGGACGCGCTGGTAAAACGGCGTCCCGTACGGATCCGGCTGACCATCACCGGTGCCATGTCTGGCCGCATGGATTTTCGCCAGATCAGGCAGCAGCCTCTCTCCCAGATACGGCACGAACACCACCGCCGCGACCCACGACGCGAGCAAGGCAATGGTCACCACCTGGAAAATCGATCGGGTGTATTCGCCTGTGCCGGACTGCGCGGTAGCAATCGGCAGGAAGCCGGCGGCGGTGATCAGCGTCCCGGTCAGCATCGGAAACGCCGTGCTGGTCCAGGCATAGCTCGCCGCGCGGACTCGGTCGAAGCCCTGTTCCATTTTGATCGCCATCATTTCCACGGCGATGATCGCGTCGTCCACCAGCAGCCCCAGCGCCAGCACCAACGCACCGAGAGAGATTTTGTGCAGGCCGATGTTGAGGTAATACATGCAGGCGAAGGTCATCGCCAGCACCAGCGGAATGGTCAACGCGACGACCATGCCGGTGCGCACGCCAAGAGAGAAAAAGCTCACCAGCAAGACAATCGCCAGCGCTTCGACCAATACCTGGACAAACTCACCGACGCCGGTTTTCACCGCGGCCGGTTGGTCGGAGACTTTGCGCAGTTGCATGCCGGCCGGGAGGTTTTTCTGGATCCGCGTGAACTCGACTTCCAGAGCCTTGCCCAGTACCAGGATGTCACCGCCATCCTTCATCGCCACGGCCAGACCGATCGCATCTTCAGCCATGAAACGCATGCGCGGCGACGGCGGATCGCTGAAACCGCGACGCACGTCTGCGATATCGGAGATACGGAACGTACGATCAGCGACCCGGATCGGGAAGTTTTTTATCTCGTCGACCGTCTGAAAATTTCCCGAGACGCGTAGCTGCAAACGCTCGCTGCCGGTCTCGAAAAACCCGGCGGTTGATACCGTATTTTGCTCTTGCAGCGCTTGTTGCACCGCAGCCAGTGGCAAACCGAGCGTGGCGAGTTTGACGTTGGACAACTCGACCCAGATCTTCTCGTCCTGTAACCCGAGCAGCTCGACCTTGCCGACATCCTTGACCCGTTGCAGCTGGATCTGAATGCGGTCGGCATAATCCTTGAGCACCGCATAGTCGAAACCGTCGCCGGTCAGTGCATAGATGTTGCCGAACGTGGTGCCGAATTCATCGTTGAAGAACGGCCCCTGGATATCCGGCGGCAAAGTCTGGCGAATATCGCCGACCTTCTTGCGCAACTGGTACCAGAGGTCAGGAATTTCCTTGGAGTGCATCGAATCGCGAGCGATGAAAGTCACCTGAGACTCACCGGGGCGGGAGAACGACATGATGCGTTCGTACACACCGGTTTCCATCAGCTTCTTTTCGATGCGCTCAGTCACCTGGCGCGAAACTTCCTGCGCCGTCGCACCGGGCCAGCGGGTCTGGATGACCATGGCTTTGAAGGTAAACGGCGGATCTTCACTCTGGCCAAGTTTGGTGTAGGACAAGGCGCCAACGATGGCCAGCAAAAGCATCAGGAACAGTACGATCTGGCGATTACGCAACGCCCATTCGGAGAGGTTGAAGCGCATCGGGGCTTACTCCTTGTTCGCCAGATTGACCACACGATTGCTGCGATCCACAGGTCGCACCTGCTGACCATCGAGCAACACGTGAACACCGGCAGCCACCACCCAGTCGCTGGCGTTCAGCCCTTCGAGTACCGACACGCTTTTCTCGCCGAACGGACCGACGCGCACCGGGGTTTTCTTCAACGTATTGTTGCCATCAACCACCCAGACGTAGGTCGCTCCGTTTTCAGCGGTCAGCGCGGAAAGCGGTATCGACAGCGAAACATTGTCGGCGGATTGCACGAAGACGCGCGCGCTTTGCCCCAGCTCGGCGGGGACTTTGCCGCTGGTGAAGGAGATCCTTGCGGCGAAGGTGCGTGAGCGCGGATCGGCGGACGGCGACAGTTCGCGGATCTGCCCGGCGAAGCGCTGGTTCTGCTGAGCCCATAATTCCACGGAAACCGGCTGGCCCACCTTGAAGCGGCCAAAGCTTTGCTCCGGCAGGCTGATCAGCACTTCACGCTCGCCGTCGGTGGCAAGGGTGAACACGGTTTGCCCGGCAGCGACCACCTGACCCACTTCCACCGAACGTTTGGCCACAACGCCATCCTGCGGCGCACGCAACACCGCGTAACTGGCCTGATTGGTCGATACGTTGAATTCGGCTTTGATTTGTTTAACGCGAGCTTCGCCGGAGCGGTATAGATTTTCGGCGTTATCGTAGGCCGAGCGGCTGACCATCTGCCGCTCCATCAGGGTCTTATAGCGATCACGCTCGGCACGCACCAGGTTCAGATTGGCCTCGGCGGCGGCGACCTGCGCGCGGGTGGCTTCCAGTTGCAGGCGCACGTCCTGCGGATCGAGTTCGGCCAGTGGCTGATCGGCCTTGACCCGCTGCCCCTCGTCGACCAGTCGTCGACTGACTTTGCCACCGATGCGGAAGGCCAGATCAGGCTCATAACGGGCGCGAACCTCGCCCGGGTAACTTTCCATTGCCTGCGTCGAGGGCTCGGGTTGCACCACCATGGCCGGTCGCACGGTGACTTTGGTCACCTCTTCCTGACCGCATGCCGATAAAAGGAACGCCAGACTGACTGGCACGGCAAAGGACAACGCATGGCGGAACATGGTGAAGGACCTTTCGCTAATGAGGCTTGGAATATTTATACTGGCGGGTATGGTATTAATAGCAAACTCACCAGTCCAGTATTAAAAGCGAAAAATGTCGAACAATCTCTCCGCTTCAAACGGCCCGGGCCGCCCCAAGGATCTGGCGAAACGCCAAGCGATCCTCGACGCGGCGAAAACCCTGTTTCTCTGTCATGGCTACGCGAACACCAGCATGGACGCGGTTGCCAGCGAAGCCGGCGTATCGAAGCTGACGGTCTACAGCCATTTCAATGACAAGGAAACGCTGTTCTCCGCCGCCGTGGTGGCGAAATGCGAAGAGCAATTGCCGCCGCTGTTCTTCGAATTGCCGGAAGGCGCACCCGTGGAAAATGTGTTGCTGAACATTGCCCGAGGCTTCCATCAACTGATCAACAGCGATGAATCGGTCAACCTGCATCGTCTCATCATGGCGCTGGGTAGCCAGGATCCGAAGCTGTCGCTGATTTTCTTCGAAGCCGGGCCCGAGCGCGTGGTTAATGGAATGGAGGGTTTACTGACGCAAATTCATGCCACTGGCGAGCTCAGCATCGATCAGCCACGAAATGCCGCCGAACACTTCTTCTGCCTGATCAAGGGTGCGGGGAATTTTCGGCTGCTGTATGGCTGTGGCGAGCCGCTGACCGGTGATGCAGCGGAGCGGCATGTGCGTGAGGTGGTGGGGTTGTTTATGCGGGCTTACAAACCCTGACTTCAAAGTTGACAGCACTGATGCCATCGCTGGCAAGCCAGCTCCCACATGGATCTGGGTGGTCACAACTCATGTGCACGCCGCAAAAACCTGTGGGAGCTGGCTTGCCAGCGATTCGGGCGACTCGGTCTTAAAGCTTGAGAGCTTTCTTCGGGTAGATGTCGTACCGACTCGATTTGCCATCCAGCGCATGACTCGGCTTCGGCCCTTCGATGCACGGCGCTTTGCGCGGCCGCTTGACCACCACCCGGTGCGTCGCCAAGGCCAGCGCCGCCTGCAACAGTGCAGGCGCGTCGGGATCATCGCCCACCAGCGGCCGGAACAGACGCATTTCCTTTTTCACCAGCGCCGTCTTCTCACGATGGGGAAACATCGGGTCGAGATAGATCACCTGCGGCGGCTCTCCTTCCCAGTTCTGCATGACTTCGATGGAGTTGCCCTTGAGCAATGTCATTCGCGCGACAATCGGCGCCACCTCGAAATCTTCCGCCGCCCGCGCCAGACCGTCTTCCAGCAATGCGCCGATCAATGGCTGACGCTCGATCAGGCTCATTTCACAGCCGAGGCTGGCCAACACAAACGCATCCTTGCCCAAGCCCGCCGTCGCATCCAGCACGCGCGGCCGTACGCCTTGAGCGACACCAACTGCCTTGGCGATCATCTGGCCACTGCCGCCGCCATACAGACGCCGATGCGCCGCGCCGCCTTCAACGAAGTCGACCCGCACCGGCCCCGGAGCATCCGGCCCAAGCTGTTGCAGCTGCAAACCCTGCTCGCCGACCTGCACAGCGAACTCGCCGTCAGCCACCTCAAGCGGCAGCCCGAGACGCTCGGCCCATTGCTCGGCTTGCGCTTGGAACGTCGGGCCAAGGGCCTCGACATGGATGCGGCAGGCCGCGGGTGAATCAATCATGAAAAAACGCTCAAAAAAAGTTAAGGATCGACAAAAACCGCCGATAAACCATTCAACGCGCATTTTGCCAGAGCTGAGCGTCAACCGAAAAAAATGTCAGCCATTCTTCCCACATCGATTGGCTACATCTCGCCCCATGGCGACTTCAGCCGTCAAAACACTCAAGCACTGAGCGGCGTCAGTCACCTGTGGCAGGATTTTTTTGCCCAGGCTCTGGCCGAGCAGACGAGTGCAGTGGTGCCTGCCTGTGGCACATTTCCCCCGGTTGACCTGAACAGCCCCGAAGAACCGACCATTGGCAGCGAGTTGCACGCGCATATTGTCAGCCAGCGCGAATGCGATGTGGTCGAAACCGTCGTACGCCCGCCAGAGCCACTGTTCCTGCCGATCGCCGAATTCGAAATGGATCTGCTGGACAAGCCGTTCCCGCCGTTCCCGCCTGAGGAACTCAAGGCTCAGCAAGAGCAACAGGACTTCGAAAGCAGCTGGGTTCGCCCGGTCGTGATCAACAACGGTCAGCCGCTGCCGGAGCCGGGCCCTGCCCCGCAGAAGCGTCCACTTTATCTGCCTATTGCCGAATTCGATCTGGATCTGCTGCAGAAGCCATACCCGCCGTTCCCGCCGGAAGAAATCGTCGAGCAACAAAAGGCACTGGACTTCGATAACGGCTGGGCGCGCCCGATCGTTCTGCAGAACCTGCGCCTCGCCGCCTGATCATCAGCGACAGACGCTCCATCGTCCGATATCGACATGAAAGTGATTGCGATGAGCGGCGTTGTAATCCGGGCTCAACACCACACTGAACGACTCACACGCGCCATCGCGCAGCTGACGCAGAAACTCCGCGTCCTGGTTTTGCTTCTGCCAGTCCTTGAGCACGCTGATGGTGCGTCCGTCCGCCAGCCGAAATCCGGCGATGTCCAGCGCATCGGCAGTGGCATGCCGACTCAGCGCGCCGCTGTCGCGGTTGTAGACATTGCGGCAGGCGAAACTGCCGAGATGATCGACACGCGTGACTTTCTCACCGTAAACGCCTTGCGCGGCGGGTTGCAGGGTGTGATGTTCGAACATCGCGTAGGCCACTGCCAGCGGGCAACTGGCGAGGAAACTGCTGCTGAGCGCCACCTCACCGCCCTGCACGCGCACGGCGCCAATCAGCGGACACTTGGCGCCGGGGCTGTCCGACTGACGGCTGATGCGCAGTTCCGAGCTGCTCAGTGCCTGGGCACAGAGTTGCGGATCGCTGCGCAAGCGCATGAGTTTGTATGCGGTCAGCCAATTGCGCGGGGCCTTGACGTCCAGCGCGGCCCAGGGATTCCACTGCGGCGGAACCTCCAGCCAACCGCGCCAGACACTCACCGCCGTGGCGCCGAGGGCGAGCAGTACCAGCCAGAATATCCAGCGCGCCATGTTCAGCCTTTGAATAACTGATTGGCCTTGGCGTACGGCATCGACTGCGACGTAAAACCGAAGGTGCCGGATTGCCGGATTTCTTCAGCAGCGCGGAAGAATTCACCAAGCGCCGCCAGTGCCAGCGCCGAACCGGTGCTGATGCGCCGCACGCCCATCTGCGCAAGTTGCTGCACGGTCAGGTTCAAACCGCCGGACATCAACACATTGACCGGTTTCGGCGCGACCGCGCGCACCACCGCCAGCACTTCTTCGGCACTGCGCAAACCCGGCGCGTACAACACGTCGGCCCCCGCCTCGGCAAATGCCTGCAAGCGGCGAATAGTGTCGTCAAGGTCGGGGTTGCCGTGCAGATAGTTTTCCGCGCGAGCGGTGAGGATGAAGGGAAACGGCAGCGTGCGCACTGCCGCGACGGCGGCTTCAATTCGCGCCACGGCGTGTTCGAAGCAATAGATCGGCGCCTCCGGGCGTCCCGTGGCATCTTCGATCGAACCGCCCACGGCGCCCGCCTCGGCGGCACGCAACAGGCTCTGCGCGGACTCCACTGGATCATCGGCAAAGCCGTTTTCCAGGTCCACACTCACCGGCAGATCGGTCGCAGCGACAATCGCGCGCACATTGGCCAGGGTTTCATCGAGGCTCAATGCGCCATCAGCCTTGCCTTGGGAAAAAGCATAGCCGGCGCTGGTCGTCGCCAGGGCCTGATAGCCGAGGCTGGCGAGCATTTTCGCCGATCCCGCATCCCACGGATTGGGAATGACGAAGATCCCCTGGCGTTCATGCAGGGCTTTGAAAGCTTGGGCTTTGAGGAGGTGTTGTTGACTGGTCTGGACGTCCATCGGCAGGCTCCCGGGCGAAAAAAAACCGCCTCAGAGCAGACCAAGTTGCTCGGCGGCGGGTTCTCTGTATAGCTCAGGCAGCGATGGCAGGCCAGGCAAACGTTGCATCAATTGTGCGTGAAAACGTTGCGCCAGTTTCGCGGCCAGCAAGTTGTCGGCGGTATGCAGGAAGATGTACGGCGTGCGCCCCTCTTCGATCCACTCGGCGATCTTCGCCACCCACGGCACAAGAAACGGATCGTTGGCTTCAAGCTCAGGATGCCCGATGAAACGCACCTGCGGAAATTGTGTGAACGCTGCCGGACGCGTCGGCACGCGCGGCTTTTTCGATTGGGCGTGAATCACCGAGGACTCGGTCGACAGGCAACTGAACAGCGCGCGCGGATCGAGGCAAATACGTTCGACGCCGCGATCAAGCAGCAGACGGTTGAGCAAGCGTTCGCTCTCGCCTTTGACGAAAAACTGCTCATTGCGCACTTCCACGGCCAACGGGCAATCCAGCGCATCGATAAACCCCGCCAGCTCCGGCAGGCGCTGGGGCGTGAAGCTTTTCGACAATTGCAGCCACAACGGCGAAACGCGCTCGCCGAGCGGCGCAAGTAGTTGCAGGAAGGTTTCGGCGGCGGTCAGTTGCTCTCGCAAATCGCCACTGTGGCTGATGTCGCCGGGAAATTTGGCGGTGAAACGAAAGTGCGCCGGCATGACATCGGCCCAACGCTGAACGGTAGCCGGCGATGGGCTGGCGTAGAAGGTCGTGTTGCCTTCAACGGCGTTGAATACTTGGGAATAGAGACCGAGGAAGTCGGAAGTTTTCGCATCTACCGGATATAAATACTCGCGCCAGGCGTTTTCGCTCCAGGACGGGCATCCGAGGTAGTAAGGCAATGCCATCAGATATACAGATCGAGGCCCAACACGTCTGCATCCCAATCAACGAAACCGGCGGTGCTAAGGTAACTGGCCAGGGCCATGGCTACGCTTTTCTTCATCGTGCGGTGGTAGATCATATCTTGCTGACGGGCAGGCAGATTGCTCAGGCGTTGCGCAGCGGCTTGTGCGGCACGCGCGGCCGATTGCGCTTCGGTCGGCAACTCCAGCTCGCCGTCGATGATATCGACGGACTCATCCAGCGCCGCATTGCCTTTGCGCGGCTTGCGCTTGATGGGATAGGACTGAGTGGAAACGCCGTCTATACGCATAATTTCATGCTCGGTATCAATGATGGCAATTTAGCGGCACTTGACCGACTTAGCAAACTGCCGAGTGATAACTAGAACACAGAAAGCGCAAAAGGTTTTAAGGCAGGCGAGATAAACTGACGATTGGCTATTGGAAGATCAAAAGATCGCAGCCTTCGGCAGCTCCTATAGGGATCACATTCCAACTGTAGGAGCTGCCGAAGGCTGCGATCTTTTAAAGACTCAACGAGCCTTGGGGGTGGCGACTTTATCGCGCAGGTAGACCGGTTGCGCGTCGTCCGCAGGGATCGATTCGCCGCGCTCCCAAGCGAAGCGCGCCAGGGTCAGCAAATCTTCGGCGTGGGGCAGCATGCCGGCATCGGCGCCACTAAGATTGACTGCGATGCGCTCGCCGTAACCCCAGCCAGTGCCAGCACCGAACCATTCGCCACTGGCATCGGCCGGCAGCGCGGCGACTTCCGGCGGCAACACCGCTTCGGCGCCGACCAGACGCATCTCCCCTGCCGTCTCGCGGTAGCAACCCCAATACACTTCATCCATCCGTGCATCGATCGCGGCGGCCACCTGATTCACGCCATGCTCACGAAAGGCACGCTGCGCCAGCACGGCAAGGTTGGACACCGGCAACACCGGGCGCTCCAGTGCGAACGCAAGACCCTGCACCACGCCGATGGCAATCCGCACGCCGGTAAATGCGCCTGGCCCGCGCCCGAAGGCAATCGCATCCACCGCCTGCAACGTGGTGCCGGCATCAGCCAGCAGTTGCTGAATCATCGGCAGCAGCTTCTGCGCGTGCAGGCGCGGGATCACCTCGTAATGGCTCGTGACCTTGCCGTCATGCAGCAAGGCAACGGAGCAAGCTTCAGTCGCGGTGTCCAGGGCCAGCAAGGTGCTCATCGATGTTTCCAAAACAGGGGTGGGAAAAAGGTGCGTCAGTATAAACAACTACGGCCCGCAAGCGGGCCGTGGATGATGCAGCGGGTCAGACTTTCAGCTCAGCGCTTCAAGGACCTTGGCAGTGATCGCCTCAACCGAACCGACGCCCGGAATGTGGCTGTACTTCGGCTTGCCACCATTGCCGGCCGACAGGTTCTGATAGAACTCCACCAGCGGCTTGGTCTGCGAATGGTAGACCGACAGGCGATGACGCACGGTTTCTTCGGTGTCGTCCTTGCGCTGCACCAGCTCGTCGCCAGTGATGTCGTCTTTACCAGCCAGTTTCGGCGGGTTGTAGACGAGGTGATAAACACGGCCGCTGGCTTCGTGAACACGACGACCGGCGATGCGTTGCACGATCTCTTCGTCTTCAACAGCGATTTCAACCACTGCATCCAGCTCGACGCCGGCAGTGACCAGCGCTTCAGCCTGCGGAATGGTGCGCGGGAAGCCGTCGAACAGGAAGCCGTTGGCGCAGTCTGGCTGAGCGATGCGATCCTTGACCAGGGCGATGATCAGGTCATCCGACACCAGGCCGCCGGCATCCATGATGCTCTTGGCTTGAACGCCCAGCGGAGTGCCGGCCTTGACCGCCGCACGCAGCATATCGCCGGTGGAAATTTGCGGAATGCCGAATTTTTCGGTGATGAACTTAGCCTGAGTACCTTTACCGGCCCCGGGAGCTCCCAGCAGAATGACGCGCATTAGATGTGCTCCTCAATTTTTTTATAAAAAGCTTTTACAAACAAAGGATTCGCCTCTTGGGACGAATCCTGAAAAATACGGGTCGTGGCCGCACAAACGGCCAAAGGCTGATCAAGATACACAGCAGGCTGCGCCCACACAAGACGCCAAAAGTCGGAGAAACCCAAGCGTCGCGCGACGTTGTGACGCGGTAACCCAAGTCGCAACCCCATCATTAACTGTCGCCTGGCGGCACTTTCTGCCGTCAGGCAACGCGGCATTCGGCGCGGGTTGCCGATGCCGCGTGCACCGCCGAAACCGTTACCCGGTATTTCGCAAACCGGCGGCGATCCCCGCCACAGACACCAGCAACGCCTGTTCCACCGGGCTGCCCTGCTCCACATTCTGCTGCCGCGAACGGGCCAGCAGTTCCGCCTGCAATAGATGAAGCGGGTCGAGGTAGGTGTTGCGCAATCGAATGAATTCAAGGGTGTCCGGGCTGTGCGCCAACAGCTGCGACTGCCCGGTCAGGCCAAGTACCACGGCGCACGCCTGCGACAATAGGTCGCGTAACTGCGCGCCCAACGGCAGCAGCTCCGGCTCGACCAGACGCTCGTCGTAGGACTGCGCGATATCGGCATCAGCCTTGGCCAGCACCATTTCCAGCATGTCGATGCGCGTGCGGAAGAACGGCCACTGCTCGCGCATCTGCCCGAGCAACTCGCCCTCGCCGCGTTCCAGTGCCTTGCTCAGCGCCGATTCCCAGCCGAGCCACGCCGGCAACATCAGCCGCGTCTGGGTCCAGCCGAAGATCCACGGAATTGCTCGCAGACTCTCGATCCCGCCCGCACGACGTTTCGCCGGACGACTGCCGAGGGGCAAACGTCCCAGCTCCTGCTCCGGGGTGGACTGGCGGAAGTACTCAACGAATTGCGGATTTTCCCGCACCACCTGACGGTAAGCGCTTACACCGTCAGCGGCCAATTCATCCATGAGATGGCGCCATTCAGGGGTTGGCGGTGGCGGCGGCAACAAAGTTGCTTCGAGCACGGCGGCCAGATAAAGATTGAGATTCTGCTCGGCAATGTCCGGCAGGCCGAATTTGAAACGGATCATTTCGCCCTGCTCGGTGGTACGGAAACGCCCGGCCACGGAGCCCGGTGGCTGCGACAGAATCGCCGCGTGCGCCGGACCGCCGCCACGCCCCACGGTGCCGCCGCGACCATGGAACAACAGCAGTTCGACTTGCTGCTCGCGGCAGATCTCCACCAAGCGTTCCTGCGCGCGATATTGCGCCCACGCCGCTGCGGTGGTGCCGGCATCCTTGGCAGAGTCGGAGTAACCGATCATCACTTCCTGCGGACCATGCAACCGCGCGCGGTAGCCCGGCAGCAGCAACAGCCGCTCCATCACCGGCCCAGCGTTGTCGAGATCGGCGAGGGTTTCGAACAATGGCACTACGCGCATCGGCCGCAGCACGCCGGATTCTTTGAGCAGCAGTTGCACGGCGAGCACATCGGAAGCAGCGCCAGCCATGGAAATCACGTAGGAGCCCAGCGAAGCAGCTGGGGCGGCGGCGATTTCCTTGCAGGTATTGAGTACTTCGGCGGTGTCGGCCGAGGGTTTGAAATGCGCCGGCAGCAAGGGCCGACGGTTGTTCAGTTCCCGGGTGAGGAAGGCGATGCGCTGTTCTTCATCCCATTCTTCGTAGCGACCGAGGCCCAGATAATCGGTGATTTCGGTCATTGCCGAACTGTGCCGCGTCGAATCCTGACGTACATCCAGACGCACCAGGAACAGGCCGAACGTCACCGCCCGACGCAAACAATCGAGCAGCGGGCCGTCGGCGATCACGCCCATGCCACAGTCGTGCAATGAGTTGAAACACAGCTCCAGTGGATCGAGCAGATCGCGATTGTCGCGCAGCACATCGACTGGTGCCGGCGTTGCCGTCGTCAATGCGGCATGCGCCCAGTTGCGTGTGGCGCGCAGGCGTTCGCGCAATTGCTTGAGCACCGCGCGATAGGGCTCGGCACTGTCGCCGGCCTTGGCTTTCAGGGCGTCGCTGGCCTGCTGCATCGACAGTTCGGCGGCGAGGTGATCGACATCGCGCAGATACAAGTCGGCAGCCATCCAGCGCGCCAGCAGCAACACTTCCCGGGTTACGGCGGCGGTGACGTTGGGGTTGCCGTCGCGATCGCCGCCCATCCACGAGGCAAAGCGGATCGGCGCCGCTTCCAGTGGCAAGCGCAGGCCTGTGGCGGCGAACAGCGCCTGATCAGCCTTGCGCATGTGATTGGGGATCGCTTGCCACAACGAATGCTCGATGACTGCAAAGCCCCATTTGGCTTCGTCGACCGGCGTCGGTCGGGTGCGGCGGATTTCTTCGGTGTGCCACGCTTCGGCAATCAGCCGTTGCAACGTGGTGTGGATCTGCTCGCGTTCGGCGCTGGTCAGGTCGCGATGATCCTGTGCGGCGAGTTGCGCGGCGATCGCATCGTACTTTTGAATCAGGGTGCGCCGCGCCACTTCGGTCGGGTGCGCGGTCAGCACCAGTTCGATTTCCAGTCGCGCCAGTTGCCGGGCGAGGGATTCGCCGCTGTGGCCTTCGCTGCGCAGGCGCGCAAGCAGTTCCGGCAATACCCGCGACTCGAACGGCGCAGGCTGCGACTCTTCGCGGCGATGGATCAGTTGGTACTGCTCGGCGATGTTCGCCAGGTTGAGAAACTGGTTGAAGGCCCGCGCGACCGGGAGCAATTCGTCTTCGCTCAATTGATTGAGGCTGGCGCTCAGTTCGGCGTCCATCGAGCCGCGTCGATCGGCTTTGGCGCCCTTGCGGATCTGCTCGATCTTGGCGAGGAACGCTTCGCCGTACTGGTCTCGAATGGTGTTGCCCAACAGCTCTCCGAGCAGGTGAACATCTTCGCGCAAGCGTGCATCAATATCGGTCATCAGCAGTTCTCCAACGGTAATCGCGACGGCGCAGAAACGAATGCTTTGCCAGAGAGTGCCGCTCTGCGCCGCTTCTTACAAGCAGGCGACGAAGGGACGTTAAACCTTGTGGGCGAAAGCTAGTCTCAACAATAAGCCGTACAACGGCTCGCCGCCGGCGCTGCCGGACACTCACCCTGGCCTGCCATCAGCAGGCGCAAAATGAGGTCATCATGAAAATTCGTGAACTCGCCCAGCATTGGGAAGAAAACGCCAAGGGTCGCCTGACCGATACTGGCTACACAATTCACCTGGATGTGGAGTCCGCCGCGCGCCTGGCGGCAATTGCCGAGATGTACCCCAAGCGCCATCCCGAAGAACTGCTCGGCGAACTGATCGGCGCGGCGCTCGAGGAGTTCGAAGCGAGCCTGCCGTATGTGAAGGGTTCAACCGTGGTGGCGACGGATGAGGAAGGTGATCCGCTGTACGAAGATGTCGGGCCGACACCACGTTTTCTGGCGTTGTCGCGGCGGCATTTGCATGACTTGTCGTCGTCCGAAACCAAGCAAAATCACTGATTCCTGACACCGAGAAACATGTGGGAGCGGGCTTGCCCGCGATGGCGTCAGTTCAGTCAAAAATGTGCTGAGCATGATGGCCTCATCGCTGGCAAGCCAGCTCCCACAGGGTCCTGATCGTCCCTGAAAGTTAGCTTAAAACTCACCCGCGCGTACCGCTTCAAACCGCCAAAGTTCCCGTTCTAGAGCCTTGTCCAAACGGTCAATTTAATTTTTGGCGATAGGCCATCTTTTCTGAACTTTTCAAAAATCCGTTCGGTCGGAACTGGTAACCCGCCTGGAACGAGCGTTTCAATTCGCGTGAACAAGCGATGCTTTCGCCTCCTCTTCCAGGATGGATTCAGTTGTACTTTCAGGAGATGCCTAATGGAGTTGAAGACCATGAAAACCCAAACCTCGTTTTCCCAATTGCGCGGTCTGAAACTGGCTGCTCTGGCGATCGGCACCAGCTTCGTTCTCGCTGGCTGCGCGGGTAACCCGCCGACCGAGCAATACGCAGTGACCCAATCGGCCGTCAACAGCGCGGTCAGCGCCGGCGGTACGGAATTCGCTGCAGTGGAAATGAAGCAGGCGCAGGACAAGCTGAAACAAGCTGAAATCGCCATGCACGACAAGAAGTATGACGAAGCCCGTCGCCTGTCCGAACAGGCTGAGTGGGACGCTCGCGTTGCAGAGCGCAAGGCACAGGCCGCCAAGGCCGAACAGGCTGTGAAGGATTCCCAGAAAGGTGTTCAGGAACTGCGTCAGGAAAGTCAGCGCACCGTGCAGTAAGCGCGCATCCCGATCGCAACGCTGAAACTTTTATCGATAGAAAGGACGAAAAATTATGCGTAAGCAACTGATGATCCCAGCTCTTCTGGCCGCAAGCGTTGCCCTGGCGGCATGCTCCACCCCGCCAAACCCGAACCTGGAACAAGCCCGCACCAACTACTCCGGCCTGCAGGCCAACCCGCAGGCGAGCAAAGTTGCGGCACTGGAAACCAAAGACGCCAGCGACTATCTGGACAAAGCCGACAAGGCTTATCTGGATAAAGAAGACGCGGCCAAGGTTGACCAACTGGCCTACCTGACCAACCAGCGCGTAGAAGTGGCCAAGCAGACCATCGCCCTGCGCACCGCTGAAAACAACCTGAAGAACGCCGCCGCCCAGCGCGCTCAGGCGCGTCTTGATGCTCGCGACCAGCAGATCAAACAGCTGCAGGACAGCCTCAACGCCAAGCAGACCGATCGCGGTACGCTGGTGACTTTCGGTGATGTGTTGTTCGCCACCAACAAGGCCGATCTGAAATCCAGCGGTCTGGTCAACATCAACAAACTGGCGCAGTTCCTTCAGGAAAACCCTGACCGCAAAGTGATCGTCGAGGGTTACACCGACAGCACCGGCGCAGCGAGCTACAACCAGTCGCTGTCCGAGCGTCGCGCAACCTCCGTGCAGATGGCACTGATCAAGATGGGCGTCGATCCTTCGCGCATCGTCGCTCAGGGTTATGGCAAGGAATACCCGGTAGCCGATAACGGCAGCGTCTCCGGCCGCGCAATGAACCGTCGTGTGGAAGTAACCATTTCCAACGACAACCAGCCAGTAGCACCGCGTTCTTCGGTGAGCTCGAACTAAGCTTCATCGCGAAACGCAAAAGCCCCGCCTGAGTTGATCAGGTGGGGCTTTTTTGTGGGAGCAGACATCGTAGCCCCTCACCCCAGCCCTCTCCCGAGGGAGAGGGAGCCGATTGGGGGATGCTGTGGATATCGGCCGGCGGGAAATTTTGTAGTGAATCCATAATCGACCCGGTCTTTCAGGTCGATCGATAGCGAAAAAACAACTCGGTCAGTCCCCTCTCCCTCTGGGAGAGGGTTAGGGTGAGGGCTGGGCCTGCAGGATCACTCTTGCAGCTTCTGCGGGGTTTCTTCGCCCATGCAGCGCACGGCTTTCTTCTGCGCATCGACTAACACGCCGGTCAGGCCTTTCTGCTCGGTATCGAACAACACCAGCACGCCATCGATGCACTGCGCCACCTGCGGCGCCGGCTGGAGCGAGATCTTATAGTCTTCGCCCGGCACCGTTTTGAGCATGGTGAACTCGTTGAGCAGCAACGCATCCTCGGGTTTGGCGAAGTGCAGGTAGCCGTAGTACCAGAGCGCCGCGACCGTGCCGAGGATGCTGCAGATTCCGGTGATGATCACCGGGATGGCGTTACGTTCTTCAGTCATTGCGGCTCTCATCTTCAGCATTCGGGGGTGTCGGATAATTGGGGATTTCGCCAAGGCGGCGCAGGCCGTTGAAATGCTCGGGATCGTCGAGATAGCGCAGCATGACCTGGCGCCACACCGGGTCACCAAAGGTTTGCACATGACCGCCGCGGGTCAGCTGCAACACGCGCGGTGGCGGCGCCGCCTGATAGAGGCGGATGCCGTTGGCCATCGGCACCAGCGGATCGTCGATGCTGTGGAAAATCAGCTTCGGCACGCCATTGAGCTGCGCCATCGAATTGATCGCACTGTCGCCGTCGGGCACCAGCCACGACAACGGCACCTGCAACGGCCAGGTCAGCCACGAGGTGCTCATCGCGTATTGGCCAACGCTGCGATAACTGGCGGGCACGCCATCCAGAATCAAAGCCTTGAGTTGTTTCTGCCGCTCTGGATGCTGCGCCAGCCAATGCACGGCCATCGAACCGCCGAGGCTCTGGCCAAGCAATATCAGCGGTTTCCCTTTGACCTCGGGCGCCTGGTCGAGCCAGGCGAACGCGGCGTCAATGTCCCGGTAGATCGCTGGCAAACTCGGCTTGCCCTCGGACAGGCCATATCCGCGATAGTCGACCAGCAGCACCTGATAGCCGTTCTTCGGCAGCCACCACGTGCCGCCCAAATGCATCGGCAAATTGCCGCCGTTGCCGTGCAAGTGCAGAACGGTGCCTTTGACCTCGACGCCGGGTTTGGCCGGCAGCCACCAGGCATTGAGCTTGAGGCCGTCGGCGGTGGTCAGGGTGACAGTGCGGTATTCGAGCTTGGCTTTGTCCGGGGTGAAGATCTGGCCCGGCTCGGGATAGAACAGCAGCGAACTGCAACCGCCGAGGGTCAGAAGCAGGCAAAGAATGCCGAGGATTCTCATCCGGTGAAACCTCGCAAGAAATTGGCAAACAATCGATTCAGAGAAAAACAAATAACCCTGTGGGAGCTGGCTTGCCAGCGATGGCGGTGGCTCAGCCAACATCAATATTGACTGACAGAATGCAATCGCTGGCAAGCCAGCTCCCACAGGGGATTGTGTGTGTGGTCTAGAGGATATTGGAGTAATCCGCTTCGATCCGGTCCAGGCTCAAATGGTTGAGGAAGTTGGAGAAGCACATCCACGCCGACAACGCATTCAGATCACGAAACTGGTCCGGAAGGTATTTCGGCGGCACCACAAGCCCTTCATCCACCAACTGGCGCAACGTACGCATGTCCTCCAGCGTGGTCTTGCCACAGAACAACAGCGGAATCTGCTCAAGCTTGCCCTTGCGCACGGCCAACTGAATGTAGTTGTAAACCATGATAAAGCCCTTGAGGTAGGACAAGTCTTTGGTGAATGGCAGACCGGTCGGCGTGGAGCCTCGAAAAACGCGGCTGGCGTTGCCGTAACTTTCCGCCATCTCGAAACCTTGCTCGCGGAAGAATTCGTAGATCTGCAGAAAGTCCGCGCCCTCCTCGACCATATGAATCGCGCGGGTGCGGTTGGTCAGCTTGCGCAGACGGCTCGGGTAGGAGGCGAAGGTGATGATTTCCATCAGGATCGCCAGGCCTTCCTGAGTCACCGTCGACGATGGCGGGCCTTTGGACAGGAAGGTACAAATCGGCTGGTTCAGACCATTGAGCGTGGTGCCGACGTGCACCAGACCTTCGTGGACTTCCAGCGCACGCACGTCGCGCTCGTTGAACAGCGCGTCGGTGCGGATCTTGATGTAATCGGCGCCCGCCGCCGCGTCGGCAACGATGCCGTCGGACTCGAATACGCGAATGGTTTCCTCGGCCTCACCGAACACCTTGTTCAGACGGGTTTGCAGCAGGTGCACGGCATCTTTGGCGGTGAGGGTTTTCGGTTCGTCCTTGAGGTCGCCGCGGCCATCGATGTTGTTCAGGTAATCGGACATCATCACGCCAAGGTCCGCCAGGGTCGGGTCACCGGCGTGGAACGCATCGGACGCGGCGCCGTACAGTTCCTGGGAGATCAGGCCGAAATCCTCGGTGCCGCGCGCTTCCAGCATGCGCACGACCATGCGGTATTCCTTGCACATGCGCCGCATGATCTGCCCGACCGGGTTGAACTGGCCGAGCTGGCGGGTGATGTCGCGTTCGATGTTCTGGAATTCCAGTTTGACCTTGCTCGAATCGAAACTCAGTGGCCGATTGAGGTAATAGTCGCGATCCACCGCCGGCATTTCCTTGCCTTTGGCCTTGAGGAAGCCCTTGCGCACGTTGTCGTCCCACTTGACCGCATCGAGTACGCGGATCGGTGTTTGCGCCAGCACAATGCGATCGGACAACATGCGTATCGTCTGCTGGTAATCGTCCACCCGAAACTCCTGTAGATAACGTGACGCTTTGAATGATTGGCCGCGGGCTCCCTGTAGGAGCTGCCGAAGGCTGCGATCTTTTGATTTTGTTTTTCAAGATCAAAAGATCGCAGCCTTCGGCAGCTCCTACAGGGGGATCGGCGTCAGACGGACGACTCTGCGTTACGCCGACGCCAATACCAGATGCATATACCGCGTCAGAATCCCGAGCATGTCCTCTTCGGCCATCGGCTCGGCATCATTGAGCAGGCCCTGATATTCCATCCGTCCGATAATCGCCGTCAACACCTTGGCATCCTGCTGCGGTTCGCGCGAGCCCAAGACCTGAAACAACTGGCAGGTGCCCTGCAACAAAATCTGCTGATGCGAGCGCACCAGAATCGCCAGGCGCGGGTTGAGCAGCGCTTCCTGACGGAACGCCTGCTCGGCCATCAGATGTTCGCGACGGTTCACCAGTTGCCGGTGCACATAGTCGGCCATCAACCGCGCAATGTCGTCGGCCAGTTGCGAGCGCGACTCGGGGCTACCGTCCGCGCTGACAACCATCTCGCGCAACAGACCTTCGTTGTTGATCCATAACTTGGCCATGTAGGCCGCGCTGCGTTCAACGTATTGGGCAAAGGTATCTGTGAGCAGGTCATCGATGTCCTTGAAGTAATACGTCGTCGCCGACAGTGGCACCCCGGCCTCGGCCGCCACCGCGCGGTGGCGCACGGCACGCACGCCGTCGCGCACGACAATGCGCATCGCCGCGTCGAGAATGTCCTGTCGACGCTGCTCACTGCCCTGTCGGCTGGCCTTGCGGCCCTGGTACTGAACACTTTCAGCGACCGCAGTGGCGATACCCGCTGCACCTTCTTGAGCTATTGCACCCATCACGACAGCACTTCCTCTGCTATTTGCAAATTAACCGATTGATACATTTGTACCAGACAGGCAATAAAAAGCCGCCTGTTTTAGGCGGCTTTTTAACTGAAACGTTTACGCTTGCGGTCGCATGTGCGGGAACAGGATCACATCGCGGATCGACGGCGAGTTGGTCAGCAACATCACCAGACGGTCGATGCCGATACCTTCACCCGCCGTTGGCGGCATGCCGTACTCCAGCGCGCGAACGAAGTCGGCGTCGTAGTGCATGGCTTCGTCATCGCCGGCGTCCTTGTCGGCCACCTGGGCCATGAAGCGCTCGGCCTGATCTTCCGCGTCGTTCAACTCGGAATAGGCGTTGGCGATTTCACGGCCACCGATGAACAGCTCGAAACGGTCGGTGACGTTCGGGTTCTCATCGTTGCGACGGGCCAGCGGCGACACTTCAAACGGGTACTGAGTGATGAAATGCGGCTGCTCCAGCTTGTGCTCGACCAGCTCTTCGAAAATCATCACCTGCAGCTTGCCCAGACCTTCAAAGCCCAGCACCTTGGCGCCGGCCTTCTTGGCGATGGCGCGAGCCTTGTCGATGTCGTTCAGATCATCGGCGGTCAGCTCAGGGTTGTACTTGAGGATCGAGTCAAACACCGACAGGCGCACGAACGGCTCGCCGAAGTGGAACACCTTATCGCCATACGGCACGTCGGTGCTGCCCAGCACCAGCTGCGCCAGTTCGCGGAACAGTTCTTCGGTCAGGTCCATGTTGTCTTCGTAATCGGCGTACGCCTGATAGAACTCCAACATGGTGAATTCAGGGTTGTGACGGGTCGAGACGCCTTCATTACGGAAGTTGCGGTTGATTTCGAACACCTTCTCGAAACCGCCAACCACGAGACGCTTGAGGTACAGCTCAGGCGCGATACGCAGGAACATTTCCATGTCCAGCGCGTTGTGGTGGGTTTCGAACGGCTT
This sequence comes from Pseudomonas fluorescens, assembly GCF_900636825.1. Taxonomy (NCBI): domain Bacteria; kingdom Pseudomonadati; phylum Pseudomonadota; class Gammaproteobacteria; order Pseudomonadales; family Pseudomonadaceae; genus Pseudomonas; species Pseudomonas fluorescens. The sequence goes on along the minus strand of NZ_LR134318.1, from coordinate 1,246,053 downwards.
GGCCGCAGCGCCGCCCGGAATGGTCTGCAGCATCGGCGTTTCGACTTCAAGGAAGTCGCGCTTCATCAGGAAGCTGCGGATGTGCGCGATCACTTGCGAACGCACGCGGAAGGTCTGGCGCACGTCTTCGTTGACGATCAGGTCGACGTAGCGCTGGCGGTAGCGCTGTTCGGTGTCGGTCAGGCCGTGGTGCTTGTCCGGCAGCGGACGCAGCGATTTGGTCAGCAGACGCACGTTGGTCATTTCAACGTACAGGTCGCCCTTGCCGGAACGCGCCAGGGTGCCTTCGGCGGCAATGATGTCGCCCATGTCCCAGGTTTTCACCGCGGCCAGGGTTTCTTCCGACAGGGTCTTGCGGTTGACGTAGACCTGGATGCGCCCGGTCATGTCCTGGATCACCATGAACGAGCCACGGTTGAGCATGATGCGACCGGCAACCTTGACCGGGATTGCAGCCTCGGCCAGCTCTTCCTTGGTCTTGTCCGCGTACTGTTTCTGCAAGGCATCGCAGTAGTTGTCGCGGCGGAAGTCGTTCGGGAAGGCGTTGCCCTTGGCGCGCTCGGCAGCAAGCTTTTCCTTGCGCAAGGCGATCAGGGAGTTTTCTTCCTGTTGCAGGGCTTGCGGGTCGAGTTGTTGGTCGCTCATGTCTTTAGATATTCCATCAGGTTCGTTGCCCCCGGACCTTGCGGCCCGGGGATCGCCAGCAGGGCTGGCTCCTACAGGGATCGAGCGGAAACGGTCGATCCTGTGTTGGCGTCTGTTACAGGCCCGATTTCAGGCTGGCTTCGAGGTATTCGTCGATGTCGCCGTCGAGTACCTTGTCGCAATCGCTACGTTCGATGTTGGTGCGCAGATCCTTGATCCGCGACGCATCGAGCACGTAAGAGCGGATCTGGTGACCCCAGCCGATGTCGGACTTGGTGTCTTCCAGCGCTTGCGACGCGGCGTTGCGTTTCTGCATTTCCTGCTCGTACAACTTGGCCCGCAGCATTTTCATGGCGGTGTCCTTGTTGGCGTGCTGGGAACGTTCGTTCTGGCAGCTGACCACGGTGTTGGTCGGTACGTGGGTAATACGTACGGCCGAGTCGGTGGTGTTTACGTGCTGACCACCGGCACCGGAGGAACGATAGGTGTCGATCCGCAGGTCTGCCGGGTTGATTTCGATTTCGACCTTGTCATCGATCTCGGGCGATACGAAAACCGCGGAGAACGAGGTGTGACGACGGTTGCCGGAGTCGAACGGGCTTTTGCGCACCAGCCGGTGCACGCCGATCTCGGTACGCAGCCAGCCAAAAGCGTATTCGCCCTTGATGTGCACGGTCGCGCCCTTGATCCCGGCGACTTCGCCGGCGGACAGTTCCATGATGGTCGCGTCGAAACCGCGTTTGTCGGCCCAGCGCAGGTACATGCGCAACAGGATGTTGGCCCAGTCCTGCGCTTCGGTGCCGCCGGAACCGGCCTGGATGTCCAGGTAGGCGTTGTTCGGGTCCATTTCGTGGCTGAACATGCGGCGGAATTCCAGCTTGGCCAGATTTTCCTCGAGACGGGCCAGTTCGGCGACGACATCGCCCACTGCGCCGTCGTCGTTTTCTTCGACGGCCATGTCCAGCAGGTCGCGGCAATCGGCCAGACCGCCGTTCAGTTCGTCGAGGGTATCGACGATCTGCGCCAGCGCGGCACGCTCGCGGCCCAGTTCCTGGGCGTATTCAGGTTTGTTCCAGACGCTCGGATCTTCAAGCTCGCGATTGACTTCGGTCAGACGCTCATGCTTTTGATCGTAGTCAAAGATACCCCCGAATAGTTTCGGAGCGCTCGGACAGGTCCTTGATGGTGTTCAGGATCGGATTGATTTCCATGACGGGCAGCACTCGTTGGCGAACTTTTGAAAGCCGGCGAGTATAACGTAAACAGGCTGTCGCGGCAGCCCGTCTGGCGGGTGTGGGGATACTATGCACATTCCCCTGTAGGAGCTGCCGAAGGCTGCGATCTTTTGACTTTGATTTTAAAAACAGATCAAAAGATCGCAGCCTTCTGCAGCTCCTACAGGGGACGGCGGTGGTTATTCGATGCCGACCTGATTCCGGCCATTGTTCTTGGCCAGGTACAGGCCACGATCCGCCGCCGATATGAGCAACCGGCAATCGGTGCCAGGCTGCGGCACCATGGTCGCCAGGCCGATGCTGATGGTCAGGCTCGACCCTTCGGCCGGTGTGTTATGTGCAATCTTCAGCGCTGCGACCGTCTGGCGCAGCTTCTCCGCCACCAGCCGCGCGCCGCCCGGTGAGGTGTTCGGCAATACCAGCACAAACTCTTCACCGCCATAACGCGCCGGAAGATCCGATGGTCGCGAGCTGGCATCGCGGATGGCCGCGGCAACCTTGCGCAGCGCTTCATCACCTTCAACGTGGCCAAAACTGTCGTTGTAGGATTTGAAGTAATCGACATCGATCATCAGCAACGACAGCTGCGTCTGTTCGCGCAACGAACGGCGCCATTCCAGTTCCAGGTATTCGTCGAAGTGCCGCCGATTGGACAACCCGGTCAGGCCGTCGGAATTCATCAGCCGTTGCAGCACCAGATTGGTGTCGAGCAATTGCTGCTGGCTGACGCGCAAGGCGCGATAAGCCGCGTCACGCTGCAACAGGGTCATGTAGGAGCGCGAGTGATAACGGATGCGCGCCACCAGTTCGATGGTGTCCGGCAGTTTCACCAGATAATCGTTGGCCCCGGCGGAGAACGCCGCGCTCTTGATCAGCGGATCCTCTTTGGTCGACAGGACAATGATCGGGATGTCCCTGGTTGCCGGGTGATTGCGGTATTCGCGCACCAGGCTCAAGCCGTCGAGCCCGGGCATCACCAGATCCTGCAGGATCACCGTCGGTTTGATGCGCACCGCCTGGGCGATGGCCTGCTGTGGATCGGAGCAGAAATGGAAGTCGATGTTTTCCTGGTTCGACAGCCCACGGCGCACCGCTTCGCCGATCATCGCCTGATCGTCCACCAACAACACCATGGCGGCGTTTTCGTCGGTTTTGATGTCGTCGATCTGTAAATCATTCATGGGCGGTCACCTGAGTGCTGCGTGGGCCAGGATTGCGGAGGCATCTGTTCATTTGGGGAAAATCTCCAGCAATCGTGGCGCTATTCTTTCCAGTGGACGGATTTCCACGGCGGCATCAATGGCCGCGGCAGCCTTGGGCATGCCGTACACCGCACTGCTGTGCTGATCTTGCGCGATGGTCAAATAACCCTGTTGGCGCATGAGCTTAAGCCCTTGCGCGCCGTCGCGTCCCATCCCGGTCAATAAAACCCCGACGGCGTCACCATTCCAGTAATTGGCCACGCTCTCGAAAAACACATCGATGGAGGGTCGGTAGATCTCGTTGACCGGTTCGGCGGTGTAAGCCAGCGTGCCATTCTTGAGCAAGCGAATATGATGATTGGTCCCGGCCAGCAGCACCGCGCCACTTTGCGGCGGCTCGCCTTCGCGGGCCAGACGCACATCGAGGCCGCTGGCGCTGGCCAGCCATTCGGCCATGCCGGCGGCAAATACCTGATCGACATGTTGCACCAGCACAATCGCCGCAGAGAAGTCTCTGGGCAGACCTTTGAGCAGCACTTCGAGCGCTGCCGGCCCGCCCGCTGAAGAACCAATGGCGACCAGCCGCTGGCGCGAAGCCGAACTGCGCTGGGCGGTCGGGACCGGCCGCGATCGTGGCGGCTTCTCGCCGATCAGCCAGCCGATATTGAGGATTTTGCGCAGCAACGGCGCCGCCGCCTCCTGGGCATTGCCGGCTCCCACCGCTGGCGTGTCGACCACGTCGAGCGCGCCGTGGCCCATCGCTTCGAAGACGCGATGCACGTTCTGCTGGCGGTCGACCGTGACGATGACGATGGCACACGGCGTCGCGGCCATGATCCGGCGCGTGGCTTCGACGCCATCCATGATCGGCATGATCAGGTCCATCAGAATCAGGTCTGGCGTGTATTCGGCGCAGCGTTGCACCGCCTCGGCGCCGTTATTGGCCACCCAGACAATCTGGTGCGCCGGCTCAAAGGCCAACGCGCGGCGCAGCGCCTCCACCGCCATGGGCATGTCGTTGACGATTGCGATCTTCATGCCCGCGCTCCTCCGATGAGCTCGACCACTGCGTCAAGCAGGGCGTCATCATGAAAACTGGCTTTGGCTAGATAATAGTCAGCGCCAGCGTCCAGTCCACGGCGGCGGTCTTCTTCGCGATCCTTGTACGAGACGACCATCACCGGCAGCGATTGCAGACGGTTGTCGCGACGCAACAGGGTGACCAGTTCGATGCCGTCCATGCGCGGCATATCGATATCGGTAATCAGCAAATCGAAGTTCTCCGAACGCAGGGCGTTCCAACCATCCATGCCATCCACTGCAACCGCCACGTCATAGCCGCGATTGAGCAGCAGTTTGCGTTGCAACTCGCGTACCGTCAGCGAATCGTCGACCACCAGCACGCGCTTGCGCGCAACCTCGGCGGGCTGATTGCCATGACGGGCGATGCGCTCCAGGCGGCCGGTATTGAGCAATTTGTCCACTGAGCGCAGCATGTCTTCGACGTCAACGATCAGCACCACCGAGCCATCGTCGAGCAAAGCCCCGGCGGAAATATCCTGGACTTTGCCCAGACGCTCATCGAGTGGCAACACCACCAGCGTCCGCTCACCAATGAAGCGCTCCACAGCGATGCCATAGATCGCATCACGTTCGCGGACCACCACGACTTTCAGGGTTTTACCGCTGTTCTGGCTGGCCGGACGGTTTAGCAACTGGCTCGCGGCAACCAGCCCGACATGCTGACCTTCGTGCCAGAAATGCTGGCGCCCCTCGACCTGCACAATGTCCTCGCGCGACAGATCGCACATGCGTTCGATGTGCGCCAGCGGAAAGGCATAGGCTTCTTCACCGACTTCCACGACCAGACTGCGCACCACCGACAACGTCAGCGGCACCTCAAGATGGAAACGACTGCCCTCGCCCGCCGTCTGCTCCAGTGCCACGGCCCCGTGCAACTGCCGCACCATGTGCTGAACGGCATCAAGGCCGACACCGCGTCCGGACACTTCGGTAACCGTGTCGCGCAGGCTGAATCCCGGCAGAAAGAGAAACGTCAGCAGTTCTTCTTCGCTCAATTGCGCCGCCGTTTCGGCTGGGGATAACTGTCGTTGAACGATGCTGCGGCGGACTTTTTCCAGATCGACGCCATTGCCGTCATCGCTCAACTCCAGCACCAGCAGACCGGCCTGATGCGAGGCGCGCAGGCGGATCAGGCCTTCTTCGGGCTTACCCTTGAGCAAACGTTGTTCTGGCGTTTCGATGCCGTGATCGACCGCATTGCGCAGCAAATGCGTCAGCGGCGCCTCGAGCTTTTCCAGCACATCGCGATCGACCTGGGTTTTTTCCCCTTCGATTTCCAGGCGCACCTGTTTACCGAGGCTGCGGCCCAGATCCCGAACCATGCGCACCTGGCCGGTCAGCACATCGGCGAACGGTCGCATGCGGCAAGCGAGCGCGGTGTCGTAAAGCACTTGCGCACGCTGGCTGGCCAGCCAGGCGAATTCGTCGAGTTCGGCGTTTTTCTCACTGAGCAACTGCTGTGATTCGGCGAGCAGGCGGCGAGCATCTTCCAGGGCTTCCAAAGCCTCAAGGCTCAGCGCGTGCCCCTTGAGGTGGACGTTGAGGTTTTCCAGCGCACGCAGACCGTTGTTCTGCATGCGCTTGAGGCGCTGCATGGCCGCCAGATGCGGCTTGAGACGCTGGGTTTCGACCAGCGACTTGCTCGACAAATCGAGCAAGCTATTCAAACGTTCAGCGGTAACCCGCAAAACGCGCTCGCCGCCTTCGGTGGTGCGTTTGTTTTTACGCGGTGCAGCCTCGGCAGGCTCGTCAACCATGGGCGCTGACGCTATTGGCGCGGGCTCCATCTGCAACTCGGCCATCGGCGGCGTGGTAACCACAGCGGCTGGCGCCGACGGATCGAGCAAGCGCCCCATCAACTCCACATAGGCTTCAATGTCCGTGGGTTGCGGCGCATTCGCCGGCGTTGCAATGCGCATCAGCAGATCGGTGCCCTGCAACAACGCATCGATGTGTTCGGGCCGCAGCAGCAAGCGCCCTTCCTGCGCGCTGACCAGGCAATCTTCCATCACATGGGCCACGCTGACGCCGCTGTCGACGCCGACGATCCGCGCCGCACCTTTGAGCGAGTGCGCCGCCCGCATGCACGACTCGAGTTGATCGGCCTGGGTCGGATTACGCTCCAGCGCCAACAGGCCGGCGCTGAGCACCTGGGTCTGGGCTTCGGCTTCGAGGCTGAACAGCTCGAGCAGCGAGGCGTCGCGCATTTGCTCGGGGGTCATGTCAGGCTCCGGGTCACGGCGGACAGCAATTGTTCCTCATCCAGCCAGCGCAAACTGCGCCCCTGAAGTTTCAGCACGCCACGGGTGTATCGGGCACTGGCCTGCGCCCCGGATTGCGAGGCGGCAGCAAGAATTCGTTCGTCGATCGCATGGATGCCGTGAACCTCGTCCACCGGCACCACCACCGGCCCGCCTTGGGCTGCGATGATCAACATGCGCGGCATGATTCTGCCACTGGCGACTGGCGCAACACTGCCGTCCAGATCAAGCAACTCAACCAGCGACAGACACGCCACCAGTGCGCCGCGGACGTTGGCCACGCCAAGCAAGGCGCGAGAGCGCTGGTGCGGCAGCGAATGAATCGTCTGCATCGGCGCTACTTCTACCAGACTGCGTGTCGCCAGCCCCAGCCATTCCTCGCCGAGCCGGAACAGCAACAGCGAACGGGTTTTGACATCCGTTTCGACCGTTGCCGCCAGCGCATCGCGCTGGTCCTGCTGCAACGAATAGCGGTCGAGCAGCCGTGTCGCTGCGGCGGAATACACCGAGCAATTGCGGCAGTGGATGTGCTCTTCCAGTAACGGACAGGACTTGTCGCCGTGAATGCCGATGCGGTTCCAGCAATCATCGATGGCCCGCGCATCTTCGTGGGTGACGTTCAACGTGTCGGACGGGATCATCGCTTACGCTCACTGTCGGCGGTGCGGCCGCTGCGGGCGGCGCGCTCCTGCAATCGTCTGGCGCCGGCGCTGTCGCCCTGCGCCTGCAACAATGCGGCGAGGTGCATCAACGCTTCGGGGTGTTGCGGTTCGAGGTACAACGCCTTGCGATAGAACCCCTGGGCTTCGAGGCTCAAGCCAGCGACATCGCTGAGCAGGCCGAGCCAATAGAACACCTGCGCCACCGGTTCGTGGCTGCGCAAATACTGTTCACATGCCGCGCGAGCCTCGGTGCTTCTGCCTTCGTTGGCCAGCGTGGCGATGTGCGCCAGCAGTGTCGCGGCGTCCCCGGTTTTGCTGGCCGTGGCGTGATCGGGCGTGGCTCTGCTGGCGGTTTCGCTGGCATCGCGCAGCGGCGTCACTGAGGCAAACGGGCGATTGCGCACCGGCGCTGGCGGAAGGCCGCGTGGCGCTGGGCTGATTGCCACGGACACAGGTTGCGCGGTCGGCAGCGGTTCGGGATGCGGCGCGCTGTGTCGGCTGAATGCAAACGACTGCGCAATGCCGATCGAGCGCATGCCAAGACGCCCGAGCAGACTGCCCTCGGCGGGGCCGATAAACAGCACGCCGTCAAAATGGGTCAGACGCTTGAGCACTTCGAAGACCAGTTTCTGGGTCGGCTGATCGAAGTAAATCAGCAGATTGCGGCAGAACACAAAATCGAACGCCGGCTCATTGGCCAGCAGCATCGGGTCCAGGACATTACCCACTTGCAAGCGCACCTGTTCACGCACCGCGTCATTGAGCCGATGCCCGTCCTCGTCCGGCGTGAAATGCCGTTCGCGATAAGCCTGATCAGCGCCACGAAACGAATTCTTGCCATAGACTGCACGCCGCGCTTTCTCCACCGACAGCGGGCTGACATCCATGCCATCAACCTTGAACTGATGCGGCTTGAGACCGGCATCGAACAAGGCCATCGCAATCGAATAGGGTTCCTCTCCGGTGGAACACGGCAGACTGAGAATTCGCAGTGCGCGCATGTTGTTCAATTCTGTGAGGCGATTTTTGGCGAGTTTGCCAAGCGTGGCGAACGACTCCGGGTAGCGAAAAAACCATGTCTCGGGAACGATCACCGCTTCGATCAGCGCTTGTTGTTCATCCCGCGAGCCTTGCAGCAATTGCCAGTATTCGTCGGCGTTGGCCGCTTGTGAAAGCGTGGTGCGCTGACGCACGGCGCGTTCGATGATCGCCGGACCGACTGATGTCACGTCGAGGCCGATACGCTCTTTGAGGAAGTCGAAGAAGCGCTGCTCGTTCATGGCTGCGCCTCAAGCTGCGCCGGATCCAGCGGCGGATCGGGGAACAGCAACGCGCGCACAGCATCATCGAGCAAGTCATTGACCCGCACCCATTGCACCAGGCCTTGGGCATCTTCGCGGACCGGGCCCAGGTACGGCGCCTCGCGGTTATCCAGGCCGTAGGGCTGAAACTCCTGCGGTTGGCAGCGCAGCGTATCGGTGGCCTGTTCCAGAACCAGTCCCAGCCATCGCGCCGGCCGTGTTTCATCGGGATGGTAGTTGACCAGCACCAGGCGCGTGCTGGTACGCGCCTCGGCGGGCTGGGCAAAAGTCAGCGCGCTGAGATCGATCACCGGCACTACCGCGCCGCGATAGGCGAACACCCCGGCCACCCATTGCGGCGTCTGCGCCACCGGTTTCAATGGCAGGCGCGGCAGTACCTCCGCCACTTCAGTGGCGCGCAAGGCGTAACGCTCGCTGCCGATGCGAAACAACAGGAACAACGCCTGCTTTGCCACTGGCGCAGCGCCACGTTTGGCGATGAGTTCGCTCATCAGACTTTGAATCGCGACACGCCACTGCGCAGCCCGACGGCCACCTGGCTCAATTCGTCGATGGCGAAACTGGCCTGACGCAACGACTCGACAGTCTGACTGCTGGCATCGCCCAATTGCACCAGTGCGTGGTTGATCTGCTCGGCGCCAGTGGCCTGGGCCTGCATGCCTTCGTTGACCATCAACACGCGCGGCGCCAGCGCCTGCACCTGATGAATGATCTGCGACAACTGCTCGCCGACTTGCTGCACTTCGGACATGCCACGGCGCACTTCCTCAGAGAACTTGTCCATGCCCATCACCCCCGCCGAGACGGCGGATTGGATCTCGCGAACCATTTGTTCAATGTCATAGGTGGCGACGGCGGTCTGGTCCGCCAGACGTCGCACTTCGGTGGCGACCACGGCGAAACCGCGACCGTACTCACCGGCCTTCTCGGCCTCGATCGCAGCGTTGAGCGACAGCAGATTGGTCTGGTCGGCGACTTTGACGATGGTCACCACTACCTGATTGATGTTGCCGGCCTTCTCGTTGAGGATTGCCAGTTTGGCGTTGACCAGATCCGCCGCGCCCATTACCGAATGCATGGTGTCTTCCATACGCGCCAGGCCTTGCTGGCCGGAGCCGGCGAGTACCGAAGCCTGGTCCGCGGCGGTGGATACTTCGGTCATGGTGCGTACCAGATCGCGCGAAGTGGCGGCGATCTCACGAGACGTCGCGCCGATCTCGGTGGTGGTCGCTGCGGTTTCGGTGGCGGTGGCTTGTTGCTGCTTGGAGGTGGCGGCGATTTCGGTCACCGAGGTGGTCACCTGCACCGACGAGCGCTGGGCCTGAGAGACCAGCGCGGTCAGCTCGGTCATCATGTCGTTGAAGCCGGTTTCAACGGCGCCGAATTCGTCCTTGCGCTCCAGATTCAAGCGCGAACTGAGGTCGCCGGTGCGCATGGTGTCGAGGATCTGCACGATGCGATTCATCGGTGCCATGATTGCGCGCATCAACAACAGACCGCACAGCCCGGCGGCGAAGACGGCGACCACCAGGGATATGAACATGCTGACCTTCGCGGCCGCTACGGCATCGTCGATATTGCTCATCGCCTGATCAGCGACTGTTTTATTTTCGCCAATGATGTCATTGAGCTTCATGCGCCCCGCAAACCAGGCGGGGGTGAGCTTGTCGTTGAACATCTGCACGGCGTCAGCGTCCAGGTTGCGCGCGCGCAGATCCAGCACCGCGTTCTGAATCTGCAGGTACGCGTCGTGGTACTTCTCGAACGCAGCAAACTCGGTGCGGTCCTCTTCGGTGGCCATGGTCTTGCGATAATTGGCCATCTGCTCCTGCAGACGCGCCTCGAACGCCTTGTAGTTCGCCGCGTCTTCACTGGAAAAGCCCTGACCTTCCTTCAGCCCGAGCAATTCCTGGGTGTGCAAATAGCTGTCGACCCACGCGCTACGAATCATCGAGCTGTAATAGACGCCGGGAATCGCATCGTCGCGCACGCTGTTTTCGCTGGTCTCAATTTTCAACAGGCGTGAATACGAAACGACGACCATCAACAACATGATGGCGATAATCACCGCAAAGCTCGCCAAAATGCGTTGGCGCAACGTCCAGTTCTTCACAGTGATTCCTCGGTGCCTGATCGAAATGCGGGGAGTATAGCCGAGCGCGGTGTTTCATTTATAAGACGCTTTCTAACCGTCCGCGCCGCGTCACCGTGGGAGCGAGTTCTGCGGCCATACTCAAATCCCTTGTGGGAGTGAGCCTGCTCGCGAAGCAGATACCGTGGTCGCGAAAAATACCCAACTGCGCAAGAAGTTGCGCAGTAGGCCGTAATATTTCACGGGGCAAATCCTCTGCAGACCACGCCGTGCAAGGCCCACAGCCAAGTGCGCAAGAAGTTGCGCACCACTGCGCAACTTCTTGCGCACTTTCTTCCGTTCGGCGCGCTGAGAATCGCCGCCAATAGCCGCAAACGAGCCTTTCGCCCCCAGCCACCGGACACTTCACAAAACCTGGCACGCTCCTTGATAACAGTCAGCCACCCACCGGGCGATATCGCCTCCCGGGCACCCTAACTTTATCCGCAAGGAGAGCACCCCATGGCAACACCAGCGTACATGTCGGTTACCGGCGAAAAACAAGGCCTGATCACTGCAGGCGCATTCACCGCCGACTCCGTTGGCAACACCTACCAGGAAGGCCACGAAGACCAGGTCATGGTTCAGGCTTTCACCCACGACGTGATCATCCCGCGTGACCCGCAATCCGGTCAGCCAACCGGTCAGCGCGTACACAAGCCAGTTGTGATCACCAAGGTCTACGACAAGGCTTCGCCACTGCTGCAAGCAGCACTGACTTCCGGCGAGCGCATGAGCGAAATCGTTATCCAGTGGTACCGCACTTCGGCCCAAGGCACCCAAGAGCACTACTACACCACCAAACTGGAAGACGCGATCATCGTCGCCATCAACAACAAAATGCACAACTGCCAGGATCCAGGCAACGCGCACTTCACCCATCTGGAAGAAGTGCAGTTCACCTACCGCAAAATCACCTGGACCCACGAAGTATCCGGTACTTCGGGTTCCGATGACTGGCGTGCTCCAGTCGTTTAATTACGGCTGATCGTTACACGCATCGGCCAGCCCTGCTGGTCGATGTTGTTTTCGCAACTCCAGATTTTGTGACAGCACGAGGAACAAGGGATGTTCGCGCCGGCCAATGAAACCCACTTTGCCCTGACCATCGAAGGTCTTTCCGCCGATTTCCAGGTGTTTACCCTCACCGGTCGGGAAGCCATCAGCCAGCCTTTTGTGTTTGAGGTGGAGCTGGTCAGTGAGCAGCCGTCGCTGGACCTCGAAACCCTGCTGCACAAACCGGCCTTCCTGCAACTGTCGCCCGACGGCAGCGGCATTCATGGCCAGATCTACCGCGCCGCGCAAGGCGATTCGGGCAAACGCCTGACCCGTTATTCGGTGACGTTGCGTCCGCAACTGGCTTATCTCGCGCACCGCATCAACCAGCGCATCTTCCAGAACCTCAGCGTGCCGAAAATCATCGGCATGGTGCTGGAAGAGCACGGCATTCAAAGCAACGCTTATGAATTCAAGACCGGCTCGATCTATCCCGAGCGCATTTATTGCGTGCAATACGACGAGTCGGATCTGCATTTCATCCAGCGCCTATGCGAAGAGGAAGGCATTCACTTCCACTTCCAGCACAGCGCTACGGCGCACAAACTGGTGTTCGGCGATGACCAGACGGTGTTCCCGAAACTGGCGCCTGTGCCCTATCAGCAAGACTCCGGCATGGTCGCCAGCAACCCGGTGATCAAGCGCTTCGACCTGCGCCTGGAAACCCGCACCAGCCGCACCACGCGCCGCGACTACGACTTCGAAAAACCGCGCCTGACCCTGGAAAGCGAAAACCGTGGCGACGCCCTGCCCGACCTCGAAGACTACGATTACCCGGGCCGTTTCATCGACCGCGAGCGCGGCAAGCATTTGGCCAAACGCGCCCTCGAACGCCACCGCAGCGACTTCCAACTGGCCGAAGGCAAAAGCGATCAGCCACTGCTGGTCAGCGGCCATTTCCTCGCTCTCACCGAACACCCGAAAGCCAAGTGGAACGACCTCTGGCTGCTCACCGAGGTTCTGCATGAAGGCAAGCAGCCGCAAGTGCTCGAGGAGTCGGTGACCAGTGACACCACCGCGCTGAAAGACGATTTCCATCAGGGCTACCGCAACCGTTTCCAGGCCACGCCGTGGGACGTGCCCAACCGCCCGCCCCTGCGCCACCCGAAACCGCGCATCCTCGGCAGCCAGAGCGCCGTAGTCACCGGCCCGAAAGGTGAAGAAATCCACTGCGACGAATACGGCCGCGTCAAAGTGCAGTTCCACTGGGACCGCGAAGGCCAGGCCGACGACAAAACCAGCTGCTGGCTACGCGTCTCCAGCGCCTGGGCCGGCGCCCAGTACGGCGGCATCGCCATCCCGCGCATCGGCATGGAAGTGCTGGTCACCTTCCTTGAAGGCGACCCCGATCAACCGCTGATCAGCGGATGCCTGTACCACAAGGAAAACACCGTCCCCTATCCACTGCCGGCGAACAAGACCCGCAGCACCTTCAAGACCCTCAGCTCCACGGGCGGTGGCGGCTACAACGAACTGCGCATCGAAGACAAAAAAGGCCAGGAGCAGATCTACCTGCACGCCCAGCGCGACTGGGACGAAAACATCGAACACGACCAGAAAATCCGCGTCGGCAACGAACGCCACGACACCGTCGAAAAGAACAGCTACACCGAATTCAAAGCCGAAGAACACCACACCGTCTATGCCGACCGCAAAGTCGAAACCCGCGCCAACGACCACCTCACCGTGGGCGTCAACCAGCACATCAAGATCGGCACCGGCCAGTTCATCGATGCCGGCCAGGAAATCCACCTGAGCAGCGGCATGAAAGTGGTGATGGAAGCTGGTGCCAAACTCACGCTGGTCGGCGGTGGCAGCTTCATCAAGATCGACGCCGGCGGCGTGACCATGAGCGGGCCGGTGATTAACATGAATTCCGGTGGTAGTCCGGGCAGTGGGACTGGGGCTGCGCCGTTGATGCCGGGCGTGCTGAAACAGGCGGATGCCGACAAGGCGGGTCAGGTAGTGAAACCTTCTCTCGGTTCGTTCAAGGCTCAATCCAAGGCGGGCGTCTTGCTGCCCACTCCGTCATGTCATCTGGATGCGAGCGGTCATTGCCCGATCCACCAACCCGGTGCGTCGGCATGATTAAATGTATTGAATCGCCTTTCAAACAGTCCGCGACGACAGGCGCAATGTGCCTGATCCTTGATCGAAGCTTTGATGCGGATCTGCTCAGTCAGTTGTTCCAGAGTGACGAACAGTTCCGGCCCAGCTGCCTTCCGCTATTCACCAACACGCCCTACGCAGACTTGCAATCAGCAGGTCCATACGTCGTTCTGTATCCGCAAAAGCAAACGGTAGCCCCCTACGCCAGCGCTTTACTGGAGCAGTCTGATGCTGGTTGCGTCGCCTGGTTAAGCGACCCTGCGTTGCTGGATCAGGGCGTGGAACACTGGCGGAGCCTGCTAACCGTGCGCACCGATGAAGAACCGCAACATATGATGCGTTTCTTCGATCCTCGCTGGCTCGAACCGTTGCTGCTTTCGCTGGACGAATCAGAAAAGTTGCAGTTTATGGGCCCGTTCAGCGCGCTGGCATGGCGTAACGAGATTGGCTGGCGCGTCTACGCAAAGCCTCCTCATAGCCCGCCAACCTCTAACCAGCCACCGGCATGGCTTTACCTGGGCGAAGAACGTCAGGCATTGATCGAACAGGGCCGGCTCAGAGTCATCGCGACTCGCTTCGCGGAAGATTACCGCGAGGTTCTGCCCACGGATGACAGCGTCGAGTTCGTTCATCGCCAGCTAAGAGCTGCGAAAGATAAGGGCTACGAGCAAATGGCCGATCAGGAGCGCTGGCTTCGCGTGTCTATCCAGCGTGGCGACCGTTTCTGGGAACACAAGCCGGCCGGCGACCTGCTCGCGCGTGATGACGTAGCGCTGGGCGACAAGCTGACTCAACTGGAAAGCCTGTGAATCACAAGGACGATGAGCAATGAGCACCACCTACACCGTTAAGAGCGGCGACACTCTTGGCAGCATTGCGGCCGCCAATAAATGCTCCGTGGCAGATCTGCGAGCGCTGAATCCGATTATCACCGACCCCAATCACATAAAGGCTGGATGGACGTTGCAACTGCCGGCCGCCAAGGTTTTGCCGCCGCCGAAACACGCCGAGAACAAGAGCACCACAGTCGTCAAAGGCCCAGTTGAATGCAAGGATGAATTGGTCGATGTCATCCACATCACAGGCGACGAGCACTTTTACGTGCTGACGGAAAAAGAATCGAAAGAGCTACAGAAGCAATCCGACCTCGTCAAAAAACTCATGGACGAGCTGCACCAGAATCTCGCCACGGCGACCGAAGCCAAGCTATGCGCCAAAACCAGGAATCCGCAAGCCAGCTGCACCTGCACACGCTGCGTCAAGGATGCCTGGAACGCAAAAGCTGAAGAAGCCGGTCTGCTGCAGCGTTCGCCTCCGGCTGTAGAAAAACCGAAAGCTGTCATCGAGCGAAAGGAAGACTTACAGGGCCAATTGGCGACCGTACAAAAGGCCCGCGATTGGTACCAGCGTTACACGCCGCAGCCGGCTTTTGAAGGCAACTACCTGGAAACCAACTGGGAAAGCCTTCGCGCGAAAAAAGTCGCGGAACTGAACGCCGAGATCCAATCGCTGCGCACGCGAATCGCCGCGCAAGGCAAAGCCGAAGCCGGCGACAGCTCTACGAGTGCCAACGGTGCGGCACCGGATCTCAAGCATGGCAAAGGCAAAGGCACCGAGACGCAGAAAGGCAAACAGGTCAAAACTGGCATTACCGTTGTTGAGTACATCTCCTTCAGCGACCCGACCCGACGCCACTACATTCCGGTTCGCACGCGAGAAGTACTCACCTGGCGAGTCAAAGTGCCAACCACGGTGATGCGTGGTAAACCGCTTGATAAAAATCTAGCGAAGGATCTGCTAAAGGACATTCGAACCGCCGTCAGCGATGGCCGTAAAACCAGCCCGCTGGGAAGTCTTGAGGCTAAGTTCAGCTCTTGGACGAGCAAGGACGACAACCTGCTCAACGCCCTGCATAAAGAATGCTCGTGGACATCCAACGAAGCCGACTCGGCCCGATACGCCGTATCGGCCGAAGCCCACGCCTTCCGCTTCGCCGCCACGGCCAGCGCCGGGATCAACAGCTGGGAACCCGGCAAAGGCAACGTCGAAGTCGGCGTCAAAGCCAGCGCCGCCATCTCGCTGGCTGAAGGCTCGATTGCGCTTAAGAGTTACTTTCCCGATCAGGGCGGATACGTGGTGCGCATGCCCTACCGCAACGCCGAAGGCAAAGAAGTCGTCAGCGACATCGGCATCTTCCGCCTCGACGGCAAGGTCGAGCTATCGTGTTTCGCTGGCGCCACTGCCCAAGGTCAAGCCGGCGTCAAAGCCCAATACAAACCCAAAGAAGTCGAAGCATCTGGTGCGACAGCACTGCTAAGCCCGCCCGACATGGCCGTCGACAAAAAACGCGGCGGCAGCCTGGGCCTGAAAGGCAACGCCTTTGCCGGCGTACAAGGCGGAGGCACTGTCACCGGAACATTGAAATGGCTTGATTCGACCAAGCAAGGGGTCGGCAAGATCGTCGCAGGACAGGCGAACGATAGTGGTAGTACGGACTGGTCGAGCCTGGTCGAGATCAAGGCCGAAGGAAATGCGGCCCTGGGTATTGGGGCTAGTTTTGATTTCGGGATTGAGATCAACGCGGATCGTTTAGCGATCAATTGTAAAGCCAGCTTGGTATTTGGTCCTGGCGCTGGGGGCGGGTTTGGCACCTCGGTGGACCTAGAGAAAATTGGCGATCTGATTTATGTGTTTTGCAATGCGCTCTCAAAGGCTGATTTTCATTACCAGCTAGCAGTAACTAAAGAAGCTTTTCAATACATGGCGACGGGCCTATTTAAAATTGCAACTAACCCCGGACAATCTGTCACAGAGGCGTTTGAAGGTGGTTTCAGCAAAATGTCGTTATGGTGGAAAAGACGCGAAGCCACAAAACAAGAAGCCCAACGCCTCGCCAAATACTTACTGAGCAATCAATCGATTAGCATCAATAGAAAAACCATACCGTTGCAGATGCTGCCACCCGAGACAATCGGCCCCATGCTTCACTTGTTAACTGAAAGCTTTGTGGAGTCATGGGCAGAGGATCAAGAAAGAGCAATAGTTCTTCTCCTTTCGCACTTACGGAGCTGGAAACATTTCACTGAAGTATTGGAACACTGCTCTAAAGATGGCAGCAAAGTTAATGCCATAGACAGCCTGAACAGGTTAAACTCTTTACTTGACGGCGTAGAGCAACTACAACTTAACCGTTTCATCGGAACGTTAGCGGTTAATATTGATTCAACGACGCCAGCATACGAAAAAATTGCCTGGATGCCCGGTATAGCTTGGCGCAAGGAACGAACTCTGATAGCAGCCAGGCGTAGCAATCACTTCGACGGTCTGGCTTGAAAAAAGGCGCCGAACGCGCCTTTTTATTTATCATTATCTAAGCGATTTTCCGGTTTGGACCGCACAACGGAAACCAGATCCAGGATAGTAGGCATCTTGTTCTGGACTATCAGGCCAGCGTCTAACAATCGGTGCCGCTGACAAAGGCGCCTCCGGATAATTGGAACCTCGTCTCACTTTCTGTGTTCCCGATTCAGGCCCTTGCGGATCATCAATGGGAGATTTTCTATAATAATCTTTATCGTACCAATCATTTACCCAGTCAGTCGCATTGCCAGACAAATTAAAGATACCTAACGGGTTTGGTGGAAATCGGTCCACCGCAAACGTTCCCCCTTCCCCTCCAACGGGAAAGTTCATACCGTAATTCAGGCTTCCATTGCTCGTTGGAAAAAGTATATGGAATCCGCGATTACGTGCAGAGAACTCCCACTGGGCTTCAGTCGGAAGATCTACCGGATAGCCGCTCAAATCGCCCACCCACTTACAAAAATCTTTCGCCTCCTGCCAGTGCTTTGTCGGTGCTGGCAGCTTGGGAGCGTACATACTCTTTAAATCCGCTCTTGCGCGATAATTGGAATCGAAGAGTTCTCTGCCTTGGGAAGTAAAAAACAGATCAAACTCACCAATTGTAGTTTGATACTTAGAAATATAATACGAACTCAATTTAACCGGATGTACAAAATCATCATTACCGTCACGACTGATATTACAAAGCTGCTCCGGTTCCTGCCCACAAGGCCAGGCACAAACATCTTTTTCATCGTATTCACAAATCCAGCCAAAGTCGCCCATATCAAACTGGCCACCTTCGACGAAGACCATGTTGTCAATCGATTGAACTACGGTTTTGAGAACCTTGTCACGAAGTTCGGCAGAAAGACCAGGGTATTTCGTTTTTACGGTCGCTGCGATGGAGGCCACCCTTTCAGGCGACAAGTTTTTGCTAGCCGGCAGCGGACCCGATTCAGCATCACAGCCGACCAAGAGCATCAAGGCAGGAAGACCAAGCACAAACTGACGTAACACGGGCAATATCCTTATAAAGGTTCGTCAAAGGCCAAACATACCATCGCGTGCCAAGACTACAAAATTACGAATACTTCAGCCTGCTCCAGACACCCGGGATAAATAATGCTTTTGGACTTCCAACGAGGCTGCCTCGGCAAAAGACGCCGCATCCGCCCAAGCCCACGCTTTCCGCTTCGCCGCTACGATCAGCGCCGGGATCAAAAGTTGGGAGCCCGGCAAGGGCTACGTCCAAGTTGGTATCAAAGCCAGTGCCGCGATCCCGCTGGCCGAAGGCTCGATTGCACTGAAGAGCTACTTCCCCGACCAGGGCGGTTACGTGGTGCGCATGCCCTACCGCAACGCCGAAGGCAAGGAAGTCGTCAGCGACATTGGCATCTTCCGTCTCGACGGCAAAGTCGAGCTGTCGTGTTTCGCTGGCGCCACCGCCCAGGGTCAAGCCGGCGTCAAGGCCCAATACAAGCCCAAGGAAGTCGAAGCATCTGGTGCCACAGCACTGTTAAGCCCGCC
The DNA here is from genome assembly GCF_900636825.1 of Pseudomonas fluorescens. Classification (NCBI taxonomy): domain Bacteria; kingdom Pseudomonadati; phylum Pseudomonadota; class Gammaproteobacteria; order Pseudomonadales; family Pseudomonadaceae; genus Pseudomonas; species Pseudomonas fluorescens. Next base: position 1,227,475 of record NZ_LR134318.1, on the reverse strand, counting down.
CGACATGGCCGTCGACAAAAAACGCGGCGGCAGCCTGGGGCTGAAAGGCAACGCCTTTGCCGGCGTACAAGGCGGAGGCACGATTACCGGAACATTGAAATGGCTTGATTCGACCAAGCAAGGGGTCGGCAGATCGTCGCAGGACAGGCGAACGATAGTGGTAATACGGACTGGTCGAGCCTGGTAGAGATCAAGGCCGAAGGAAATGCGGCGTTGGGTATTGGCGCGAGTTTTGATTTTGGGATTGAGATCAACGCGGATCGTTTAGCGATCAATTGTAAAGCCAGCTTGGTATTTGGTACTGGCGCAGGAGGCGGTTTTGGTACAGCAGTCGACGTCGAGAAGATCGGTGACACTAATGATTGCTTGGCAGCCAGGGCATGCATGGAGAAAAGAAAAAACACTGCTAGCGGCCCAGAGAAGCGGGCTATTTGAAAGAATAGCCTAGAGCTTAAGACGTCTCAGACGCCTAGCTACAGTTATCAAAGCGGCTTGCTGGACTGGATTGCACATCTAAAGCTAGTATCGCTGGAGTGATATTTTTGTACTAAATCTTGTGGCCACCGCCGCACAAGTGGTGCTGCTGACAGTGGTGCATCCAGGGTTGTAGATCCTCTTCTGATCTTTCTTTCCCCAAATTCGGGGCCCTGAGGATCTTCTTGTGGAGAGACTTTATAATAATCTTCAGCGTACCAATCATTCACCCAGTCGGTTGAATTACCAGCCATACCATACAAACCCAGGGGGTTAGGCGCAAAACGGTTCACCGGAAAAATTTCCTGCTCGTTTTCAAAAGGAAAATTCTTACCGTAGTCAAGACTTCCAGTATCAGTAGGAAAAAGGATGTGTTGCCCACGATTGCGAGCCGCAAATTCCCACTGAGCCTCCGTCGGCAGGTCAACTTCGTACCCACTCAAAGATCCAATCCACTTACAGTAATCTTTTGCCTCCTGCCAGCTTTGAGTTGGAGCAGGAAGACTTGGCAAATAAAGATTTTTCAAATCTTCGCGCTTTCGATCATCTTTGTCATAAAGAGGCTTTCCATTGGCCACAAAAAAAAGATCAAAATCCGCCACGACTGTCTGATACTTCGAAAGATAGTAACTGGTCAACGTTACAGGATGGACAAAATCATCATTACCGTCACGACTGATATTACAAAGCTGCTCCGGTTCCTGCCCACAAGGCCAGGCACAAACATCTTTTTCATCGTATTCACAAATCCAGCCGAAGTCGCCCATATCAAACTGGCCACCTTCGACGAAGACCATGTTGTCAATCGACTGAACTACGGTATTGAGAACCTTGTCACGAAGCTCGTCAGAAAGATCAGGGTATTTCGTTTTTACGGTCGCTGCGATGGAGGCCACCCTTTCAGGCGACAAGTTTTTGCTAGCCGGCAGCGGACCCGATTCAGCATCACAGCCGACCAAGAGCATCAAGGCAGGAAGGCCAAGCACAAACTGACGTAACACGCGCAATATCCTTATAAAGGTTCGTCAAAGGCCAAACATACCATCGCGTGCCAAGACTACAAATTCCCAATCCGTCATCCCCCCGTCTGACCACATTCGCCCATGACCCTTTTGGTCAATAGGTATTCCTCGCCCTGACCGAACACCCGAAAGACTCGGGAAAAATCGCAACTCAACGCTGCGATTTCCCAAAACCCCCACGTCAACCCGCCGCCAACCTCACCTGCTTCTCCAACTCCACTTTCAACCCCGGCTCCAGCTTCAACTGCCGTGCCAGTTCATCCAGATAACTCTTCTCCATAAAATTCTCCTCATCCACCAGCATCACACTGGCGATGTACATCTCTGCCGCCATCTCCGGCGTACTCGCCGCGCGGGCAACGTCGGTGGGGTCGAGGGGTTTGTTGAGTTCGGCGTGGAGCCAGTGTTGCAGTTCCTGGTCGTTGTCGAGTTTGGTGAATTCGCCTTCGATCAGTTCGCGCTCGCGCTCATCGATGTGGCCGTCGGCTTTGGCGGCGGCGACGAGGGCTTTGAGGATTGCCTGGCTATGCTCCTCGACTTGCGCCGGTGGCAGGCGGTCGAGAGTTTGTGGTTCGCGTTGTGGTGCGCTGCCTTTCTGGGCGTTGTAGTTGCCATAGGCCTTGTAGGCCAGCACGCCGAGAGCGGCGAGGCCGCCGTAGATGGCGACTTTGCCGCCGACCTTGCGGACCTTTTTATTGCCGAGCAGCAGACCCATCGCGCCTGCGGCCAATGCGCCGCCACCCGCGCCGGAGAGCAGTCCGCCCAGACCGCTGGAGCCTGAAGCGCCACCGAGCAAACCGCCTAATCCGCTGGCAGCCGACTTGTTGGAAGCGCCGCCAGTCTTGTTCTGCAGCATTTGCTGCCCGGACTTGAGCAGTTGATCGAGCAATCCACGGGTATTCATGTTCCGTCTCCAAACAAGGGTTATCCGGATTTAAGGCCCTCAGCCTAGTTCGAAAGTGCCCCAACCCGCCCCGCGAGTGTGCTTCGAGATGTTGCTCACGTTCGGCATTGAAGTGCGCAGCTGACCTCGGAAAAACCGATCTACACTTCAGCCGAGCGAAAAAATGTCCGCCGCCATGATCGGGTTTCGCCCCGCCCCGCCTCGGCCACTGACTACGCTAATAAAAAGCCGTCAACGGCATGCTGCACCGCGTTCACAACTGCCCCGACCATAATATGAAAAAGAGGGATCACCATGTTCGTGCACAAGACCGCACTGCTCAGTGCAATTACCACCGCCTTGCTGACCAGCGCCAGTTTGCAGGCCGCCGAGCCGCTGAAGGCTGTTGGCGCCGGCGAAGGTCAGCTGGATATCGTCGCATGGCCGGGCTACATCGAACGTGGCGAGAGCGATAAAGCCTACGATTGGGTCAGCGGTTTCGAAAAGGATACCGGCTGCAAGGTCAACGTGAAGACCGCCGCGACCTCGGACGAAATGGTCAGCCTGATGGCCAAGGGCGGTTACGACCTGGTCACCGCGTCGGGCGATGCGTCGCTGCGGTTGATCGTCGGTAAGCGTGTGCAACCGATCAACACCGCGTTGATCCCCAACTGGAGCACCCTCGACCCGCGCCTGAAAGATGCGCCGTGGTACGTCGTCAACAATCAGACTTACGGCACGCCATACCAGTGGGGGCCGAACGTGCTGATGTACAACAGCAACGTGTTCAAGACTGCGCCGACCAGTTGGAGCGTGGTGTTCGCCGCACAGGATCTGCCCGACGGCAAATCGAACAAGGGCCGTGTGCAGGCGTACGACGGCCCTATCTACATCGCCGATGCGGCGTTGTACCTGAAGTCGACCAAACCGGAATTGGCCATCAAAGACCCGTATCAACTCACCGAAGAACAATACAAAGCCGTGCTTGATCTGTTGCGCGCGCAGCAGCCGCTGATCCACCGCTACTGGCACGACACCACGGTGCAGATGAGTGACTTCAAAAACGAAGGTGTGGTCGCATCGAGCGCATGGCCGTATCAGGTCAATGGTCTGATGAACGAGAAGCAACCGATCGCCTCGACGATTCCGAAAGAAGGCGCCACCGGTTGGGCCGACACGACCATGCTCCACGCCGAGGCCAAGCATCCGAACTGTGCGTACAAGTGGATGGACTGGTCGCTGAAACCGAAAGTCCAGGGTGACGTGGCGGCGTGGTTTGGGTCATTGCCGGCAGTACCAGCGGCGTGCAAGGAGAGCGAACTGCTGGGGGCAGAAGGTTGCAAGACCAATGGTTTCGATCAGTTCGACAAGATCGCCTTCTGGAAGACCCCGCAGGCTGAGGGCGGCAAGTTCGTGCCGTACAGCCGCTGGACCCAGGATTACATCGCGATCATGGGCGGACGCTAGGCCTTTTCAAGTTCAAAAGATCGCAGCCTGCGGCAGCTCCTACAGCGAAGGTGAGCGCCGAAAATCCCGTGCCTTCCACAAAGCCTGTAGGAACTGCCGCAGGCTGCGATCTTTTCGGCGCCACCCTGATTTACCGGAGCAACACACCATGCCACTTGCAGTCCAGTTCACCAACGTTTCCCGGCAGTTTGGCGAGGTGAAGGCCGTGGACCGGGTTTCCATCGATATCGAGGACGGCGAGTTCTTTTCCATGCTCGGCCCTTCGGGTTCGGGCAAAACCACTTGCCTGCGCTTGATCGCCGGGTTTGAACAACCGAGCGCCGGCTCGATTCGCATTCATGGCGCCGAAGCGGTCGGGTTGCCGCCGTATCAACGGGACGTCAACACGGTGTTTCAGGATTACGCCCTGTTCCCGCACATGAACGTGCTCGACAACGTCGCCTATGGCTTGAAGGTCAAAGGTGTGGGCAAAACCGAGCGCCATCAACGCGCCGAAGAAGCCTTGGACATGGTCGCGCTCGGTGGTTACAGCGCACGCAAACCGGTGCAGTTGTCCGGCGGCCAGCGTCAGCGTGTCGCCCTCGCCCGCGCCTTGGTCAATCGGCCGCGCGTGCTGTTGCTCGACGAGCCGCTCGGCGCACTCGACCTGAAACTGCGCGAGCAAATGCAGAGCGAGCTGAAGAAGCTGCAGCGTCAGCTCGGCATCACGTTTATTTTCGTCACCCACGATCAGACCGAAGCGCTGTCGATGTCCGATCGCGTCGCCGTGTTTAATCAGGGCCGCATCGAACAAGTCGACACGCCGCGCAATCTGTACATGAAACCGACCACCACTTTCGTCGCTGAATTCGTCGGCACTTCGAACGTGATTCGCGGCGAGCTGGCCCGCGAACTCAGCGGTCATCCGCAGCCGTTTTCGATCCGTCCGGAACACGTGCGTTTCGCCGAAGGCCCACTTGCCAGTGACGAAATCGAAGTCAGCGGCATGCTTCACGACATCCAGTATCAGGGCAGCGCGACGCGCTATGAGCTGAAGCTGGAAAACGGCCAGACGTTGAACATCAGCCACGCCAACAGCCAGTGGATCGACAGCAGCGCTCAGCACCAGACCGGCCAGCGTCTGAGTGCGCGTTGGGCGCGAGAGGCGATGATCCGGCTTCACGACACCGTGGCGAACGGGGTCTGACATGAGCACGCTCGCGATGCCTTCGTCGCCACCATTGCGCCGTTTTTCCAACCTGCTCTATCGCAAGCCGAACCTGTATTTGTCGATGCTGCTGGTGCCGCCGCTGCTGTGGTTTGGCGCAATCTATCTCGGCTCGCTGCTGGTGCTGCTGTGGCAGGGTTTCTACACCTTCGACGACTTCACCATGGCAGTCACTCCCGACCTGACCCTGGCGAATTTTGCAGCGCTGTTCCAGCCGTCCAACTTCGACATAATCCTGCGCACGCTGAGCATGGCCATCGTCGTGTCGATCGCCAGCGCCATCGTCGCGTTTCCGATTGCCTACTACATGGCGCGCTACACCAGCGGCAAGACCAAGGCGTTTTTCTACATCGCGGTGATGATGCCGATGTGGGCCAGCTACATCGTAAAGGCCTACGCGTGGACGCTGCTGCTGGCCAAGGGCGGTGTGGCCCAGTGGTTCGTGCAGCATCTGGGGCTGGAGCCGCTGTTGCAGTTTGTTCTGGGGATTCCCGGTGTCGGCGGCAGCACCTTGTCGACCTCGCACCTGGGACGGTTCATGGTGTTCGTCTACATCTGGCTGCCGTTCATGATCCTGCCGATTCAGGCATCACTGGAACGATTGCCGCCGTCGCTGTTGCAGGCGTCTGCCGACCTTGGCGCCAAGCCGCGTCAGACCTTCATGCAGGTAATTTTGCCGCTGTCGATTCCCGGCATTGCAGCAGGATCGATTTTCACTTTTTCGCTGACCCTGGGCGACTTCATCGTGCCGCAACTGGTCGGCCCGCCGGGCTATTTCGTCGGCAGCATGGTCTACGCGCAGCAAGGTGCGATCGGCAATATGCCGATGGCGGCGGCGTTCACGTTGGTGCCAATCGTGCTGATTGCGGTTTACCTGTCCATCGTCAAACGACTGGGAGCCTTCGATGCGCTCTGAAAGGGCTTCAATCGGCTTGAAAATCGCAGCATGGTGCGGATTGGTGTTTCTGCATTTCCCGATCCTGATCATTTTCCTCTACGCCTTCAATACCGAAGAAGCCGCGTTCAGCTTCCCGCCAAAGGGCTTTACGCTGCACTGGTTCAGCGTCGCGTTTTCAAGGCCAGATGTTTTGGAAGCGATCAAGCTGTCGCTGCAGATCGCGGCCATCGCCACGCTGATTGCCATGGTCCTCGGCACGTTGGCTTCGGCGGCGTTGTACCGCCGGGACTTTTTTGGCAAACAGGGCATTTCGCTGATGCTGATCCTGCCGATTGCACTGCCGGGGATCATCACCGGAATCGCCTTGCTGGCAACGTTCAAGACACTGGGAATCGAGCCCGGAATGTTCACCATCATCGTCGGCCACGCGACCTTCTGCGTGGTGATCGTCTACAACAATGTTATCGCGCGCCTGCGGCGCACATCCCACAGTCTGATCGAGGCATCGATGGATCTGGGTGCGGACGGCTGGCAGACCTTTCGCTACATCATCTTGCCGAATCTCGGCTCGGCGTTGCTGGCGGGCGGCATGCTTGCGTTTGCGCTGTCGTTCGACGAAATCATCGTCACCACGTTTACCGCCGGGCATGAGCGCACGTTGCCGCTGTGGCTGCTCAATCAGTTGAGCCGGCCACGGGATGTGCCGGTGACCAACGTCGTCGCGATGCTGGTGATGATGGTAACCATGCTGCCGATTCTGGGCGCGTATTACCTGACGCGGGGTGGCGAAAGCGTTGCCGGCAGTGGCGGCAAATAACCGGATAACTAAACAAACCGAACCCCCTGTAGGAGCTGCCGCAGGCTGCGATCTTTTGATCTGGCTTTGTAGATCAAGATCAAAAGATCGCAGCCTTCGGCAGCTCCTACACTGGATCCGGTTTCTACCGATAAAATTGATTTTCAGGGGCAAATCATGCAAACCAAACTCTTGATCAATGGCCAACTGGTCAACGGCGAAGGTCCGACGCAGCCGGTGCTCAACCCTGCGCGTGGGGAAATGCTGGTGGAAATCAACGAAGCCAGCGAAGCTCAGGTCGATGCCGCCGTGCGTGCCGCCGACAGTGCGTTCGCCGAATGGTCGCAAACGGCGCCGAAAGACCGCGCTCTGCTGCTGCTCAAACTCGCCGACGCGATTGAAGCCCACGGCGAAGAACTGGCCAGACTGGAATCCGACAACTGCGGCAAACCCTACAGCGCCGCTCTCAACGACGAGATTCCGGCGATTGCCGACGTGTTCCGTTTCTTCGCCGGCGCCAGTCGTTGCATGAGCGGCTCGGCAGCGGGCGAATACCTGCCCGGCCACACCTCGATGATCCGCCGCGATCCGGTGGGCGTGATCGCCTCGATTGCGCCGTGGAATTACCCGCTGATGATGGTCGCCTGGAAAATCGCTCCGGCGTTGGCCGCCGGTAATACCGTGGTGCTCAAGCCGTCGGAACAAACCCCGCTGACCGCGTTGCGTCTGGCCGAACTGGCGTCGGAAATCTTCCCGGCCGGTGTGCTCAACCTGGTGTTCGGTCGCGGTCCGACAGTGGGCAGTCCGTTGGTGACCCACCCGAAAGTGCGCATGGTTTCGCTGACAGGCTCCATCGCTACTGGCGCCAATATCATTTCCAGCACGGCTGACAGCGTCAAACGCATGCACATGGAGTTGGGCGGCAAAGCGCCGGTGATCATTTTCGACGACGCCGATATCGATGCGGCAGTGGAAGGGATTCGTACTTTCGGGTTCTACAACGCCGGCCAGGATTGCACCGCCGCGTGCCGGATCTATGCGCAGCAAGGCATTTACGACACCTTCGTCGAAAAGCTCGGCGCCGCAGTGAGCAGCATCAAGCATGGTCTGCAGGATGATCCATCGACCGAGCTGGGACCGCTGATCACCGCGCAACATCGCGACCGCGTAGCCGGGTTCGTCGAGCGCGCCGTGGCGCAACCGCACATCCGTTTGATCACTGGCGGCAAGGCTGTCGAAGGCAATGGTTTCTTCTTCGAGCCGACCGTGCTGGCTGATGCCCAGCAGGATGACGAAATCGTCCGCCGTGAAGTGTTTGGGCCAGTGGTGTCGGTAACCAAGTTCACCGATGAAGCTCAGGCGCTGGAGTGGGCCAACGATTCCGACTACGGCCTCGCCTCCTCGGTGTGGACAGCGGACGTCGGACGCGCCCATCGCATGTCGGCACGCTTGCAATACGGCTGCACCTGGGTGAACACGCACTTCATGCTCGTCAGCGAAATGCCCCATGGTGGTCAGAAACTGTCCGGTTACGGCAAGGATATGTCGATGTATGGGCTGGAGGACTACACAACGGTGCGGCATGTGATGTTCAAGCACTAAAGCATCGCCAGCATGGCTGGCTCCCACAGCTTGCCTGGATTGATCCAAGGGATGATTTGCCGCTGCAATGCAGAGAACAAAAAACCCGTGGCGAGAGGGTTTGCTCACTCGCCACGGGTTTGGTTTTCAAATGGATCGATATCGCGCGGCGCAAACGCCTGCCTCGGCGTCAAAACCGCGAAACACTCCGCATCGCATCCACCAGATACCTCATCGCAATCCGGTCGCTTTCCGAAAGCTCCCGATAACGTTCCACCAGCTTCAACTCCTCCGAGTTCAACCGACGTCTTCTGCGGCCGCTGCCCAGGCACGGGAAGATGCCCAACATGTCGGTGATGCCTTGTATTTTTGCCATGGACGATGTCCTTCTCTAGTACTTCAAAGAATTGCCTGAACCACATCGCCCTGCCCCTTACAGCAGCGCCGTGTGCCCTACCGGTCAGATGGGTCGCACCGGTCATGCCCATAGAATAGAAATTAAATCGGCGCTGAAAAGGGTTTTTTAGAGTAATTAGTCGAAAAAAGCAGATATGCCGTCTAAATCAGAAAGTCCCGTAAGATTTTTAACCGACATGTCTTGTTTCATTGACACTCTGGCGCGATGAATCAACGAATTTTCCAACGTGAGCGAACCGTTTAAGCTAGCCGGCATCTGTTTATAGTCCGTTGCGTTTGGCCGAAGGCATGACCGAACCGTAATTTTCGATCCAGCACGTGCCAGGAACGGCGCGGGATTGCACACGACAGGTTGTATTTATGCACCGCAGGAATTTGCTCAAAGCGTCCATGGCCATTGCGGCTTACACCGGTCTCTCGGCCACTGGCCTACTGGCTACCCGTGCGTGGGCGGCCAATGGCGGCGCTGCCGACGGCGAGGCGCTGCCTTTCGATTTCGAAGCGCTCAAGCGCCAGGCCAAGCAGTTGGCCGGCAGTGCCTATCAGGACACTAAACAGGTGCTGCCGCCGACGCTGGCGACGATGACTCCGCAAAACTTCAACGCCATCCGCTATGACGGCGAGCATTCGTTGTGGAAGGAAAACAAGGGCCAGCTCGACGTGCAGTTTTTCCACGTCGGCATGGGTTTCCGCCAGCCGGTGCGCATGTACAGCGTCGATCCGAAAACCCGCACCGCGCGCGAAGTGCACTTCCGCCCGGCGCTGTTCAACTACGAAAACACCTCGGTCGACACCCAGCAGCTCAAGGGCGATCTGGGTTTCGCCGGTTTCAAACTGTTCAAGGCTCCGGAACTGGATCGGCATGACGTGGTGTCGTTTCTCGGTGCCAGCTACTTCCGCGCAGTGGATGCGACTGGCCAATATGGCCTCTCCGCACGCGGCCTGGCGATCGACACTTACGCGAAGAAACGCGAAGAGTTTCCCGACTTCACCAAATTCTGGTTCGAAACCCCGGACAAGAACGCCACGCGTTTTGTGGTCTATGCCCTGCTCGATTCGCCGAGCGCGACCGGCGCCTACCGCTTCGATATCGATTGCCAGGCCGAACGGGTGGTCATGGAAATCGATGCGCACATCAATGCGCGCACCGCCATCGAACAACTGGGCATCTCGCCGATGACCAGCATGTTCAGCTGCGGCAATCACGAACGGCGCATGTGCGACACCATTCACCCGCAAATCCACGACTCGGATCGCCTGGCGATGTGGCGCGGCAACGGCGAATGGATCTGCCGCCCGCTGAACAACCCGGCCACTCTGCAATTCAACGCGTTTGCCGATACCAACCCGAAAGGTTTCGGGCTGGTGCAGACCGACCACGAGTTCGCCAATTATCAGGACACTGTCGACTGGTACAGCAAACGTCCGAGCCTGTGGGTAGAACCTACAACCGAGTGGGGCGAAGGCTCTATTGATCTGCTGGAAATTCCTACGACCGGCGAAACCCTCGATAACATCGTGGCGTTCTGGACACCGAAGAAACCGGTGGCGGCCGGGGATTCGCTGAATTACGGCTACAAGCTTTACTGGAGCGCACTGCCACCGGTCAGTACGCCGCTGGCGCGGGTACAAGCGACCCGTTCCGGCATGGGCGGTTTCGTTGAAGGCTGGGCACCGGGCGAGCACTCCCCACCGGTGTGGGCGCGCCGTTTCGCGGTGGACTTTACCGGTGGTGGCCTGGAGCGCTTGCCGCAGGGCACCGGTATTGAACCGGTGGTCACTTGCTCGAACGGCAAGGTGCAGGATTTCAGCGTGCTGGTGCTGGATGACATCAAGGGTTACCGAATCCTGTTCGACTGGTACCCGACCAACGACAGCGTAGAGCCGGTGGAGCTGCGCCTGTTCATTCGAACCAATGACCGCACCTTGAGCGAGACCTGGTTGTACCAGTACTTCCCTCCGGCGCCGGACAAGCGCAAATACCCTTGATGAATTTCTAGCGCCAACGCAAAAGCTGCAGGCTGCAGGCTGCAGGCTGCAATGTTGTGATGTTGTCTTTTAAGAGCAAGATCAAAAGATCGCAGCCTGCGGCAGCTCGTACAGGGGCAGATCAAAAACCGCCGAATCTACGGCGGTTTTTTTTTGCTGGCCGGCGAACGCGGTTCACTCAATCGCGCAAATCAGATTCATGAATTGGCTGATCCCGATGGGTCGCGCGTTGATACTGCGCCGGCCACACCGCTTTGCGTCCGCCAAGGTCATCATCGGCGTGCAATGGCCAATACGGATCACGCAGCAGTTCGCGCGCGAGGAAAATGATGTCGGCCTGGCAGGTGCGCAAAATATGCTCAGCCTGCGCCGGCTCGGTGATCATGCCGACCGTGCCGGTGGCGATGCCTGACTCTTTGCGCACGCGTTCGGCGAAGCGCGTCTGATAACCCGGCCCCACCGGAATTTCCGCGTTGGCCGCCGTGCCGCCCGAAGACACATCGATGAGATCCGCGCCGAGCGTGTGCAGGCGCCGCGCCAGTTCGACGGTTTCATCGGGATTCCAGCCGTCCTCTACCCAGTCGGTGGCCGACACCCGAACGAACACCGGTAATTCCTCCGGCCACACCGCCCTCACCGCTTCAGTCACTTGCAGCACCAGACGGATGCGGTTTTCGAACGAGCCGCCGTATTGATCCCGGCGCTGATTGCTCAGCGGCGAGAGAAACTGATGCAGCAGATAACCATGAGCGGCATGCACCTCGACCACACTGAACCCGGCTTTCAGCGCCCGTTGGGCCGCGTCGACAAACGCCTGGATGACTTCGGCGATCTGCGTTTCATCGAGCATTTTCGGTTGAGTGTGTTGCGGGTCGAACGCAATCGGTGACGGTCCGACCGGGGTCCAGCCGCCGTCCTCCGGTTTGACGCTGCCGTGCTGGCCGATCCACGGCCGATGGGTGCTGGCCTTGCGTCCGGCGTGGGCCAGTTGAATACCGGCCAGGGCACCTTGAGCGGTGATGAAGCGGGTAATCCGTTGCAGCGGTTCGATCTGTTCGTCGTTCCACAGGCCAAGGTCTTCAGCGGTGATCCGCCCGTCCGCCGTGACCGCCGTGGCTTCCGTGAAGATCAGGCCGGCGCCGCCCACAGCGCGGCTGCCGAGATGGACAAGGTGCCAATCGTTGGCCAGGCCGTCGACGCTGGAGTATTGGCACATCGGTGAGACCGCGATGCGGTTGGGCAGGGTCAGTTGGCGCAGGGTGAAGGGTTCAAGCAGCAGACTCATGGGGCACCTCTCGAATCAGTGGTCAGGCTCCAGGGTTCTGTTTGAAAAGTCGACGAGTGACAGAAAAAGATGCAACTCCCGCCCCCACGGGCAAAGAAATTCGACAAGACGTCACAAGGCCAATCAAGCAGTGCTTAGAGCCTAGTCGACAACGGGGGATCGCGAGAAATTCAAGAAAAGATCGTCCGATCGCGGCCCGAACCTCCGGCAGCTCCTACAGGAAACCGCATTCTGTGTAGGAGCTGCCGCAGGTTCGGGCCGCGATCGGACGATCTTTTGATCTTCAGCGTGGTTCGATATGAGCAATCATCAACTGAACAGTCTCATTACCCCGAAACTCATTAACGTCGAGCTTGTACGCCAGTTCGACCCATTGAATCGTCGGGTTTGGCCAGACATCGCGGTCGATACCAAACGCGATGCCATCGAGCTTCACCGAGCCGCACTCGCTTTTCAGCACGACTTTCAGATGCCGTTCACCGACCACGCGCTGCTCAACCAGCTGAAACACGCCGTGAAACAACGGCTCAGGAAAATGCTGACCCCAAGGGCCGGCATGGCGCAGGGCGCGGGCCAGTTCGAGGTGGAATTCTTCAACGGCCAACGTGCCGTCCGACAACATCCGCCCGGTCAGGTCTTCTTCGCGAAGCTGCCTGCGCACTTCGGCGTCAAAGGCCTCGGCGAAAACCGCAAAATTCTCTTGCGGCAGCGTCAAACCAGCCGCCATCGCGTGGCCACCGTACTTGGCGATCAGGTTCGGATGCTGCGCTGCCACCACGCTCAGGGCGTCCCGAATGTGGAAGCCCTGTACCGAGCGACCAGAACCCTTGAGCAAACCATCGCCGGCATCGGCAAAGGCAATGGTCGGCCGGAAATAACGCTCTTTCATCCGCGACGCGAGGATGCCGATCACGCCCTGGTGCCACTCGGGATCGAACAAGCACAGGCCGAACGGCATCGACTCCACCGGTAGATCCTTGAGCTGCGCCAGCGCTTCACGCTGCATGCCTTGCTCGATGGATTTGCGATCCTGGTTCATGCCATCCAGTTGCGCGGCCATTTCCCGAGCCTTGGTGGCGTCGGCGGTGAGCAGGCATTCGATGCCCAGGCTCATATCGTCCAGACGCCCGGCGGCATTCAGGCGCGGGCCGACGATAAAGCCCAGATCGGTGGAGGTGATGCGTGCGGCGTCACGTTTGGCCACTTCCAGGATCGCTTTGATCCCTGGCCGTGCGCGACCGGCGCGAATGCGTTCAAGGCCCTGATGCACGAGGATGCGGTTGTTGGCATCCAGCGGCACCACGTCCGCCACGCTGCCCAGCGCCACCAGATCGAGCAGCTCGCCAATGTTCGGCTGCGGCTTGCTCTCGTACCAGCCGAGGCTGCGCAGGCGTGCACGCAGTGCCATCAATACATAGAAAATCACCCCGACCCCGGCCAACGCCTTGCTTGGAAATGTACAGCCCGGCTGGTTCGGATTGACCAGCGCATCGGCCTGCGGCAGTTCATCGCCGGGCAAGTGGTGGTCGGTGATCAGCACTTTCAGGCCGTGACGTTTGGCAGCGGCCACGCCTTCGACGCTGGAGATACCGTTGTCCACGGTCACCAGCAAATGCGGCTCACGGGTCATAGCGACTTCGACGATTTCCGGGGTCAGCCCATAGCCATATTCAAAGCGGTTGGGCACCAGATAATCGACATGGGCCGCACCCAGCAAGCGCAACCCGAGCATGCCAACGGTGCTGGCCGTAGCGCCGTCCGCATCGAAGTCACCGACGATCAGGATCCGCTGGCGCTGCTCCAATGCGGTCACCAGCAAGTCCACTGCGGCGTCAATGCCCTTGAGTTGCTGGAACGGAATCAACCGCGCCAGGCTCTTGTCCAGCTCCGCCTCGGACTGCACGCCCCGCGCCGCATAAAGGCGGGTCAATAGCGGCGGTAGATCACCAAGAAAGGGCAGCGTGGCAGGCAGTTCGCGAGGTTCGATACGCATGGGGTGACGAAAATTCTCTTTGATACGTGGGATTGATCGGTTAAAGGCGTGGGATCAGCCGCGCTCGCCCTGCAACCACTGCAATTGGACTTCGTGCTGACCGCGGTCGTCGGTGACGAAGATCGTCCCTTCGCTGATCATCACGTCCCACTTGATAACGCGGGGCATGTCCTTGGCCAGGGTCTCCAGCACTTCCTGCGGAACCGCAGCGATGTTGACGTTCTTCAGGTTCTTGATCGCCGGGATCACTTTGGTTTCCCAAACGCGCAGGCTGCCGTAAGCCAACAGACTGGTGCGCTCGGTACGGCGCGAACACCAGGTCAGGCGGTCGGCGTCTGGCTGGCCGACTTCGATCCAGTGGAGAACCCGGTCGTCCAGGCTTTTTTCCCACAGCGCAGGTTCGTCCACGTCTGACAGACCACGGCCAAACGACAGCTGCTCGTTGTACCAGAGCGCGTAGGCCAGCAGGCGCACGGTCATGCGTTCTTCGGTTTCCGAAGGATGACGGGCGATGGTCTGCTTGACGCTCTCGTAGACGCTGCGGTCGAGGTCGGTGAGGTTCAGTTCAAACTTGTAGGTAGTGGACGGCTGGGCCATGAACGGGCTTCTTGATACGAGGAAAGTCGGCAAGTCTAACCGATGCGGTAGGCAATCATCGAATTGATGGCGATCAACCTGCGGCGTCTGACAGTCGGCTATGTTAAAACGCTGTCTCCGCACAGCCTCGTCCTACAGGATTCAGTATGCCGTTCGCCAACAAACCGCTCTCGGGTCTGAAAGTCATTGAATTGGGTACGTTGATTGCCGGACCGTTTGCCTCGCGCATTTGCGGCGAGTTCGGCGCCGAAGTGATCAAGATCGAATCGCCGGACGGCGGTGATCCACTGCGCAAGTGGCGCAAATTGTACGAAGGCACATCGCTGTGGTGGTTCGTTCAAGCGCGCAACAAAAAGTCACTGACGCTCAACCTCAAACATCCCGAGGGTTTGGCGATCCTGAAACAACTGCTCGGTGAAGCCGACATTCTCATCGAGAACTTCCGCCCCGGCGTCCTCGAAAAGCTCGGCTTGAGCTGGGAAATCCTGCACGCCTTGAACCCGAAACTGGTGATGGTGCGGCTGTCGGGGTTTGGCCAGACCGGGCCGATGAAAGATCAGCCTGGCTTCGGCGCCGTCGGCGAATCCATGGGCGGCCTGCGTTACATCACCGGTTTCGAAGATCGGCCGCCGGTGCGCACCGGGATTTCCATCGGCGATTCGATTGCCGCGCTGTGGGGCGTGATTGGCGCGCTGATGGCACTGCGTCATCGCGAGGTCAATGGCGGACTCGGGCAAGTGGTCGACGTGGCGTTGTACGAAGCGATCTTTGCGATGATGGAAAGCATGGTGCCGGAATTCGATGTGTTCGGTTTCATCCGCGAGCGCTCCGGCAACATCATGCCCGGCATCACGCCCTCCTCCATTCACACCAGCGCCGACGGCAAGCACGTACAGATCGGCGCGAATGGCGATGCGATCTTCAAGCGCTTCATGCAGGTCATCGGTCGCGACGATCTGGCCAACGATCCGACGCTGGCCAGCAATGACGGGCGCGACAGCCGCCGTGACGAGCTGTACGGGGTGATTGATCGCTGGGTCAATTCCTTGCCGTTGCAAACTGTGCTCGATCTGCTCAATCAGGCCGATGTGCCGGTGAGCCGGATCTTCAGCGCCGAAGACATGTTCAACGATCCGCAATACCTCGCCCGGGAAATGTTCCTGCATGCCAAGCTGCCCGACGGCAAGGATTTCAAGATGCCGGGCATTGTCCCGAAACTCTCTGAGACGCCGGGATCCTCCGAATGGGTCGGCCCGCAACTCGGTGAACACAACGCGCAGGTACTTCATGATCTGGGTTATGACGAAACACAGATCGCCCGACTGCGCGAAGACGGAGCCATCTAAGCTGAACCGCCGACCAGCATTGCCCGCCTACCGCGCCTCCCATGAGTGGGCGCGGCGGCTGTTCGGCTTGCTGATTCTGCTCGCGGTATCGAGCGCAGCGCAGGCGAAACCAACGTTGATCTGGCTGCTGCGCGACTTGCCACCCATGACGATTTTCGAAGGGCCGAGAAAGGGTCAGGGCGTGATCGACCAGTTGTTGCCATTGCTGATCGCAGGCATGCCGCAGTACGAACACACGCTGATGCGGGTCAACCGCGCTCGCGGCTTGCAAATGCTTCAGGAAAATCCCTTTGCCTGCGATCCCGCCTTGCTATGGAGCAAGCAACGCGCGCAATCGGTTACGTATTCGATACCGGCGCTTCGCGCAGTGAGCAATGGCCTGGTGGTGCGCCAGCAAGATCGCTCGGTGCTCCTCCCGTATCTGGTGAATGGCGAAGTCGATTTGGCCGCGCTGCTCGCTGGCACTGAGCGCAAAGTCGGCATCGTGGCAGAACGCAGCTATGGAGAAGTCATCGATGCACTTTTGCACCACGCGCCGGGCGAGTCCCTGACCGCCCATTACGGCAATGATGCGCTGGCCAATCTGCTGTCGATGCAACGCCTCGGACGCTTGCAAGTGGTGTTGGGCTATTGGCCGGAAATCCGCTATCAGGCGAAGCAGGCGCAAATCGACGAGGATGAACTGGAGTTCTATCCGATTCAGGGCACCGGAAAATATATCTCGAGTCATGTCGCCTGTTCCGACACGACTCAGGGACGCCAAGCCATCGGCGAGATCAACCAATTGCTGCGCACCCTGCCCCATGAACCGCTGAGTCAGCGTTACGCCGCGTGGCTGGATAACGACCGCCGCGAAGATTATATGCAGCAGAGTCGCCTGTTTTTCGAACATCAGCCGGCGCAATAGGCAAACGCCGGACAAAAGAAACCCCGAGAAGTGGGGAGACGACTCGGGGTTAAACGGGGTCGAATAACGACCCGTAGCAGCAAGCGACAAGCACCGGAGCACAATGCTTGATCCTGCTGTTATGGGGTCTGACTGACACGGATGCAGGAAGGTTCCCACAAAAAATATTTCATCTTTACAACGCCGGACGTTTATCCAGAGCCGCGTTGCGCAACGCCGCAATGACGCAGGGTTCCAGCCGCCCTTCGGCGATCAGGATATCCCGGTGCAAGCCGTCGACCACATCGGTCAGCAAGCGTTTGTCGCTCAATTGAGCCTGATTGAATTCACGTTCCACCACGATCGCGCCGCTGCTGTTTTTCAACGTCACCAGGCATTCGCCATGGCTGCCGCGCGGGGTCAACGTTACCTGATACGGGCTCAGAGCCTCACCGAGCAATAGACTGATACTTTCCATCTCGATCTCCACTCAATAGTCCGAAAACTGTGTGCCTGGGGCGTGTTCACAATAAATGACCGCCGGCCCGAGAAGAAAGTTCTGTGTCCCGGGCGTCTTCCTTGAGCGTCACCGGTCGTTCAGAGCATGCCGAGTGAAGATGACAGAAACATAACGGCTCCCGTCAGAGACTGGCCACCCGTCGACCGGACAGCAAATACTCGTCCACCAGACCCCGCATCAGCACGGCAGACACCGGCGAATGCAAGCGCCCCAACAGTTTGATTTCGTGTTCGAGCACCATGCAATCGAGCCCCTTGAGCAAGCTCGGCGCGGTGCACCCCAGCAGAATCAGGGCATGCGCCTGTTGGCGCTGGGCCAGATGCCGGATCAGCGCCACACCTTCACCTCGTTTCAATTGCGGATCGCAGATCGCAATGTCGACGGCGCCGCGACGTTGCAGGGAACGTCGCGCCGAAGCGAGCGTGGGTGCCGTCAATACATCGTAGATGCCGATGGCATTGAGCATCTGATGCAAAGCCATCAACTGAAACGGGTTATGTTCAAGGATCAGGACTTTTAGCGAACGCATGGGCGACCTCTGACGACATTCGCGGTTTGTCACCGCAGGGGCCGTCCACTCTAGGACACCCGTCCTGCGCCTCACATCGGAAAAGGCGTCACGTCAGATAGGACATTTCCCAACTTCAATGCAGACACCGACACCCGCTCTCCACGCGACGCTGGGTGATGTCTGTCCAGCCGCCGAGCAAGCCGCGCAATTTACCGTCGGCGCTGTAGAACGGCACAGTCCATTGATAGATGTCCCGAGGGCCGTTCTTGAATAACAACTGACGATGGCTGAAGCGTGTCTTGCGCGTCTGCAACTGCGCCATGAACTCGTCATGCAGCATCATTGCCGTGGCTTCGGGCAATGCGTCGATTTCGAAAAGCAAACGTCCCTGGACTTGGTCCTGGCGCACCGAAAGCAGCTCTTCGTAGCTGCGGTTGCACATCACCAACCGCCCTTCGAGGTCACGCACAAAAATCGGATCAGGCATCGCATCGATCAACGCATGCTGGAAGGCCAACTGATCATTCAACGATCGCTCGGCTTCACCGCGCTGTTTCATCAACACGCTCAAGCGGCGATTCCAGACCAGTGACAACAGCCCGAAGAAACCGATGACGCCCATCGTCCAGCATCCGGGCTCGACGATTCGCTGCCAAAGCGAAGCCTCCGCTGCCGGTGCGATTCCACCCAGCCACTTCAGGCGAATGGCGCGCAGATCCGCGGCAGAAAACGCACTCAGCGCTTTGTTGATGACACTCAACAGCTCGGGCTGGCCCTTGCGCACCGCCAAGTGATCGGCTTCCCATTTACCTTCGAGTACCCCGCCAACCGTGAGCAGCCCCGACGGATGCAGCTGCGCGCCGATTTCATTTTCGATGGTGGCGTAGGCCTCACCACTTTCCACGAGCGCCCGCGCCTCCGCATAGGTTTTCACCAGCCGCAGCTCGATTGACGGATGCTCGCGACGAATGACTTCCTCCAGCGCATGCCTGGCAGGCAATACCAGTACGCGTTTCGCCAACTGCTCCAGCGAACTCACCCGCGGCGCTCCGGCGCGACTGACAAACACCCAGCCTGCGCCGCCGAAGGCATGACTGAATTCAAGGAATGCCTTGCGGGTTTCGGTCATTGCCAGCGTGGTGCTCATATCCGCTGTACCGCTCTCCAGGCGTTCGAGCATCTGATCGGTGGAGAATGACTCTTCATGCTCGAAGCGCAGACCGGTCATGGCGCTGATCCGTTGCAGAACATCGTTGTTCAGTCCGCTCCAGCGGCCATGCTCGTCCTGGAACAGGTACAACGGGTATTGCACCGAGGCGACAATCACCCGCGGGTTGTCGCGGATCCATTGGCGCTCTGCGGGATCGAGATCGATCGGTGCGATATGCGACAACCCGTTTGCATCATGCAACGCCAATTGCGCGGCGCTACTGCTGGCTCCGGCCATCAGCCAGGCCAAAAAAAATACCCAGTTCAAGACTGGTCTCAATCTGCTCTGCAACCCCATTGCCACTTCCTTCGTGATCGACTCACCCGTCCTTCGTGGGTGAAAACCCGAGCAGTGTGGCAGCAGAAACAAAAAAGCCCGTCAGGAGACGGGCTTCAAAATGTGACAGGTTTTAGCGGTTTACAGCGGCTTGCCGCGGTTGCCATGCTGGCTGACAAAGGCTTGCACGGCTTTCAGCTCGTTTGGCAGAACGGTGCAGCGCTCGTTTCGCTCAAACAAATCAGAAAGATGTGCAGGTAGCTCGAGCGCTTTTCCTACACCGGCTTTCTCCACTGCGTCAGGGAATTTCACCGGGTGGGCAGTTCCGAGGATCACCATCGGGGTGTCCAGGCTGCGGCGGCATTCACGCGCGGCCTTCACACCGATGGCGGTGTGCGGATCCAGCACTTCACCGGTCTGCTCGTAAACTTCGGCAATGGTTTCGCACGTTTGCTCGTCGTCCACGGCCAACGAATCGAACAGTTTGCGCGCTTCGGTCCAGCGCTCCTGCTCGACGCTGAAACCGCCGCCCTGCTTGAACGAGTCCATCAGACCGGCAATCGCCGCACCGTTGCGACCGTGCAGGTCGAACAGCAGGCGTTCGAAGTTCGACGAAACCATGATGTCCATCGACGGCGACAGCGTCGCGTGCAGGGTTTCCTTGACGTACTGGTTGCCGCTCATGAAGCGGTGCAGGATGTCGTTGCGGTTGGTGGCGACGATTAACTGGTTGATCGGCAGGCCCATGTTGCGCGCCAGGTAACCGGCGAAGATGTCGCCAAAGTTGCCGGTCGGCACCGAGAACGCCACCGAGCGTGCCGGGCCACCCAACTGCAGGGCCGCATGGAAGTAGTAAACGATCTGGGCCATGATCCGCGCCCAGTTGATCGAGTTCACCGCGACCAGACGCGTGCCTTTGAGGAAGCTCTGGTCGGCGAAGCTGTTTTTGACCATTTCCTGGCAGTCGTCGAAGTTGCCTTCGATGGCGATGTTGTGGATGTTGTCGCCGAAAATCGTGGTCATCTGGCGGCGCTGCACTTCGGACACACGGTTGTGCGGGTGCAGGATGAAGATGTCGACGTTTTCGCAGTGCTTGCAGCCTTCGATGGCGGCCGAACCGGTGTCACCGGAGGTGGCACCGACGATCACCACGCGCTCGCCGCGCTTTTCCAGCACGTAGTCGAGCAAACGACCGAGCAGTTGCAGAGCGAAGTCCTTGAACGCCAGGGTCGGGCCGTGGAACAGCTCCATCACCCATTCATTGCCGTTCAGCTGACGCAACGGCGCAACGGCGCTGTGGGCGAACACACCGTAGGTTTCTTCAAGAATCTTTTTGAAATCGGCATCGGGAATGCTGCCGGTGACGAACGGGCGCATCACGCGGAAGGCCAGTTCGTGATACGGCAGGCCGGCCCAGGAAGCGATTTCTTCCTGAGTGAAGCGTGGCAGATTTTCCGGCACGTACAGACCGCCGTCGGTGGCTAGACCGGCCAGCAAAACCTCTTCGAAATTCAGGGCCGGTGCCTGGCCGCGGGTACTGATATAGCGCATAAGAGCAAACCTTTGGTTTGAGCTGCAAGCTGCGAGCTACAAGCAGCAAGTAAAAGCCGATCTGCTTTGTCTTGCCGCTTGTAGCTTGCAGCTTGCCGCTGCTGTTAATTCAAATGTTCGACGCGGATCCGTACGACCGGGCCGTCAACGCCTGCGAGCGCTTCAAGTGCGGCGATCGCATCGTTGATGCGCTGCTCGACAACGCGGTGGGTCAGCAGGATCATCGGCACCAGGCCGTCATGCTCTTCGACTTCCTTCTGCATGATCGACTCGATGTTGATGCCGCGCTCCGAAAGAATGCTCGCCACTTGCGCCAGTACGCCCGGATGATCCTTGGCCTGAATGCGCAGGTAGTAAGCGCTTTCGCAGGCTTCGATCGGCAGGATCGGATGCGCCGACAGCGAATCCGGCTGGAACGCCAAATGCGGCACGCGGTTTTCCGGGTCGGAAGTCATGGCGCGAACCACGTCGACCAGATCGGCGATCACCGACGAAGCGGTTGGCTCCATGCCGGCGCCCGCGCCGTAGAACAGCGTCGAACCGGCCGCGTCACCGTTGACCATCACCGCGTTCATCACGCCGTTGACGTTGGCGATCAGGCGATCGGCCGGGATCAGCGTCGGGTGCACGCGCAATTCGATGCCGGCGTCAGTGCTGCGCGCCACGCCCAAATGCTTGATGCGATAGCCCAGCGCTTCGGCGTAATTCACGTCAGCGGTGGTCAGCTTGGTGATGCCTTCGGTGTAGGCCTTGTCGAATTGCAGCGGAATGCCGAAGGCGATGGACGCGAGGATCGTCAGCTTGTGCGCCGCATCAATACCTTCCACGTCGAAAGTCGGATCGGCTTCGGCATAACCCAGCGCCTGCGCTTCGGCGAGTACGTCTTCGAACGTACGGCCCTTCTCGCGCATTTCGGTGAGGATGAAGTTACCGGTGCCGTTGATGATCCCGGCGACCCAGTTGATGCGGTTGGCAGACAGGCCTTCGCGGATCGCCTTGATCACCGGAATGCCACCGGCCACTGCCGCTTCGAATGCGACGATCACGCCTTTCTCGCGTGCCTTGGCGAAAATTTCATTACCGTGAACGGCTATCAGCGCCTTGTTCGCGGTGACCACATGCTTGCCATTCTCGATGGCCTTGAGTACCAGCTCGCGGGCAACGGTGTAGCCGCCCATCAGCTCTATGACGATGTCGATCTCAGGGTTCGTGGCCACGTCGAAGACATCGTTGGTAATCGCAATACCGGTCGTCTGGAACTGAGGCTTTGGCGTGCGCATGGCAATTTGTGCCACTTCAATCCCACGCCCGGCACGACGAGCAATTTCCTCGGCGTTGCGCTGAAGTACGTTGAAGGTACCGCCACCGACGGTCCCTAACCCACAGATGCCTACTTTGACCGGATTCACTGTGAACTCCCCATAAAACGGCCGACGCAGGGTCGGCCGGAAAACAACCGCGTGCTCGCGGCTCTCTATTGATGGCCCGGCGTTGTTGCTGCCGGACCATGATCGTCAACGGCTGTCCGTGACGATGCGAATTACTTGGCGCCCAGCGCCAGTTTGGCGACTTGTGGCGCAGGCTGGTAGCCCGGAATGACTTGTCCGTCAGCCAAAACGATGGCCGGTGTGCCGTTCACGCCGATCGACTGACCGAGGGCGAATTGTTTGGAGACCGGGTTATCGCACTTGGCGGCCTTGATTTCCTTGCCATCGACCATTTTGTCCATGGCAGCTTTTTTGTCTTTCGAGCACCACACGGCTTGCAGTTGCTCGTCACCCGGCGAGTTCAGACCCTGGCGCGGGAATGCCACGTAACGCACTTCGATGCCGCGCTTGTTCAGCTCTGGCACTTCCTCGTGCAGTTTGTGGCAATACGGGCAAGTGGTGTCGGTGAACACGGTGATGTGCGATTTGGTTTCGCCCACGGCCGGGTAAACCACGGTTTCGGCGACCGGAATGGCGTTGATCAGTTTGGAAACGCCCAGGCGCTCGGTTTTTTCGGTCAGGTTGACCGGCTTGCCGTTCTCGAGCTGGTACAGGTTGCCCTGCACAATGTACTGGCCATCGGCGCTGGCATAGAGCACACGGCTGCCCTTGAGCTTGACTTCGTACATGCCCGGCAACGGGCTGGCGGAGATGCTTTCTACCGGAACTTCGAGTTCGAGGTTTTCCAGGCTTTTACGGATGGCTTTGTCGGCCGCGTCATCGGCGACGGCAAAGGTGCTGACCAACGCAATGGCTGCGGCGGCAAAAATCTGGGTCAGACGCATGAGAACTCCTGAGGGCGGACAAATGGAACGATCAGAACGCCCGTGCCTGAACACCGGGTCATAACCGTCCATCGTGCAAACCGGCAAAGCCTAACACATAAGGTCACGAGGGCCGAATGCGCCTGTCGCCATAGATCACACCGTTTTATGTAGGAGCTGCCGAAGGCTGCGATCTTTTGATCTTGCTTTTGATTTCAAGAAAAACAACATCAAAAGATCGCAGCCTTCGGCAGCTCCTACAGACAATTTTGTGTTCAGCCGCGCGGATGGTGTTTGGCGTGCAGGTCCTGCAGGCGGGCGCGGGCGACGTGGGTGTAAATCTGCGTGGTCGACAGGTCGCTGTGGCCGAGCAACATCTGCACGACGCGCAAGTCGGCACCGTGGTTGAGCAAGTGTGTGGCGAAGGCATGACGCAAGGTGTGCGGCGACAGCGACTTGCCGATTCCGGCGACCTTGGCCTGATGCTTGATGCGGTGCCAGAACGTCTGGCGGGTCATCTGCTCGCCGCGCTGGCTGGGAAACAGCACATCGCTGGGCCGGCCCCCCAGCAGTTCGCCGCGACCGTCACGCATGTAGCGCTCGACCCAGACAATCGCCTCCTCGCCCATCGGCACCAGACGCTCCTTGCTGCCCTTGCCCATCACCCGCAGGACGCCCTGACGCAAATTGACCTGCTCCAGCGTCAGGCTGATCAGTTCGGTGACTCGTAATCCGCAGGCGTACAACACTTCCAACATGGCGCGATCACGCTGGCCGATGGCCTCGCTCAGATCCGGCGCTTTCAGCAGCGCCTCGACGTCAGCTTCCGAGAGGGATTTGGGCAGCGGCCTGCCCAACTGGGGCATATCAACGCGCAAGGTCGGGTCGACGCTGATCAGCTTCTCGCGCAACAGATAGCGATAAAAGCCCCGCACACCGGAGAGAAATCTGGCGGTGGAGCGTGGCTTGTAATTTTGCTCCAGACGCCAGGCCAGGTGATCAAGGATCAACTCGCGACCGGCGTCGATCAGTTCCAGGTTTTTCTCCTGCAACCAGCCATTGAACAGCGCCAGATCGCTGCGATAGGCGCCGCGGGTGTTATCGGACAGGCCTTTCTCCAGCCATATAGCGTCGAGGAATTGATCAATCAGCGGATGGTCGATGGCAGGCATGGGCGCTCATGTCACGCGGCCTTGAGGCCGGCGCGCAAATGTTGAGTGAACTGTAGGAATGGGCGCTAGTCTTTCATAGCCCGCCATTTCAAGGAACAGGGAGCATCGATGAACGAGCAGGAAATTCTCTTGGCATTTGGCGGGATAGGCGCAGCAGCGCTGGCTTGCCAATGGCTGGCCTGGCGCCTGAAGTTACCGGCGATTCTGTTTCTGTTGCTGACCGGCATTCTGGTCGGGCCGGTACTGGGCTGGCTCGACCCACAGGAAATGTTCGGTCCCTTGCTGATGCCGTTGGTGTCTCTGGCGGTGGCGCTGATTCTGTTCGAGGGCAGCCTGACACTGCACTTGTCGGAATGGAAAGAGATCGGCAGCGTCGTTCATCGCCTGGTGACCATCGGCGCGCTATCGACCTGGGTGGTCATTGCGGTCGCTACGCACTTCCTGCTGGGGTTCGACTGGATGCTCGCCATTCTCTTCGGCAGCCTCACGCTGGTCACCGGCCCGACGGTGATCGTGCCGATGCTCCGTGTGGTGCGACCGAAAGCCTCGATCGCCAACATTTTGCGCTGGGAGGGCATCGTCATTGACCCGATCGGCGCGCTGCTCGCCGTTGTGGTTTACAGCTTCATCATTGCCAGCGCCGATGGCCATGGGCTCAAGCAGAGTCTTTTGACCTTCGGCGGGGTGATTCTGTGCGGCGCGGTGTTCGGAATCGTCGGTGGCTGGGTGTTGGGGACGATTATTCGCCGGCAATGGCTGCCCGAGTACCTGCACAACCTCGCTTCGCTGGCGGCCGTGCTGGGGATCTTCATTGCTGCCAACGAAGTGATGCATGAGTCCGGCTTGTTGGCAGTGACGCTGATGGGCATGTGGCTGGCAAACATGAAGGGCGTGGACGTTCGACACATCCTGCACTTCAAGGAAAACCTCAGCGTGCTGCTGATTTCCGGCTTGTTCATTCTGTTGGCGGCGCGTCTGGATTTGTATGCCTTGATCGGGCTGGGCCCGCTGGTACTGATTCTGCTGCTGGTGATTCAGTTGATTGCCCGGCCGTTGAACGTGCTGCTGAGCACGGCTGGTTCGAGCCTGAGTTGGCGTGAGCGCGCCTTGCTGTGCTGGATCGCGCCACGGGGGATCGTCGCGGCGGCGGTGTCGGCGATTTTCGCGATTCGTCTGCATGAGGCCGGGCATGAAGGCGCCTTGCTGCTGGTGCCGCTGACCTTCGCTGTGATCATCGGCACCGTCGTCCTGCAAAGCGCCACGGCGCGACCGCTGGCACGGCTGCTGAAGGTCGCCGAACCGGCGCCGAGTGGTTTCCTGATCGTCGGCGCGAACAGCCCGGCGCGGGAGCTGGGCAAATCGCTGCAGCAACTGGGCAGCCGCGTGCTGCTGACCGATTCGAGCTGGGAAAACATCCGTGCTGCGCGCATGGAAGGCTTGCCGACGTATTTCGGCAACCCGGCTTCGCAACATGCCGATGCGCATCTGGATCTGGTCGGCCTGGGGCATTTGCTGGCGCTGTCGCCGTCAGGTGAACTCAATACGCTGGCGGCGATGCGTTTTCGCCATGACTTCGGCCATCAACGACTGTTTGGTTTGGCCAGCGGTCATGAAAGTCGCCGCAGTGACAAGCATCGTGCAAGCCTGGAGCATCGTGGCAATCAACTGGGCAGCGAGGCGTTCACTTACGCGAAACTGGCCAGCCAGATGGGCCAGGGCGCCGAGTTGTACAGCACAACATTGACCGATGGCTTTGGCTGGGAGGACTACCGGGCGTTGCACGGCAATCGCGCGACGTTGCTGTTCATGCGTGATGACAGTGGCTGGGTGCATGTTGTGACACCGGAGACGACGTTGAATCCCGGCGCGGGGTGGACGTTGCTGGCGTTGATTCAGCCTGAGGCACAACAGGCTTGAAAGCAAAAGATCGCAGCCTTCGGCAGCTCCTACATGTAATGCGTTTTTCCTGTAGGAGCTGCCGAAGGCTGCGATCTTTTTAAAATTCAAGCAGCAAATCCCGGCAGCACCGGCACCGGTCGCTTGTCATCATCAATGGCAACGAAGCTGAACTGCCCATGAATCGCCTTCTCGCGACCATCACAGCTCATGCTCTCGACAAACACTTCCACCTCGACCTTGAGGCTGGTGTTGCCGACCTTGATTACCTTCCCCACCAACTCAACGATCGACCCCGCCGGGATCGCGTGGTTGAAGTCGATGCGATCGGTAGACACGGTTACCAGCGGCAAACGGCAGAATCGCGTGGCGGTGATGAACGAGACTTCGTCCATCCACGCCAGCGCAGTGCCACCAAACAGGGTGTTGTGATGGTTGGTGGTCGGCGGGAAGACGGCTTTGGTTACGCGGGTCACCGAGAGTTCGGTGCGGCGTTTGATTTCCTTGTCGCGGGTGGTCATGGCAAGACTCGATTTCTGGCTCCCGAATACAAGCAAGATCAAAAGATCGCAGCCCGAGCCTTCGGCAGCTCCTAAAGAGGAAGAATTTTGGGCAACAAAAAAGCAGCCCGTAGGCTGCTTTTTTCTGCATCGGAAGCTGGACTTAAGCCAGTTTTTCCTTGATGCGAGCTGCTTTACCCGACAGGTCGCGCAGGTAGTACAGCTTGGCTTTACGTACGTCACCGCGACGTTTGACAGCCATGCTGTCGATCTGCGGGGAGTAGGTCTGGAAAGTACGTTCTACGCCAACACCGTTGGAGATTTTACGCACGGTGAACGCACTGTTCACGCCGCGGTTACGCTTGGCGATTACAACGCCTTCGAACGCTTGCAGACGGGAACGATCGCCTTCCTTCACTTTCACCTGAACGACAATAGTGTCGCCTGGGGCGAAGGTAGGGATTTCTTTGGTCATCTGCTCTGCTTCGAGTGCAAGGATGATTTTGTTGGTCATGCTGTGCTCCTAAGGTAAATCGTTCGATCTACCATCGATACGTTGTTAACTATCGTCCCGCTCGCGGATGTATTCCTCGAGCAGCTTCTTCTCTTCTCCAGAAAGCGAGCGGCTTTCCAGAAGATCGGCGCGTCGTTCAAAGGTCCTACCAAGGGACTGCTGTAAACGCCAACGCCGGATATGCGCGTGATTGCCACTCAGCAACACGTCGGGAACACGCTGATCCGCATACACCTCCGGTCGGGTGTAGTGCGGGCAATCCAGCAGACCATCCGTAAAGGAATCTTCCTCAGCGGAATCCGCATGCCCTAAAGCTCCAGGCAGCAGTCGTGTAACCGCATCGATCAGGACCATCGCCGGCAGCTCGCCGCCAGACAGTACATAGTCGCCAATCGACCACTCTTCATCGACATGAGCCTCAATAAAGCGCTCGTCAATGCCTTCATAGCGGCCGGCAATCAGGATCAATGCATCCGATTGTGCCAGCTCGCGTACCGCCGACTGAGTCAGTTGACGGCCTTGGGGGGACAGGTAAATCACCTTCGCCGCCTCCCCGGCTGCTGCCTTGGCGTGAACCAGAGCATCTTCCAGGGGCTTGATCTTCATCACCATGCCCGGACCACCGCCAAACGGGCGATCGTCCACAGTGTGATGCCGATCCGTCGTGTAGTTCCGCGGATTCCAACAGGTCAGCTGCAAGAGCCCCTGTTTGACCGCACGACTGGTGATGCCGTAATCGCCAATGGCGGAAAACATCTCGGGAAACAAACTGATCACTTCTACGCGCAAGTTAGCCACGTCAGAAGTCCGCGTCCCAATCCACCTTCATCTCGCCCGCTTCCAGGTCGATGGCCAACACGCATTGCTCGGTATAGGGCAACAGGCGTTCGCGATCATCCAGGCTGCCAGCGCAAGGCTTGACGACCATTACATCATTGGCGCCGGTTTCCAGAAGATGATCGATCTTCCCGAGCAATTGCCCGAGGGTGTCGATGACCTTCAGACCTTCCAGCTGGTACCAGTAGTACTCGCCATCGGTCAATTCAGCGAACAGATTGCGCGGCACGCAGATCTCGTAACCGGCCAGAAGACGAGCTTCTTCACGATCATCAAGACCCTTGAGCTTTGCGACCAGGAACTTGTCGCTCCCGCGTCCACTGACCAGCTCGACCTGTTTGACATTGCCTTCGCGCTTGAGCGTCCAGGTTTTGTACTGCAACAGGTTTTCAGTCGGATCAGTAAAGGAATAAACCTTCACTTCGCCGCGAACGCCGTGAACAGAATAAATTTTGCCAATAACGATCAAATCATCGGCAACAGCAGGCGTCGCGTTCATATTGCTCAGGCCGCAGCCTTGGCAGATTCCTTCAACAACTGAGCAACGCGCTCAGAAGGTTGTGCACCAACGCTCAGCCAGTAGGCTACGCGCTCTTGGTTCACGGACAGACGGATTTCCTGACCACGGGCAACAGGGTTGAAGAAACCAACCTGTTCTTTGTGGGAGCCGTCACGCGGGTTACGCGAGTCGGTTACGGTCAGGTGGTAAAACGGGCGCTTTTTGGAGCCGCCAAGGGCAAGACGGATTGTTAGCATGTGAACATCGTTCCTGTAGTCGGTGCTGCAAATCTAAATGCACAGCGGGCATGGGTGCCCGAAAGGCCGCATATTCTAAGGAATATCCGGACTTTTGCAAATGACTTTTTCCGGCGCCTATGGCATGCCGTGCAGATTTGCATAGAGAGCCGTCGATGAAAACGGCCAGTCAGCTCCCGCCGAGTGCGGGTTTGCTGTTGATCCTGCATCCTTGCAGGGTCTGCGCCGGTGCGACGACCGGCGAAGCATTGATGTCCTGTCCCACCCGTTTTGCTGATTTACGGTGAGACAGAACAGCTTACATCTTCGGCATGCCGCCGCCGGGCAACATACCGCCCATGCCGCGCATCATTTTTGCCATCCCGCCTTTGGCGGTAAATTTCTTCATCATTTTCTGCATCTGCTTGTGCTGCTTGATCAAGCGACCGATGTCCTGCACCTGAGTGCCGGAACCCATGGCGATCCGGCGTTTGCGCGAACCGCTGATCAGTTCAGGGTCGCGGCGCTCGGCCGGGGTCATGGAATTGATGATGGCTTCCATCTGCTTGAATTGCTTCTCTGCGGCGTTCTGGGCATTGCCCATTTGCGACAGGTTGACACCGCCGATGCTCGGCAGTTTGTCCATGAGCCCGCCGAGGCCGCCCATGTTCTTCATCTGTTGCAGCTGATCGCGGAAGTCTTCGAGGTCGAAGCCCTTGCCCTTCTTCAGCTTCTTGGCCAGTTTGTCGGCCTTGTCCTTGTCGAGAGTCGCTTCAGCCTGTTCGATCAGGCTGAGCACGTCGCCCATGCCGAGGATTCGCGAAGCGATCCGCTCAGGGTGGAATGGGTCGAGCGCTTCGCTCTTCTCGCCCATACCGATGAACTTGATCGGCTTGCCAGTGATGGCGCGCACCGACAGTGCAGCACCGCCACGGGCGTCGCCGTCGACCTTGGTCAGGATCACACCGGTCAGCGGCAGCGCATCGCCAAATGCCTTGGCCGTGTTGGCGGCGTCCTGGCCGGTCATGGCGTCGACCACGAACAGCGTTTCGACCGGGTTGATCGCGGCGTGCAGTGCCTTGATCTCGCCCATCATCTCTTCGTCGATGTGCAGACGACCGGCGGTATCGACGATGACCACGTCGATGAATTTCAGCTTCGCTTCTTTAATAGCCGCCGTGGCGATGTCGACCGGCTTCTGGCTCAGGTCGGACGGGAAGAACGTGACGCCGATGTCGCTGGCCAGGGTTTCCAGCTGCTTGATCGCCGCCGGACGGTAGATGTCCGCCGACACGACCATGACCGACTTCTTCTTGCGCTCTTTAAGGAAGCGCGCGAGTTTGCCGGCGGTGGTGGTTTTACCCGCACCCTGCAGACCGGCCATCAGAATCACGGCCGGCGGCACGGCGCTGAGGTTCAAGTCTTCGTTGGCCGCGCCCATCAGGCTTTCGAGTTCGGCCTGGACGATCTTCACGAACGCCTGGCCCGGCGTCAGGCTGCGCGACACCTCGGTGCCGACAGCGCGCTCCTTGACCGAATTGACGAAGTCCTTGACCACCGGCAGCGCGACGTCAGCTTCGAGCAACGCCATGCGCACTTCACGCAGGGTGTCTTTGATATTGTCCTCGGTCAGCTTCGCCTTGCCGGTGACATGGCGCAGCGTCTGCGAGAGACGGTCGGTTAAGTTTTCAAACATTGCGCGATCCTTTCAGGCCCTGTACAGACCGGGATAATGGCGGCCCAGACCGGAATCAACATGTGCTCGGCGAGCCTGCGGCGTGGGCAGGTCGCGGATTATAGCGAAGACTGCGGCCGGCGGACACCTCGCCGTCAGCTTCCTGAGTCTTTCGTGCAATGGCGGTTCTATGCCAAACTCAGCGCCTTTCGGGCTTGCCTAACAGGATTTATGCTCCCCTTGTCACCCAGTTTGCTGACCACCCTCGCCGCCGCCCTGCTCTACGCCGCTGCGACCCTTTATCAAAGCACCCGTCTGGCCACCGGCGCCAAGGCGAACAAGCGCCTGCTCGTCAGCCTCGGCGTGTTCGCGGTGATTGCTCACGGCGCCAGCCTGCTCACCCACCTGCTGACCCCGATCGGTCTGGGCCTGGACTTCTTCAGCGCCTCAAGTCTGATCGCCGCTGCGGTGATTGCCCTGACGCTTCTGGCCTGCTCGCGCATCCCGGTGGAAAACCTCCTGGTGCTGCTGTTCCCCCTCGGCGCCATCACGGTATTGCTGGCGCAATTCGCGCCGACCGGCACGGTGCAGATCATCGATGAAGAGCCGGGCATCCTCGCGCACATTCTGTTGTCGATCCTGGCCTACGGCATGTTCACCATCGCGGTATTCCAGGCCTTGCTGCTGCTGGTGCAAGACCACCAGCTCAAGCACAAACACCCGTCCGGGCTGATCAAGAACTTCCCGCCGCTGCAGACCATGGAAAGCCTGCTGTTCGGTTTCCTCTGGGCCGGCTGGACGCTGCTGTCGCTGTCGCTGATTTCCGGGTGGCTGTTCGTCGAGAACCTGTTTGCCCAGCATCTGGTGCACAAGACGCTGCTGGCCTGTCTGGCGTGGATCGTGTTCAGCGTGCTGTTGTGGGGCCGTAATCGTCTCGGCTGGCGTGGACACAAAGCGATTCGCTGGACCCTCGCCGGTTTCTGCCTGCTGATGTTGGCGTACTTCGGCAGCAAACTGGTTCGTGAATACATTCTGCACATCTGACGGGCGGCATAAATGGACGGTTTGCCCATAGGGCCGATGCTCGCGGTATTTGTCCTGCTGATTTTATGGTCTGGGCTGTTTACCGCCGTCGAAATCGCGCAGCAGCATTTGCTCGCACAACGCACCGCCTCGCGCGCCAGCGATAAACCGCTGGCGAAGCTGAGCTTCCCGCTCGACAGCCTGATCCTGTGCAACACATTGTGCCGTGCGCTCGCGGTGATCATCGCGACGCTGCTGGCGATTTTCCTCTGTGAAGAAAACGGCCCGTGGGCGGCTTGCCTCGGCGCCAGTGCGATCCTGCTGGTTTTCGCCGATTATTTCCCGCGCACCGTGGCCCGCCGCTATCCCGACGCCGTGCTGGCATTCGGCAACGCGCTGCTGGCCGTGCCGCTGAAAATCGTCTACCCGTTCGCCTGGCTGTTCAGCCGCCTCAGCGGTTTGCTGATGACTCCGTTTACGCGCAAGGCTCAGGTCGTGCAGCAGAGCGAAGACGAGCTGCCGGCCGAGCGTCATGATGATCCGGAGCATCCGGTCCGTGCCCATCCGGTTTCCGGCATACACGCACTCGACAGCATCACGGTCAACGACATTCTGGTGCCGCGCAGTGATGTTGACGGGATCAACCTTGATGATCCGATCGAGGAGATCATCGAACAACTGCGCCAAAACAAACGCACGCGTCTGCCAGTGTTTCACAGCGATATCAATCAGGTCGAAGCGGTGCTCAACACCCGTCACATCGGCCATTTGCTGAATGACAGCAAATTGACCCGCGAGGCCCTGCTGGCCGCCAGTTACGAGCCGTATTTCGTCCCCGAAAGCACACCGCTGCAGCTGCAATTGCTTAACTTCCACAAGCAGCAACGGCGCCTGGGCATGGTGGTGGACGAATACGGCGAAGTGCTCGGCATCGTGACTCTGGAAGATATTCTCGAAGAGATCGTCGGCGAATTCGAGAGCGAACACAGTCTCGACAACCCGCACATTCATCCGCAGCCCGACGGGCGCATGGTGATCGATGGTGCCGCGTCGATTCGCGACTTGAACAAGTGCCTCGGCTGGCATTTGCCGAGCGACGGGCCGAAGACTCTCAATGGCCTGGTCACCGAAGCGCTGGAAACCATTCCGGAAAGCGCGGTGTGCCTGAAGATCGGGCGTTATCGCCTGGAAATCCTCGAGACCGAAGAGAACAGGGTGAGCAAGGTGTTGATCTGGCATACCTCGTCTGTGCCGGCTTTGGTGCCTGCCCGATAGAAGATCAAAAGATCAAAAGATCGCAGCCTTCGGCAGCTCCTACATTGGAATGCGTTCCAAATGTTCCAAATGCCCCAAATGTCCCAAATGTCCCAAATGTCCCAAATGTCCCAAATGTCCCAAATGTCCCAAATGTCCCAAATTGTCCCAAATGTTCCAAATGTTCCAAATGTTCCAAATGTTCCAAATGTTCCAAATGTAGGAGCTGCCGCAGGCTGCGATCTTTTGCTCTTGTTCAATCGTTAGCCCCCTTCCTATAATCGATCCGCTTACCCAGCGCCGCCGTACCTTGTGCTTACCCCGCACACAACAGGTTTCGGCCAATTCCGCTGTACTCCGGCGACTGTTCCTACCTGAAACAGCGACCGCGCCTCATCCCACATCCCTGGGTGTTCGACCATAATAATTCGCTCCACTGGAGCTCATGACTGTCAGGGATCACCGCATGACGACCCAAACCGCTTACAGCGAAACCGCGCCTGCCCAGCCGACCAACTCCGCCACCCGCGTGGCCACGGCAAGTTTTATCGGCACCGCCATCGAGTTCTACGACTTCTACGTCTACGCCACCGCTGCAGCGCTGGTGATCGGGCCGGTGTTCTTTCCGCAAACGTCTGGCACCGCGCAAATGCTTTCGGCGTTTCTCACCTTCGGCATCGCTTTCCTCGCCCGTCCGCTGGGTTCGGCGCTGTTTGGCCACTTCGGCGACCGCATCGGGCGTAAATCCACGCTGGTCGCTTCGCTACTTTTGATGGGCGTTTGTACGACATTGATTGGCGTACTACCGGGCTACGACAGCATTGGTGCCTGGGCGCCGATTCTGCTCTGCGTGCTGCGCTTCGGTCAGGGCTTGGGATTGGGCGGGGAATGGGGCGGCGCAGCGCTGCTCGCCACGGAAAACGCGCCGAAGGGCAAACGCGCATGGTTCGGCATGTTCCCGCAACTCGGCCCTTCGATCGGTTTTCTGGCGGCCAACGGTTTGTTCCTGACCCTGGCCATGACCCTCGATGACGAACAGTTCCGCAGTTGGGGCTGGCGCATTCCATTTCTACTCAGCGCGGCGCTGGTGATGGTCGGTCTGTATGTGCGCCTCAAACTGCATGAAACGCCAGTGTTCGCCAACGCCATCGCCCGCCAGGAGCGCGTGAAGATGCCGTTGGTCGAGCTGTTCAGTCAGTACTGGGCACCGACGCTGCTGGGCGCGATGGCCATGGTGGTCTGCTATGCGCTGTTTTATATCTCGACGGTGTTCTCCCTCAGCTACGGCGTGTCCACGCTGGGATATAGCCGCGAGACTTTCCTCGGCCTGCTGTGCTTCGCCGTATTGTTCATGGCCGCAGCCACACCGCTATCCGCCTGGGCCAGTGACCGTTTCGGACGCAAACCGGTATTGCTCATCGGCGGCATGCTGGCGGTGCTTTCCGGGTTTCTGATGGAACCGTTGCTGACGCAAGGCTCGACCTGGGGCGTGGCGCTGTTTCTGTGCATCGAGCTGTTTTTGATGGGCGTAACGTTCGCACCGATGGGCGCACTGCTGCCTGAGCTGTTTCCGACCCATGTGCGTTATACCGGTGCTTCGGCAGCGTACAACCTGGGCGGGATAGTCGGGGCCTCGGCGGCGCCGTTCTTTGCGCAGAAACTGGTGGCGATGGGCGGGTTGAGCTATGTCGGCGGGTATGTGTCGGCGGCGGCGGTGTTGAGTTTGATTGCGGTGTTGTGTTTGAAGGAGACGCGCAATAACGATCTGAATCGGGTGGCCTGATAGACCACCATTGCGGGCAAGCCCGCTCCCACAGGGATTTCTGCTGATCACAAATTTTGTGTACGGCAAAAACCTGTGGGAGCGGGCTCGCCCGCGATGGGAGCGACTCGGTTACAGCTCTACAACAACCGCCTGAGAAGCACGAGTCGCCTTGGCACGCGCGGCCTCGATCGACTCATCCCGCGCCAGCGCCACGCCCATGCGGCGCTGGCCATTCACTTCAGGCTTACCGAACAGACGCAGTGCAGTGTCCGGCTCGCTCAACGCAGCACCCAGGTTGGCGAATGCGGTCTGGGTCGACTGCCCTTCCACCAGAATCACCGCCGAAGCCGATGGGCCGAACTGACGAATCAGCGGCACCGGCAAACCTAAAATGGCGCGGGCGTGCAGGGCGAACTGCGACAGATCCTGGGAAATCAGCGTGACCAGACCGGTGTCATGCGGACGCGGCGAAACTTCGCTGAACCACACCTGATCGCCTTTGATGAACAACTCGACGCCGAACAGACCACGGCCACCCAGCGCTTCCGTGACAGCTTTGGCGACGCGCTCCGACTCGGCCAGTGCAATCGGGCTCATGGCTTGTGGCTGCCAGGATTCCTGATAGTCGCCCTTTTCCTGACGGTGGCCGACCGGTGCGCAGAACGTGGTGCCGCCAATGTGGCGCACGGTCAGCAGCGTGATCTCGTAATCGAAGTCGATGAAGCCTTCGATGATCACCCGACCTTTGCCGGCGCGACCGCCCTCTTGCGCATAATCCCAGGCTTTCTGTACGTCATCGGCGCTGCGCAGCAAGCTCTGGCCTTTGCCCGACGAACTCATCACCGGCTTGACCACGCAAGGGAAACCCAGGTCCTGGACGGCTTTGCTGTAGTCCTCGAAGGTGTCGGCAAAATGGTACGGCGAGGTCGGCAGGTCCAGCTCTTCAGCGGCCAGGCGACGGATGCCTTCACGGTTCATGGTCAGCTGCGCGGCGCGCGCGGTCGGGATCACGGTGAAGCCTTCGGCTTCCAGCTCGACCAGCGTGGCAGTAGCGATGGCTTCGATTTCCGGCACGATGAAATGCGGCTTCTCGGCTTCAATCACCGCACGCAGGGCAGCGCCATCGAGCATGTTGATCACATGGCTGCGATGGGCGACTTGCATGGCCGGCGCGTTGGCGTAGCGGTCGACGGCAATCACTTCAACGCCCAGGCGTTGCAGTTCGATCACCACTTCCTTGCCCAACTCACCACAGCCACACAGCAATACGCGGGTCGCGGTTGGCGACAATGGAGTTCCGATACGGGTCATCTCAGGTCCTCAAAGAAGCGGATCATCGAGGAAAGCAACGCCAGACGCGCTTTCCATGGGGGAGAAAGCGCGGCATTTTACATGAACCTGAGACTTTGGCTTCAGCCGGCGACAGCCTGTTTGCGATCGCGCCAGGCCATGATCAGCCAGACCGCCGTAACGCCGGCGAACTTGGACGCCAGCGCAGTAATGATCACCGGTGGCGTCAGCAGGTCGATCATGCCGAAGAAGATGAACGTGTCCAGCGGAATGCTCAGCGCCGAGCTGATCCACAGGCGATCCCGCAACGGCCGTTTGGTGATGCTGAACACCAGCCAGTCGATGCACTCCGAAACCGCGAATGCCGTAGCGCTGGCCAGTGCGATGGAAGGATCGGACGTCACATAGGACAGCACCAGCGCCGCCAGCATCGCCACAATTGCGCCATGGCCGAAGCGCGTTTGCACCATGTCGCGCAGGACAAAAACCAAGCCGCCCCATGCCGACCAGATGATGTCCAGGTGCGGTGCAGTGGAAAAGGCGAAGTTGATCAGCACGACGCTGCTGATGTAGGCGATGAGGAAGATCATGGAGGTGGCCTGTCGGATTGGCGCACAGATTACTTGAGTGCCCCGAAAAGCAAAAGATCGCAGCCTTCGGCAGCTCCTACAGGGGAAACGAATTTCAAATGTAGGAGCTGCCGAAGGCTGCGATCTTTTGATCTTCGCTACTTGTTCGGGATTGACCCAATCATCCACACCAACCCACTCGCCTTCGCCCGCTCATGACACAACCCCAGCACCACGCGGCGCTCGTCGTTGTTCATGCGGCTCCAGCGGGTGATTTCCTCAACTGTGCGCTGACATCCGGTGCACACATCGTCGTCATCCAATGCGCAGATATTGACGCAGGGCGAGGCGACGGGCCGTTCCACGGCGGTCATTCTTCCTGCTCTGCCAAGTCGCGCGCATAACGCTGAGAGTTATGCACATAGTGAGCGGCGCTGGCTTCGAGCATCTTCTTCTGCGGTTCGGTGAGTTCGCGCACAACCTTGCCCGGTGAGCCCATCACCAGCGAACCATCAGGAATCTCCTTGCCTTCGCCAATCAGCGAATTGGCGCCGATGATGCAGTTCTTGCCGATTTTCGCGCCGTTGAGAATCACCGCATTGATACCGATCAGGCTGTAATCGCCGACCGTGCAGCCATGCAGCATGGCGTTATGGCCAATGGTCACGCCAGTGCCGAGTGTCAGCGGATAGCCCATGTCGGTGTGCATCACGGTTCCGTCCTGCACGTTGCTGTTCTTGCCGATCAGAATAAGTTCGTTGTCGCCGCGCAGCACAGCGTTGAACCAGACGTTGGCGCCCTCTTCCAGTCTGACCTTGCCCACCAGCACGGCATTGGGCGCGACCCAGCTTTGTGGATGGGTTTCGACACGGGCGTCGCCCAGGCGGTATTTCATGGTGGTTTCCTCAGGGCTCGCGGTGCAGGCCATTCGAACGATGGCTCAGGTGTTGATAAAGCTTTTGGGCGGTTGGTGCAGACTGATCTTGGCGTCATAGAGCAGATTGATCAACTCGACGATCATCATCGCCGTCAGTCCCCAGATCTTGTACTCGCCAAATCGGTAACTGGGCACGTACCAGCTGCGCCCCTGATAGTCGATACGATGGGTATGTTCGCGAGGGTCTCTGCGAAAGAATTCCAGCGGCACGCTGAACACCGCAGCGATCTCGGCATCGTTGGCCTGATACTCAACGAAATCGGGAATGACGCCGACATACGGCGTGACCTTGATGCCATGCAATGAGATCAATGGACTGAGCGGGCCGATGACCTCGACCAGGCCGGGCGGCAGGCCGATTTCTTCGTCAGCCTCGCGCAGCGCGGTGAAGATCAGGTCCGGGTCTTCCGGATCGCGCCGTCCGCCGGGGAAAGCGACTTCGCCGCCATGGGTCGAGAGACCGCTGGCGCGCAGGGTCAGAACCAGTTCCGGTTGGTCACTGCGGGTAATTGGCACCAGAACGGCGGCTTCGGGGAAACGTGCGTCAGTCTCCAACGTGCGCGGTGTATGGTTGCTTACCCTGTGCAGTAGCTCGTCCAGCATGAGTGTTCTCGATCAGTGCCTTACCCCGCATCATGCACCAATCATTGCGGCCGCCCAAGCCCCCGAATTCAGCCATGTCGCGAAACGACAACTTGCCGACCGACACCGCCGCACGCCAAGATAGGCGCAGCATTCAGGAACCCGAGCATGAAATTTTGCAGCCACTGCGGTAACCCGGTCACCCAGCGCATTCCCGAAGGCGATTCGCGGCTGCGATTTGTCTGTGACAGCTGTCAGACGATTCACTATCAGAACCCCAATATTGTCGCCGGCTGCGTGCCGACCTGGGGCACCCAAGTGCTGCTGTGCCGCCGCGCCATCGAACCGCGCCTCGGCTACTGGACGCTGCCGGCCGGTTTCATGGAAAACGGCGAAACCATCGAACAGGCCGCCGTGCGCGAAACCGCCGAAGAAGCCTGCGCGCGGGTGCGCAACCTGAGCATTTACACCTTGATCGACGTGCCGCACATCAGCCAGGTGCACGTGTTCTTCCGCGCCGAGCTGGTGGATCTGGACTTCGCCGCCGGCCCCGAGAGCCTCGAAGTGCAACTATTCGACGAAGCCGACATTCCGTGGGATGAGCTGGCTTTCCGCACGGTGGGACGTACCTTAGAATGCTTCTTCGCTGATCTGCGTGTTGAGACCTATCCGGTTCGTTCGGAATCGATTCCGCCGTTGGTGCAGCCGGTGATTGTCGGTTAGAAGATCAAAAGATCGCAGCCTGCGGCAGCACCTGCACAAAACCTGTTTGCTTCACTCCTTGGGGAATCGTTTCAATGCGCTGGTTGCTTGCCCTGTTCTGCCTGTCGTTCGTTATCGTCTCCCAAGCGTCATTCGTGACTACCGTGACGCCTGCGAATACCCCGCTCATCGAGAAAGTCCTGGTGCTTAAATCGACCCATCAGCTGCAACTGATCGCCGACGGCAAACCGCTGAAGACCTATCGCATTTCGTTGGGCAAGGGCGCGAAGAAAGGTCCGAAACTGATCGAGGGCGACAAACGCACGCCGGAAGGTTTCTATTGGATCGACTGGCGCAAGACCAGCGAAAAATTCAACTTGTCGATGCACATCTCGTACCCGAACATCAGCGATTCCGCCCGCGCGCGGCGTGAAGGCGTCGAACCGGGCGGGATGATCATGATCCATGGCACGCCGGATTCGGCAGACAACCCGGAGCAACTGTTCCACACCCTCGACTGGACCGATGGCTGCATCGCCATGCGCAACGTCGACATGCGCGAAGTGTGGAACCTGGTGCCGGACGGCACGATGATCGAAATTCGCCCTTAAGCCCGACCGCTGGTCACCCGCAAAAAAATAAATCAAAAGATCGCAGCCTTCGGCAGCTCCTACAGAGGTGATACCACTTCAACCTGTAGGAGCTGCCGAAGGCTGCGATCTTTTGCTTTTCAGCGCCCGCCTGTAATACCACTTCAGGCCACACTCGCTCAAAGTCCCGAGATACGCGGGCTACAGACGATTTCACCGCGTTGACATGGTATTCAAGTGGTATTAGCTTTCGCCCGACAACCGACTTAAAACAATCCTACATCGGTGCCGGAATCGACTGACATGAATGACCTCCAGGCCTTACGCCCCGACGACGCCCAGCCGACACCGCTGTACTTGCAACTGGCGCGTAATCTGGAAGCGGCGATTCATGCCGGGCAGTGGAAGGCCGAACAGGCGATGCCGTCCGAGCGCAACCTCAGCGACCAGCTCGGCATCTCCCGGGTCACCGCGCGCAAAGCCCTGGAAGTCTTGCTCGAACAAGGCCTGATCCGCCGCCTGCAAGGTTCCGGCACATTCATCACGCCGCGCCTGGAACAACCGCTATCGCGCCTCTCCGGATTCAGCGAAATGCTGCGCTTGAAAGGCTTCGCCCCCAGCTCGCACTGGCTGGAGCGGGAGATCACTCTGCCGACCCACGAGGAACTGATCCGTCTCGGCCTGTCGCCGAACGACAAGGTCGCGCGCATGAAACGCCTGCGCAAAGCCGATGACACGGTGATGGCGATCGAGATGAGCACCCTGCCCGCCGCGATCATGCCCAAGCCGCAAGCAGTGGGGGATTCGCTGTACGAATACCTCGACGGCATCGGCAAACCGATCGTCCGTGCCCTGCAGCACATCCAGGCAATCAATGCCTCGGATGAGTTCGCCGCTCTGGTCGGCATCGCCCCCGGCACCGCCATGCTGCTGATGACCCGGGTCGGCTACCTGGAAGACAACACCCCAATCGAAGTAACCGACACCTATTGCCGCAACGATTACTACGACTTTGTTGCAGAGCTGCGTCGCTGATCAGCAACCAAGCCAAACGAGAGAACCGAAATGTCCGAAGACAACATCCTCACCGCCAGCGGCTGGGTTCGCGGCCGGCTGATCCACGAACACGGCAAGGTCGTGTCGATCGAAGGCGTGCCCTGCGATCCGGCCGATAACGATCTGCCGTATCTGCTCCCCGGTTTCATCGACCTGCACGTCCACGGCGGTGGCGGCAAAGACATTATGGAAGGCGCGAGTGCCTTCGAGACCATCAGCAAAACCCACGTGCGCTTCGGCACCACGTCACTGCTTGCCACCACCATGACGGCGCCGAGTGCGGAGATTTCCAGTGTCCTCAAAGAGGTAGGAGAATTCTGCGAACAGCGACCGAAAGGTGCTGCGAGAGTGCTCGGCGTACATCTTGAAGGCCCTTACATCAATCCGGGAAAACTCGGCGCGCAACCGAACTTCGCCCACACCGCGTTGATGGCCGAAGTCGAAGAATATCTGGCACTGGCGCCGATCCGCGTGATCACCATCGCTCCGGAAATCGCCGGTCACGACGCGTTGATTCGTGAGCTGAGCAGCCGCGGGATTCGCATGCAGATCGGCCACACCCTCGGCAGTTACGAGGAAGGCGTTGCCGCACTGGCTGCCGGCGCAACCAGTTTCACTCACTTGTACAACGCCATGAGCCCGCTGCATCACCGCGAGCCCGGCATCGTCGGCGCGGCACTGGCCCACGCCAGATTTGCCGAGCTGATTCCGGATTTACTGCATGTGCATCCCGGCGCCATTCGCGTGGCCCTGCGCTCGATCCCGTGCCTGTACTGCGTCACCGATTCGACCGCCGCCGCCGGCATGCCCGACGGTGAATACAAGCTCGGCAGCCACACCGTGACCAAATGCCTGGGCGGCGTGCGTCTGCCCGACGGCACCCTGGCCGGCAGCACCCTGACCATGGATCAGGCCCTGCGCAATCTGGTGAAGATCGGTCTGCCGATCGCCGAAGCCTCGCAGCGTCTTTCGCAATTTCCCGCCGATTACCTCGGCATCACCGAACGCGGGCGCCTTGCACCCGGTGCCTGGGCCGACTGCGTACGGCTCGATCGCTCACTCACACTGACCGCCGTCATGGTCGAAGGAGAAGACATTGACTTCAAAAATGCTTGAAGAGGCGCTGTCCTCGTTCGAGGCCGTGCAAGCCCAACTGCAACAGCTCGACCCGGCGATGATCGAGATCGCCGGGCGCCTGCGCCGCCAGCCGCCGCAAGTGGCGATGACCGTTGCGCGCGGCAGTTCTGACCACGCGGCAAGCTATTTCGCCTACCTGGCCATGCAGCAAATCGGCGTGCCGGTGGCATCGTTGCCGATGTCGGTGGTGACCATGCAGCAGGCGCCATTGAAGGTCAGCGGTCAGGTCGCGTTCGCCTTTTCGCAGTCGGGGCAGAGCCCGGATCTGGTCAACAGTCTGCGCCTGTTGCGCAAGCGTGGCGCCCTGAGCGTATCGATGGTCAATGCTGCCGATTCGCCATTGGAAGCGGCGTGTGAATTCAGCGTGCCGTTGCTCGCCGGGACGGAAAGCAGCGTTGCCGCGACCAAGAGTTTTATCGCCACCCTCAGCGCCAGCGCCCGCTTGATCGCGCACTGGAAAGACGACAGCGAATTGCTCGAGGCCGGCAACGCTCTGCCTGAAGGTCTGCGTGAAGCCGCCAAGCAAGACTGGAGCGTGGCCATCGAAGCACTGCGCGATTGCGAGCGCTTGATGGTGATCGGCCGTGGCGCCGGTTTCGCCATCGCTCAGGAAGCGGCACTGAAATTCAAGGAAACCTCGGCGATTCAGGCCGAAGCCTTCAGCAGCGCGGAAGTCCGTCACGGCCCGATGGCGCTGATCGACGAACATTATCCATTGCTGGTGTTCGCCCCGCGCGGCGCCGAGCAGGCGGGGCTGTTGAGTCTCGCGGCAGAAATGCGTCAGCGCGGCGCCCGCGTATTGCTCGCCGCGCCGGATGACGTCAGTGAACGCGACCTGACCCTGAGCCGCGCCGAACACCCGGCCCTCGACCCGATTCTCGCGATTCAGAGTTTCTACGTGATGGCTGCCGGCCTGGCCGTGTCCCGAGGCATGGACCCGGACCAACCGCGCCACCTGAGCAAAGTAACCCGCACGCACTGATAGCGGCTAAAGGATGTAACTCCATGTAGGAGCTGCCGAAGGCTGCGATCTTTTGATTTTGATTCACAGGAAACAAGATCAAAAGATCGCAGCCTTCGGCAGCTCCTACAAGGGCCAGCGAAATTACTGATGAGACCGAGCCATGCACAACAACAATAAAGAGCTGACCCTCAGCGCCCCGCTCAGCGGCCCGGTGCTCACGCTCGCCAAAGTCCCGGACGCGGTGTTCGCCAGCGGCGCAATGGGTGACGGCATCGCCATCGACCCGATCAACGACACGCTGTACTCGCCGTGCGCCGGGGTGATCATCCACGTCGCCCGCACCGGCCACGCACTCACCGTGCGTGCCGACAACGGCGCGGAAATCCTCCTGCATCTGGGCCTCGACACCGTTGAACTGAACGGCGAAGGTTTCTCGATGCTGGTCAAGGAAGGTGGTCGCGTGACTCAGGGCCAGCCGTTGTTGCGCTATGACCTGGACAAGGTCGGCCAGCAATGCAAAAGCCTCGTCAGCCTGTTGATCCTGACCAACAGCCAGGATTTTCAGGTGCGACCGATCACGCTTAAAGCGGTGAAAGTCGGCGAACCGTTGCTGCACATTGTGGCGCGCAATGGTTCGGCAGCGAGCGCTGCAGTCGTCGGCGGGCCGGAGGTTCAGGGTCATGTGTTGGTGGCTCATCGCGGCGGCCTGCATGCGCGTCCCGCAGCGCTGATCCGCCAGATTGCGCAAGGTTTCAACAGCCACTCGCAGCTGCACTTCGCCGGCAAATCGGCACCGTGCAACAGCCTGATCGGTTTGATGGGGCTGGCGATTGGTGAGCAGGATGAAGTGCAGATCAGTTGTCAGGGCCCGGACGCTGAAGCGGCGCTGCAAGCGTTGCTCACGGCATTGGCGACTGCCCTGCCCGAGGATCATCACGCCGCCGCGCCAGTTCACGTTGCACCGCTCAAGCGCCCGGCCGAGGCTGGAGTGTTGCACGGTGTGTGCGCCGCGCCGGGATTCGTCGCCGGGCCGCTGTTCCGTTTGAATGCGATCAGTCTGCCGGCAGATCCGGGCAACCACGATCCGCTGCAACAACAGCAGGTTCTCGATGCGGCGCTGACTCTGGTGCGCAACGAAATCGACGGCACCCTCGCCCAAGCAAAAAAACACAAGAACGCCGACGAAGAAGCAATCTTCGCCGCGCACTTGGCGTTGCTGGAAGACCCGGCGCTGCTCGACGCGGCACAGCATTCCATCGAACAAGGCACTGCGGCGACTCACGCCTGGAGCCAGTCCATTGATGTGCAGTGCGAAGTGCTGCACCGCACCGGCAGCGCACTGTTGGCCGAGCGCGCCAATGATTTGCGCGACCTCAAACAACGTGTTCTGCGCGCATTGCTCGGCGAAGCCTGGCACTACGACGTGCCGGCCGGCGCCATCGTTGCCGCGCATGAACTGACGCCGTCGGATCTGCTGCAACTCAGCGCACAAGGTGTCGCCGGGTTATGTATGGCCGAAGGTGGCGCGACTTCACACGTCGCAATTCTCGCTCGCGGCAAAGGCCTGCCGTGCATGGTTGCACTGGGTTCGGCGCTGCTTGATCAGCCGCAAGGACAATCGGTTGTGCTCGACGCCGACGCTGGCCGCCTCGAATTGACGCCCAACGCTGAACGTCTGGCTGAAGTTCAGCAGGCGCAGATTGATCGCCAGCAACGTCGCGAAGCTCAACAAGCCAAAGCTCACTTGCCCGCCGAAACCCGTAACGGCGT
Source organism: Pseudomonas fluorescens (assembly GCF_900636825.1). Lineage (NCBI taxonomy): Bacteria > Pseudomonadati > Pseudomonadota > Gammaproteobacteria > Pseudomonadales > Pseudomonadaceae > Pseudomonas > Pseudomonas fluorescens. The sequence continues at coordinate 1,183,347 of NZ_LR134318.1, read as the reverse complement.
GCACATCGACGTCGTCGCCAATGTCGCCTCCAGCGCTGAAGCAGCGGACGCCTTCGCCAACGGTGCCGATGGTGTCGGCCTGTTGCGCACCGAGTTTCTGTTCGTCGATCGTCAGACGGCCCCGGATGTCGGGGAACAACGCAGCGCCTATCAAGCGGTCCTCGACAGCATGGGCGATAAATCGGTGATCATCCGCACCATCGACGTCGGCGGTGACAAGCAACTCGACTACCTGCCGCTGCCGGCCGAAGCCAATCCCGTGCTCGGCCTGCGCGGCATTCGTCTGGCTCAGGCGCGCCCGGAAATCCTCGATCAGCAATTGCGTGCGTTGTTGCAAGTCAGCCCGTTGCGCCGTTGCCGAATCCTGTTGCCGATGGTCACCGAAGTCGAAGAACTGCTGCACATCCGCCAGCGTGTCGAGGCGTTATGCCTGGAAATGGACATCATGCAACGCCCGGAAATCGGCGTGATGATCGAAGTGCCTGCCGCCGCGCTGCAAGCCGAACAACTGGCCGAACACGCCGACTTCCTCTCGATCGGCACTAACGATCTGTCGCAATACACCCTGGCCATGGACCGCGACCACGCCGGTCTGGCCGCGCGGGTCGATGCGATGCACCCCGCGCTGCTGCGCCTGATCGCCATGACCTGCGAAGGCGCGGCGGTGCACAAACGCTGGGTCGGTGTGTGCGGCGCCCTCGCGTCGGATCCGTTGGCGACGCCCGTGTTGATTGGTCTGGGCGTCACCGAACTGTCGGTAAGCCCGGTGCAGATCGGTGAAATCAAGGATCGCGTGCGCCAAGTGCATGAAGCCGAATGCCAGCGCCTCAGCCGCGACCTGCTCAGACTCAGCAGCGCCGCCGCGGTACGTCACGCCTGCCATCAACATTGGCCTCTGCGCTAACAAAAAAAAGGAAGAACGCCATGTATCAACTCTTCATCGAAGGCTTGCAGCGCCTCGGCCGCGCGCTGATGCTGCCCATCGCGATCCTGCCGATCGCTGGCCTGCTGCTGCGCCTGGGTGACACCGATCTGCTGAACATCGCGATCATCCACGATGCCGGCCAAGTGATCTTCGCCAACCTGGCGATGATCTTCGCCATCGGCATCGCCGTCGGTTTCGCCAAGGACAACAACGGCACCGCCGGCCTCGCCGGGGTGATCGGTTACCTGGTGATGATTTCCACGCTCAAGGTGCTCGACGCGACCATCAACATGGGCATGCTCGCGGGGATCGTCAGCGGTCTGATGGCGGGCGCGCTGTACAACCGCTTCAAGGACATCAAGTTGCCGGAGTACCTGGCGTTTTTTGGCGGACGGCGTTTCGTGCCGATCGTCACCGGGTTCGCGGCGGTTGGTCTGGGCGTGCTGTTCGGCTACATCTGGCCGCCAATCCAGCATGGCATCAATGCTTTCGGCGCACTGATGATGGAGAGCGGCAGCATCGGCGCGTTCGTGTTTGGCGTGTTCAACCGTCTGCTGATCGTCACCGGTCTGCACCACATCCTCAACAACATGGCGTGGTTCGTCTTCGGCAACTTCACCGACCCGACCACGGGTGCACTGGTGACCGGCGACTTGTCGCGCTACTTCGCCGGCGACCCGAAGGGCGGCCAGTTCATGACCGGTATGTTCCCGATGATGATCTTCGGCCTGCCAGCCGCGTGTCTGGCGATGTACCGCAACGCGCTGCCGGAACGCCGCAAGGTCATGGGCGGGATTTTCCTGTCGATGGCGCTGACCTCATTTCTGACCGGCGTGACCGAGCCGATCGAATTCGCCTTCATGTTCCTCGCGCCGCTGTTGTTCCTGCTTCATGCGCTGCTGACCGGGTTGTCGATGGCGATTACCAATGCGCTGAACATCCATTTGGGCTTCACCTTCTCGGGCGGTTTCATCGACATGATTCTCGGTTGGGGCCGCTCGACCAATGGCTGGCTGGTGATTCCGGTAGGCCTCGCCTACGCGGTCATCTACTACTTGGTCTTCGACTTCTGCATTCGTCGTTTCAATCTGAAAACGCCGGGGCGTGAGGATGTCGTTGCCAGCGAGAAAGCCGTACTCACTGAAAACGAACGCGCCGGGGCGTACATCAAGGCGCTGGGCGGTGCTGAAAATCTGCTCACGGTCGGCGCCTGCACCACTCGGCTGCGCCTGGAGATGGTCGATCGCAACAAGGCTTCGGACACAGAGTTGAAAGCGTTGGGCGCGATGGCGGTTGTGCGTCCGGGCAAGGGTGGGAGTTTGCAGGTTGTGGTTGGGCCGATGGCCGACAGCATTGCTGATGAGATTCGCTTGGCGATGCCTGCATTGGGGCGTGCTGTTTTGGTTGAAACCGCTGTTGTTGATGAGCCGAAAGTTGTGGCCGTTGTCGGTGCCGAGGCGCAGCAGTGGCTGAACGCGTTGGGCGGTGGCGAAAATGTGTTGCAACTGGATTGCATCGCAATGACGCGGATCCGCCTGCAATTGGCGAATGGCAAGGCGTTGTCGGAGGCGCAGTTGAAAGAGCTGGGCTGCCAGGGGGTTAGCCAATTGGACGGCGGGGTCTGGCATTTGCTGGTGGGGGATAAGGCGGCGAGTTTGAGTGGGGCGCTGGAAAGCCTGGTCAATCGAAACGAGGTTGGTGCGAAGGTTTAATCGAAACAAAAAAACCGGCTTAGGCTGGTTTTTTTTGCCGATGGATTCGGTTCAGGATGAATGCTGTTCCGCTTGGTAATGGCGGGTCTGAAATGGCATCAGCGTTTGAACCTTTAATCCCAGGCTTTCTGCTAATCCCCAGGAAATGGCCAACTCATCTTTGCGATTGCGTAATGAAACCTTCGTTTGGGGCTCAACATCCTGCTTCGGCGTCGAGTGTGCGAAAAGCTCCAACGCATGAAGCGTTTCCAATACGCGGGTATCAGAGACACACGAGAATCGCGTAAATCGCTCCAGCAAATAGGCAGCGCGCCGGCGTTCAATATCATCACTGTGACGCTTCAAAAAGGCCTTAACTTCGCTTTCGACATTTGAATCCGAGTACCAGACCTCTTTCGCAGCATTCACGAGTGCAACGTCATCGGCCTGATTCAGAGGACTTCTAACGAGGGTGTCCAACGCGGATGAGAGAACGTGAGCGTCATTCAGCTTCGTCATCTGCTTTCTCCAGATAGTCTTGCAATATGTTGCTCAGAACCGAGGTCGGTTGCGCTTTATTGCCAACATATACATCAATTGCCTGCAATGCCAGACGCCGGAGCTCGCTGGTCAGTATGAACCCACACCTCAGAAGCGCATTGATGTCTGCGATATCGTGATCCGTAGCCCTGCCCAGCTTTGTAATGGCTATGTCGACGGGCGCAGCAATATGGATGTGTAGAGGAGACTCCAGCGAAAACTCTGACATGGGAATACTTCGCGACCAATAATCCTCATGAATCGGGCCAAAGCTTGTGTTGTACTGCAAGTCGTAGTTCAGCTCCATCTTTCGAGCAGAAAGCTCATCGACAAAGGGCTCCGGCACTTCCGCCAGTAGTGTGCGCAAGTCGAATCCTGCCGGAATGCATGCCTCATAGATTTCCGCGTCGACATCCAACGATATGCGGTGATGGGTGTAGAGGTGAACTGCGCATCCTCCAAACACAATGACCTTCACCGCTCCCGGTGCTGAGTTCTCTTGAATCAGTTCCGCCTCGACTGACCTGAACATCGATACCAGGGCCCGCCCCAGCGCTGTGTTTGTGTCAATGCGGGGTGTGACGACGGGAAGTAGCTCCATTTCAACCTCTGAGTCATGTCGATGGCTTCAGCGAAAGGAGCAATATCCCGTTAATCGGTCTATTTGCGAGCTCGCTGTTTGCCAGAGACAACCGAAGGTAGAGAGGCAACTTCCGAGGGACAACCTGAAAAACTGGTAGGAAAAATCCGTTATTTGATGAGGTACAGGAAGTATTCCGACAACTGCGAAAACGCTTTCGCGAGCAAGCCCCCTCCCACAAAGCATGCATTTCAAATGTGGGAGCGGGCTTGCTCGCGACGAACGATGATACGGTGAACCTGATAAATCAGGTTTGTGGATCGACTCGATCCAGTGCCCGGTTTACTGCAAGTTCGGCGAGCATGATGATTTGCTGGATGGCCAGGGCGGTGCTGCGTTGCAGGCCGCCTAGCTCGGTGGCGAAGTTGCTTGCCATGGCATTTGCCGAAGCCAACGATTCACAAGCGTGGGCGAGCAGGCTTTCGGTGTCGACGTCGGGGTGGACGAGGAACATGGTGCTCGGTTGCCGCGGTTTGGCGGGTTCGGGGCTGAGGTAGAAATCGAGGGCGCGTTTGATGGCTTCGCGGTTTTTGGCGAGGTCTTCGGCGTGGATGGCGGCTTCGAGTGGGGTGGTGGTTTCGGGGGGTGGATCTGGTATTAGCTTGTCCAAAATTCAACTCCTGCTATTGCAAGTGAGAATGCCATCGTTCGCCGGATCTCACGCGGCGAAGAGGTGGCAGCTATGTGCAGGGTGAGATCCACCGGAGCAGGCAACCGGCCAGACCGAAGTCTGCCCGCACACAGCCGCCATAACACAGGCAGCAGATTGAGCTGGCGCCAATTATCGTAGTGTTGGCGCTAGTTGCAAGCTTTCCGGGGATCTCACGCCCGGTCGCTGAATTGCCAGCGACAGGCAAAGACTAGAGAGCGAGCGTCCGACGGACAACCTGAAAACCTTGTGGGACGGTTCGGCGAATTCGACACAGATTTAAACAGATCTAATTTCCTTGGAGACTGGACTGGCCCCATCGCCAGCAGGGCTGGCTCCCACAGTTGGAGAAGGTGCATTCAGACAGAGATTGGTCGGCTGCCAGGCCGCCATCGCTGGCAAGCCAGCTCCCACAGGGATTGAGTACGTCTTCGGGTGATTGGTTGGTTGTGAGGTTGCTATCGCGAGCAGGCTCACTCCTACAGTTGGATTGAGTACATCTGCAAGTAACAGGTCGGCTGTCAGGCCGCCTTCGCTGGCAAGCCAGCTCCCACAAAATCAAAATCAAAAGATCGCAGCCTGCGGCAGCTCCTACAAAGGATGAGCTCAAGATCGCAGCCTTTGGCAGCTCCTACACAGGATGAGCGCAAGCTCGACAACGCTTTTGATCTTGATCCACGGGCGACGTCGGGAGGCTGAGTGGAGGGATCGATCCGGGCGTGGGAGCGCAGCGACCGTTCGACGAAGTCGAACACAGCGAGAGGAGGTGCAGCGAAGCAAACCGGAGGCGCTGCGCCCGGATCGATCCCGCAGCGAAGGGACCCCGAGCCTCAGCGAGCGGGCCGAACGTTGGAGCAAGCCTTTTGGGTTACCTTTTCGGCGTTTGGAAAGGTGACCCGCCGTAAGGGCGGAACCGTCAGCCGCAGCAACCGAAGAAACGGATATTCACCCAGTCAGCCAGAACATGGCCGCCTGTCAGGGCGCCATCGCTGGCAAGCCAGCTCCCACAGTGGAACGAGATCACCCACAAAATCGGGGCAACAAAAAACCCGCAGACAATCACTCATCTGCGGGTTTCTTGTAATAAGCGGTTATCAGAAATCTTCCAACCGCCACACCTCATAAGCCGGTGTTTCGTAGGGATGACTCAACTTGAAAGCCGCCACAACAGCAACAATCAACTCATCCGCCACCACAAGCTCAACCTTCCACTCCTCGACCCGCTCAACCTGCCCCGCCTCACCAATAAACGGCTGACTGCCGTCCAATGGCCGAAACTGACCAGATCCAAGCACCTGCCACGCACAGTGGTCATAGTCACCAATCCGCCCACCACCCGCAGCGAACACAGCGTTCTTGACCACCTCGACATGACTGTCAGGAACAAAAAACCCGAGCTTGTACACGACGCTTAGTTAACCCACACACGCGCGTTACGGAACATACGCATCCAAGGTGCGTCCTCGTTCCAGTCTTCCGAGCGCCACGAGTTCTGCACCGCGCGGAACACCCGCTCCGGGTGCGGCATCATGATCGTCACGCGACCGTCACGGCTGGTGAGACCGGTAATCCCGCGCGGCGAACCGTTCGGGTTGGCCGGATATGCCTCGGTGACCTTGCCGTGGTTGTCGACGAAACGCATCGCCACGCAACCGGACAGATCTGCTTCCAGCAGTGCTTCTTCGCTGGCGAATTCGGCGTGTCCTTCACCGTGGGCGATAGCGATCGGCATGCGCGAACCGGCCATGCCCTGCAGGAAGATCGAGTTCGATTCCTGGATCTGCACCATCGCCACCCGCGCTTCGAACTGCTCGGAGCGGTTGCGCACGAAGTGCGGCCAGAACTCGCTGCCCGGAATCAGCTCGTGCAGGTTGGACATCATCTGGCAACCGTTGCAAACGCCAAGGGTGAAACTGTCGTTACGCTCGAAGAAACCCTGGAACGCATCGCGGGCGCGGCTGTTGAACAGTGCCGACTTGGCCCAGCCTTCACCAGCGCCGAGGACGTCGCCGTAGGAGAAACCACCGCACGCCACCAGACCTTTGAACTCGTTCAGGTCGACGCGGCCAGCAAGAATATCGCTCATGTGCACATCGATCGCGCTGAAACCGGCGCGGTCGAATGCCGCCGCCATCTCGACCTGACCGTTGACGCCCTGCTCACGCAGCACGGCAACCTGTGGGCGGATGCCTTTTTTGATATAAGGCGCGGCGATGTCCTGGTTGACGTCGTAGCTGAGCTTGACGCTCAGGCCCGGGTTGTCTTCTTCCAGCAGCGCGTCGAACTCTTGTTCGGCGCAGTCGGCGTTGTCGCGCAGACGCTGGATCTGATAGCTGGTCTCGGCCCACTGACGTTGCAGCAGACGACGCTGACCTTCGAACACGGTGTCACCGTTGAAGGTGATGTTGATCTGGCCATTGTTGATCGGCTGACCGATCACCGACACGCAGTCGCCCAGACCAGCAGCACTGAATTGCGCGAGGATGTCGGGCGTGGCGTCCTGACGAACCTGGATGACGGCACCGAGTTCTTCGTTGAACAGGATTGCGGCGATCTCCGAGGCGGATTCGGCAACGCTGTCCAGATTCAGGCTCAGGCCGCAGTGGCCGGCGAAGGCCATTTCCACCACGGAGGTCAGCAGACCGCCGTCGGAGCGGTCGTGGTAAGCCAGCAAGTGACCGTCGGCGTTGAGGCCCTGGATCACCGCGAAGAAGGCTTTCAGGTCTTCAGCATCATCGACGTCCGGCGCATGCTTGCCGAGTTTGCCGTGGACTTGCGCGAGGATCGACGCACCCATGCGGTTCTGCCCGCGACCGAGGTCGATCAGGATCAGGTCGGTGGTGCCCTTGTCCATGCGCAGTTCCGGGGTCAGGGTCTGACGGATGTCAGCCACTGGCGCGAAACCGGTCACGATCAGCGACATCGGCGAGGTTACGGTCTTGTCTTCGCCGTTATCGTTCCAGCGCGTGGCCATGGACATCGAGTCCTTGCCAACCGGAATGGTGATGCCCAGCTCAGGGCACAGCTCCATGCCGACCGCTTTCACTGTGTCATACAGACGCGCGTCTTCGCCGGGGTGGCCAGCGGCCGACATCCAGTTCGCCGACAGTTTGATGTCGGAGAGCTTGTTGATGCGCGACGCGGCGATGTTGGTCAGGGTTTCGCCGATGGCCATGCGGCCCGACGCCGGAGCGTCGAGCAGTGCCAGCGGAGTGCGCTCGCCCATCGCCATCGCTTCACCGGTGTAGACATCGAAGCTGGTGGCGGTGACGGCAACGTCGGCCACCGGCACCTGCCATGGGCCGACCATTTGGTCACGGGCAACGAGGCCGGTGATGGTGCGGTCGCCGATGGTAATCAGGAAGCTCTTGCTCGCCACGGCCGGGTGATGCAGAACGCGTTCGATGGATTCGGTGATGTCGAGGTTCGACGGATCGAAGTCATCGCCCAGTTCAGCTTCGCGAACCACCGAACGGTGCATGCGCGGCGCTTTGCCCAGCAATACTTCCAGCGGCATGTCCACCGGGTTGTTGCCGAAGTGGCTATCGGTCACGGTCAGTTGCGGCTCAGCAGTCGCCTCGCCGACTACGGCAAACGGGCAACGCTCGCGTTCGCAGATCGCCTGGAAGCGCTCGAAATCTTCCGGGCCGACCGCCAGAACGTAACGCTCCTGGGATTCGTTGGACCAGATTTCGTGCGGGGCCATGCCCGGCTCGTCATTGGGAATGTTGCGCAGTTCGAAACGGCCACCGCGCTCGCCGTCATTGACCAGTTCCGGGAAGGCATTGGACAGACCGCCCGCGCCGACGTCGTGGATGAAGCTGATCGGATTCTTGTCGCCCAGCTGCCAGCAACGGTCGATGACTTCCTGGCAGCGGCGCTCCATCTCAGGGTTTTCGCGCTGCACGGACGCAAAGTCCAGATCCGCCGAACTGGTGCCGGTTGCCATCGACGAAGCCGCGCCGCCGCCCAGACCGATCAACATGGCCGGGCCGCCGAGAACGATCAGCTTGGAGCCGACAACGATCTCGCCTTTCTTGACGTGTTCTTCGCGGATGTTGCCCATGCCGCCAGCGAGCATGATCGGCTTGTGGTAACCGCGCACTTCGTCACCGTGCGGCGTGCTGATCGCTTGTTCGAAAGTACGGAAGTAGCCAGTCAGGGCCGGACGACCGAATTCGTTGTTGAACGCGGCGCCGCCGAGCGGGCCTTCGATCATGATGTCCAGTGCGGTAACGATGCGCTCAGGCTTGCCGTACGGTACTTCCCACGGCTGCTCGAAGCCGGGGATCTGCAGGTTCGACACGGTGAAACCGGTCAGGCCAGCCTTGGGCTTGGCGCCACGACCGGTTGCACCTTCGTCGCGGATTTCGCCGCCGGAACCGGTCGACGCGCCCGGGAACGGAGCGATCGCAGTCGGGTGGTTGTGGGTTTCAACCTTCATCAGAATGTGCACCGGCTCCTGCACCGCGCCGTACTGGCGGGTTTGCGGATCCGGGAAGAAGCGCCCGGCAACGTTGCCGACGATCACCGAGGCGTTGTCCTTATAAGCGGACAGCACGCCTTCGCTGTGCATCTGATAGGTGTTCTTGATCATGCCGAACAGGCTTTTTTCCTGGCTCTGGCCATCAATATCCCAACTGGCGTTGAAGATCTTGTGACGGCAGTGCTCGGAGTTGGCCTGGGCGAACATCATCAGTTCGATGTCGTGCGGGTTGCGCTTGAGACCGTTGAAGGCGTTGACCAGGTAGTCGATTTCGTCTTCGGCCAGGGCCAGGCCCAGCTCGGTATTGGCCTTTTCCAGTGCGGCGCGGCCGCCACCGAGGATGTCGATCGCGGTCAGCGGCTTCGGCTCGGCGTGGCTGAACAGACCGGCGGCCTGCTCGAGGTCGCCCAGCACGATCTGCGTCATGCGGTCGTGCAGAACGTCAGCGATCTGCTGCGCTTCGGCTTCGCTGAACTGCCCTGCAACATAGAAGGCGATACCGCGTTCCAGGCGCTGGATCTTGCTCAGGCCGCAGTTGCGGGCGATGTCGCTGGCCTTGCTCGACCATGGCGAGATGGTGCCGAAACGCGGCAACACCAGAAACAGACGGCCGGTCGGCTCTTGAACCGGAACACTTGGGCCGTACTTCAGAAGGCGCGCAAGCACCTGCTGTTCGTCGCCGGTCAGGACGCCGGTGACTTCGGCGAAGTGAGCGAATTCAGCATACAGGCCACTGACAGCTGGAACCTTCTGGCTCAGTTGCTCAAGGAGTTTGCTGTGGCGAAAGGCAGAAAGGGCAGGAGCGCCGCGCAGGATCAACATCTTCGGGACAGCCTCGGGAAGGGGTGTGCTTTGAGGCCGTGCATTCTAGCCTAAACCGACCTCAACATCACCCGAAACGCTACGCACGGTTGCATTCGGATACCGATCTGTGTTTCCGACTTCAGAGTCAGGTAAATCGAGCCTGTCACGGGGGCTTATTTTTACTGTAACAAAAACCCGTCCAGGCACGTTTCTGCGGGGTTTCGTGCGAATTTGTGATCAATAGCAGACTCGTCCTACGCTGTCGAGATATGGCGCCCGTGGCCGTTTGCGTATACTGCGCAGATGTTTTTCCCAACGGCTTTGCGTCCGCGGTACGCCAAATGGCTGATCGCAACCGGACTCTTCCTGATGCTCGGTGGCTGTGTTGATAAACCCAACACACTCGAGCGCGTAAAGGAGGATGGTGTGCTGCGGGTGGTTACCCGTAACAGCCCCGCCACCTACTTTCAGGATCGCAGCGGTGAAACCGGCTTCGAATACGAGCTGGTGAAGCGTTTCGCCGACGATTTGGGTGTGGAACTGAAGATCGAAACCGCCGACAACCTCGACGACCTGTTCAATCAGATCGGCAAACCGAACGGCCCGGTGCTGGCCGCCGCCGGCCTGGTCAGCAGTGAACAGCGCAAGAAGCAGGTACGGTTCTCGCACTCCTATCTCGAAGTCACCCCGCAAATCATTTATCGCAACGGCCAATCCCGGCCGACCGACGCCGGTGATCTGGTCGGCAAGAAGATCATGGTGCTCAAGGGCAGCACCCACGCCGAGCAACTGGCCGAGCTGAAACAGAAATATCCCGGCATCGAATATGAAGAGTCCGACGCAGTCGAGGTGGTCGACCTCCTGCGCATGGTCGATGAGGGCCAGATTGATCTGACGCTGGTCGACTCCAACGAAGTGGCGATGAATCAGGTGTATTTCACCAACATCCGCGTGGCTTTCGACCTCGGTGACGCGCGCAGTCAGAGCTGGGCGGTAGGCCCGGGCGAAGACAACAGCCTGCTCAACGAAATCAACGATTACCTCGACAAGGTGCAGAAAAACGGCACCTTGCAGCGCCTGAAAGACCGCTACTACGGCCACGTTGATGTTCTCGGCTACATGGGCGCCACGACGTTCGCCCAGCATTTGCAGCAGCGCCTGCCGAAATACGAACAGCACTTCAAGAATTACGCGAAGAAAGAGAAAGTCGATTGGCGCCTGCTCGCCGCGATCGGCTATCAGGAATCACTGTGGCAGCCGACAGTCACCTCGAAAACCGGCGTGCGCGGCCTGATGATGCTGACCCAGAACACCGCGCAGGCGATGGGCGTGTCCAACCGCCTCGATCCGAAGCAGAGCATCATGGGCGGCGCCAAGTACCTGGCTTACATGAAGGACCAGCTCGACGATTCGATCAAGGAGCCGGATCGCACCTGGTTCGCCTTGGCGGCTTATAACGTTGGCAGCGGTCACCTGGATGACGCGCGCAAGCTGACCGCTAAAGAAGGGTTGAATCCGGACAAGTGGCTGGATGTGAAAAAGATCCTGCCGCGCCTGTCGCAAAAGCAGTGGTACAGCAAAACGCGTTACGGCTACGCCCGCGGCGGCGAGCCTGTGCATTTTGTGGCGAACATCCGCCGCTACTACGACATCCTGACCTGGGTGACCCAGCCCCAGCTTGAAGGCGATCAGGTGGCCGAGGGCAATCTGCATGTGCCGGCGATCGACAAATCGAAACCGGCGCAAGAGCCTGCCCCGCTCTGACAGCAAAAGATCGCAGCCTTCGGCAGCTCCTACAGGGTTATGTGTACACCTGTAGGAGCTGCCGAAGGCTGCGATCTTTTGATCTTAGCCCTTAAGAGCCGCAGCCAGAATAAGCGCTTTCATTTCCGACACAGCAGATTTGAAGCCCACGAACAAAGCATGTGCCACCAGCGCATGGCCGATGTTCAGTTCGTTGATGCCCTTGATCGCCGCAACGGCTTCCACGTTGTGGTAATGCAAACCGTGCCCGGCGTTGACGATCAGCCCCTGCGCCAGTCCAAACGCCACGCCATCGGCAACGCGCTTCAACTCTTCAGCCACTTCGGCCGGGGTTTCGGCATCGGCATAACGTCCGGTGTGCAGCTCGATGGCTGGAGCTCCGACGCGCCTGGACGCAGCGATCTGACGCTCATCAGCATCAATGAACAACGACACTTCACTGCCGATTTTTGACAGGCGCTCGACCGCAGCCTTGATTCGCTCTTCCTGCCCCGCCACATCCAGACCGCCCTCGGTGGTCAGTTCCTGACGGGTTTCCGGCACCAGACAGATGTGCGCCGGGCGGATGCGCTCGGCGAACGCCATCATTTCTTCGGTGACGCCCATCTCGAAGTTCATGCGGGTTTGCAGCACATCCTTGAGCAGCAATACATCGCGCTCCTGAATGTGTCGACGGTCTTCGCGCAGGTGCACGGTGATGCCGTCGGCGCCCGCCTCTTCTGCATCCAGCGCCGCCTTGACCGGATCCGGGTAGCGCGTGCCACGGGCCTGACGCAGGGTGGCGACATGGTCGATGTTCACACCAAGAAGAATGCGATTGCTGCTGGTCACGGATGCGCTCCTGAATTGAGAGATTCGGCGCACAGCATATCAGGGCTTGCGGAACAGCTCGCGGCTTACCAGCGGGCGCCCGCCCAAATGAACGGCCAGCGCCTGACGCATCAGCCGTTTGGCGGCCGACAGCGCACCGGGCGCAGACCAGTCGGCTTCGGCCATGGCCAGCAATTCAACGCCGTTGAACAGGCCCGGCTGCAGCAGATAAACACGCTCAAGACCGGCGTCAACCTGCAAGCGATAAAGCCCGTCCGCCGCCACCGGCTCGCCGTGAATGTCGGTATTCATGGAAAAGCCATAGCCGAGATCGTCCAGCAGTCGCCACTCGAAAGAACGCAGCAACGGTTCCAGCGGCCGACCTTCGGCCAGCGCCAGCAGGGTCGCGGCGTAATGATCGAATACGGCCGGATGCGCGTCTTCTGCGGGTAGCAGTCGAATCAATAATTCGTTGAGATAGAGACCGCTGAACAACGCCTCGCCGTTGAGCCATGCCGAGGTGCCGGAGCTTTCCATGCGCCCGACGTTCTTCAGTTCGCCCTTGCCACGGAATTCGACTTCCAGCGCCACGAACGGCCGCGCCAGCGTCCCGGCCTTGCCCCGCGCACTGCGCAACACCGCCCGCAACCGACCTTGCGGCGTGAGGAAATCCACCAGCGCACTGGTTTCGCGATAGGCGCGCGAATGCAGGACGTAGGCGGGTTGGGCGGGAGGCGGGTTTTGCGACATGAATGTTGTTTCCCGGTTGGGACTGCAAAAAAGATCGCAGCCTTCGGCAGCTCCTACAATGTGTTGGGTACACCTGTAGGAGCTGCCGAAGGCTGCGATCTTTTGATCTTCGAGTCGCTTACAGGTCGCCGTAACCCAGCGATCGCAGCGCACGCTCGTCATCGGACCAGCCGCCCTTCACCTTGACCCACAGGTTGAGCATGATCTTGGAGTCAAACAGCAGCTCCATGTCTTTGCGGGCTTCGGTGCCGATGCGTTTGATCCGCTCGCCCTTGTCGCCAATGATGATTTTCTTCTGGCCGTCCCGCTCGACGAGGATCAGCGCATGGATGTGCAAGGTCTTGCCCTGCTGCTTGAACTCTTCGATTTCGACGGTGATCTGGTACGGCAGCTCGGCGCCCATCTGGCGCATGATTTTCTCGCGTACCAGTTCAGCGGCAAGGAAACGGCTGCTGCGGTCGGTGATCTGGTCTTCCGGGAAGAAGTGATCGTTCTCTGGCAGGTGCTCGGCGATGACCTTTTCCAGCGCTTCCAGATTGTGGCCGTGTTGGGCGGAAATCGGGATGATCTGCGCGTTCGGCAGTTGTTCCTGCAACCACGACAGATGCGGCATCAGTTCGGCTTTGTCTTCGATGCGGTCGGTCTTGTTCAGCGCGACGATCAAAGGGCCGGTGACGTACTGCACACGCTCCAGAACCATCTGGTCTTCGTCGGTCCACTTGGTGCGGTCAACGACGAAGATCACCACGTCGACGTCTTTCAACGCCGCCGAAGCGGTTTTGTTCATGTAACGGTTCAGGGCTTTTTCGCCACCCTTGTGCATACCGGGGGTGTCGACGTAGATCGCCTGGACGTCGCCCTCGGTTTTGATCCCGAGCATATTGTGGCGAGTGGTCTGCGGCTTGCGCGAGGTGATCGCGAGCTTCTGGCCGAGGATGTGGTTGAGCAACGTGGACTTGCCGACGTTCGGACGGCCGACAATGGCAACATAGCCACAGCGAGTTGCGTTTGTATCAGTCATTGCCATTCTCCACGCCCAAGGCGATCAGTGCTGCGGCGGCCGCTACCTGTTCGGCAATGCGACGACTCACGCCTTGGCCTCGGCTTTTTTCATTCAATAAGACCACTTCGCATTCGACGAAGAAGGTTCGGCAGTGCGGCTCGCCCTGGATATCCACCACTTCGTAGCGTGGCAGTTCGCAACCGCGCGATTGCAGGTGTTCCTGCAAGCGGGTTTTCGGATCCTTGTTGGTGTCGACCAGCGTCAGGCCTTCGAACTCGCCGGCCAGCCAGGCCAACACGCGCTCGCGCGCCACGTCCATGCCAGCATCAAGATAGATCGCACCGATCAGCGCTTCGAGAGCGTCGGCCAGAATCGATTCGCGGCGGAAACCGCCACTTTTCAATTCACCGGACCCCAGGCGCAGGTAGTCACCAAGATCGAAACCGCGTGCCAGTACGGCCAGCGTCTCACCTTTTACCAAACGTGCGCGCAAACGCGACAACTGGCCTTCACGGGCCAGCGGGAAGCGATCGAACAGCGCCTCACCGGCGACGAAATTGAGGATGGCATCACCGAGGAATTCCAGGCGCTCATTGTTGCGCCCGGCAAAACTGCGGTGCGTAAGGGCCAGCAGCATCAGCTCCTGATCCTTGAAGGTGTAGCCGAGCTGGCGCTCGAGACGGCTTAGAGAAACGCTCACGGTTTACCCACGCTGAGTTCGTGGCTGGATTCCACTGCCATCGCCGGGATACGGCGCAGGCCTGGGACAATTAACGCTGTGTTCAAAAATTAAATCCTGGCGATTGCGAAGCCGATTGTGCCGGCTCCAGAAATGCATTCGGCGCTGTGGTCAACAGCGCCGTGTGTGGTTACTTGATCAGGCCAACCCGCGAGAAATTCGGCAGGTGGCTGAGTTTCGGCTCCGGCCAGCTCATCCAGACGGCAAAGGCCTTGCCGACGATGTTCCGGTCGGGAACCATGCCCAACAGATCCTTGGGAATGTTCGGGTCGTCCCAGTAGCGGCTGTCGTTCGAATTGTCGCGGTTATCGCCCATCATGAAATAGTGCCCGGCAGGCACGGTCCACGAGCGGTCCGGCGTGGCGCGGTAGCGGCTCATTTCCTTGCGGATCAGATGCTCGGCGGCGCCCAGTTTCTCTTTGTACAGCTCGGCGCTGCCCAACGTGCCCGGCTCGGCGCCGACCATCTGCTCGGCAATCGACTCGCCATTGACGAACAAGCGCTTGTCGGCGGTGTAGCGCACGGTGTCACCCGGCAGGCCGACTACACGTTTGATGTAGTTGACGTTCGGATCGCTCGGATAGCGGAACACCATGACATCGCCGCGCTGCGGATCACCGACTTCGATGATTTTCCTGTCGACCACCGGCAAGCGGATCCCGTAGGAAAACTTGTTCACCAGAATGAAGTCGCCGACGTCCAGGGTCGGTTTCATCGAACCGGACGGAATCTGGAACGGTTCCACAAGGAACGAACGCAGCACCAGGACGATGAACAGCACCGGGAAGAACGACTTGCCGTATTCGACCAGCAGCGGTTCCTTGTTCAGCTTTTCGACCACGACGACGTCGGGCTGGCTGACACTGCCTTGATAAGAGGCAATGGCAGCACGCCGACGCGGCGCGAGGATCAACAGATCAAGCAACGCCAACAGGCCGCAGACGAACACGGCAATGACCAGCAACAGCGGGAAATTTAGCGACATAGGACCTAACTATCCAACCTGAGCACTGCAAGGAAGGCTTCCTGTGGAATTTCCACGTTGCCGACCTGCTTCATGCGTTTCTTACCGGCCTTTTGCTTCTCGAGCAGTTTCTTCTTACGGCTGACGTCACCGCCGTAGCATTTGGCCAATACGTTCTTTCTGAGTGCCTTGACGGTTGTCCGCGCGACGATCTGCCCGCCAATGGCGGCCTGGATCGCTACGTCGAACATCTGACGCGGAATCAGTTCTTTCATCTTCTCGGTCAACTGGCGACCTTTGTAGTGCGAGTTGTCACGGTGCACGATCAATGCAAGGGCATCGACCTTGTCGCCGTTGATCAGCACGTCCAGTTTCACCAGATTAGCCGATTGGTAACGATCAAAATGGTAGTCCAGCGAAGCATAGCCGCGGCTGGTGGATTTGAGACGGTCGAAGAAGTCCAGCACCACTTCGTTCATCGGCAGGTCATAAGTGACCTGGACCTGATTACCGAGGAACAGCATGTCGACCTGGACGCCACGCTTCTCGATGCACAGGGTGATGACGTTGCCCAAGTGTTCCTGCGGCACCAGAATATTGGCCCGCACGATAGGCTCGCGCATGTCTTCGATCGACGACACATCCGGAAGCTTGGATGGGTTGTCGACGTAAATCGTTTCACCGGTTTTCAGCACCAGCTCGAAAATCACCGTAGGCGCGGTGGTAATCAGGTCCAGGTCGTATTCGCGCTCGAGGCGCTCCTGGATGATTTCCATGTGCAGCATGCCGAGGAAACCGCAACGGAAGCCGAAGCCCAGTGCGTCGGAGCTTTCCGGGGTGTATTGCAGCGACGAGTCGTTGAGGGTCAGTTTCTGCAGCGCTTCGCGGAAATCCTCGAAGTCGTCGGAGCTGACCGGGAACAGACCGGCGTACACCTGCGGCTGGATGCGTTTGAAGCCTGGGAGCACTTCAACGTCCGGGGTCGAGGCCAGGGTCAGGGTGTCGCCGACCGGCGCACCATGAATGTCCTTGATGCTGGCGATGATGAAGCCTACTTCGCCGGCTTTCAGGTCTGTGGTCGCGGTGTGTTTCGGATTGAACACGCCCACGCTGTCGACCAGATGGATCTTGCCGGTGGACTTGACGAGGATCTTGTCGCCCTTCTTCACGCGACCGTGGCGTACGCGCACCAAGGAGACAACGCCCAGGTAGTTGTCGAACCAGGAGTCGATGATCAACGCTTGCAGCGGATCTTCGATGTTGCCGGTCGGCGCAGGAATGGTGTGCACCAGACGCTCGAGCACTTCGTCGACACCCAGGCCGGTCTTGGCACTGCAGGTCACGGCGTCGGTGGCATCGATGCCGATGATCTTTTCGATTTCGTCTTTCACGCGATCAGGATCGGCCTGCGGCAGATCGATCTTGTTGAGCACCGGCATGACCTCAAGGCCCTGCTCGATTGCGGTGTAGCAGTTGGCCACGGACTGGGCTTCAACGCCCTGACCCGCGTCGACCACCAGCAAAGCCCCTTCACACGCGGCCAGCGAACGGCTGACTTCGTAGGTGAAGTCAACGTGGCCGGGGGTGTCAATGAAGTTCAGCTGGTACTTGATGCCGTCTTTGGCCGTGTAATAGAGGGTGACGCTGTGGGCCTTGATGGTGATCCCGCGTTCACGTTCCAGGTCCATGGAATCCAGTACCTGGGCTTCCATTTCACGCTCGGCCAGGCCGCCGCACATCTGGATGAAGCGATCGGCCAGCGTCGACTTGCCATGGTCAATGTGGGCGATGATGGAGAAATTGCGGATATGACTCAAATCACTCACGGATCAACACTCAAAAAGGCTGCAGGCATGGCCCGCCGAAAAATAGCCGGGAATTGTACCTGATACACGGCGCAAGCGTCACGTTCGCCTGTCACCCGGATTGCATGCAAAAACGCCCCGGTCTGTCGACCGAGGCGTTTTCGAGGTTCAAAACCTGGCTGAATCGAGTTGCATCAACCGGCTCGTCGCAGCAACCAGAGGCCAGCCAGCGCACAGACCGCGGCCGGCACCAGCACCGCGAACAGTGGCGAAAAGCCGAAGACCAGACTCGACGGGCCGAGCAGATCCTGGACGATACGGAAGGTGAAGCCCACCAGCACGCCGGTAAATACCCGCTGACCGAGGGTCACCGAACGCAGCGGCCCGAAGATGAACGAGATCGCCATCAACACCAGTGCGGCAGTGACCAGCGGCTGCAACACCTTGACCCAAAACGCCAGCCAGTAACGACCATTGCTCAGGCCTTGCTCGGACAGGTAGTGGATGTACCCCCACAGCCCGCTGATCGACAGCGATTCCGGGGCCATGACCACCGTGCTGAGCAATTGCGGGCTGAGCGATACATCCCAGCGCTCCGCCGGAGTGTTCACCACTTCGGTGCTGCGCTCATGGAAAACCGTGGTTGCCACGTCGGTGAGCTGCCAGTGATCGACGTCGAATTCCGCCTTTTTGGCGAAGCTCGAGCTGAGCAGGTGGCGCTCTTTGTCGAAGCGATAACGCGTCACGCCATAAAGCAGGCCATTGGGCTGCACGGCGTTGATGTGGATGAACTCGTCACCCTGGCGGTGCCACATGCCGTGCTTGGCGCTTTGCGCATCACCGCTGCCTTGCGCCAGCGAGCGATTGGCCTGAGCCATGCTTTCGGTGGCCGGCGCGACGTATTCGCCGATCAGCACACCGGCCAGCATCAGCACCAGCATCGGCTTCATCACCGCCCAGACGATACGGCCGATGGAAACGCCAGCCGCGCGCATGACCGTCAGCTCACTGCTGCTGGCCAGACTGCCGAGGCCGATCAGGCAGCCGATCAATGCTGCCATCGGCAACATCTCGTAAAGACGACGCGGCGCGGTCAGAAACACGAAGCTCAGCACATCGACCAGGGTATAGGTATCGCTGACGTCGCCCATTTCATCGATGAAGGCAAACAGGGTCGCCAGACCGAGAATGATCGCCAGCACGGCGATGATCGCCATGAACACGCTGCTGCCGATGTAGCGGTCGAGTTTAACCACGGGCCACCTCCAGCGCTGCAGAGCGACGGCTGGCCATCTTCAACCGTATCGGCTCCCAATAAAGCAGACCGAGCCCGATGATCAGGAAGATCGCGTGCACCCACCACAAGCCAAGGGCCGGAGGAATCTTGCCTTTTTCAAGGGCGCCACGCGCGGCAATCAGAATGGTCAGGTAAGCCATATAAAGAAGAATCGCCGGCAGCAACTTGAGGAAACGCCCCTGACGCGGGTTCACCCGCGACAGCGGCACCGCCATCAGAGTGACGATGAATACCAACAGCGGCAGGGAGAGACGCCATTGCAGTTCAGTGCGGGAGCGAATGTCGTCGCTGCCCAGAAGCGAGGAAGTCGGCATCGCGTCACGATCCGTGACTTCTTCGCTGACGTCCGGTTTTGGCAACTGCACGCCATAAAATTCGTAATGGATCGCCCGGTAATCGGCCTGCCCCGGACTGCCGTCATAGCGGTAGCCGTTGTCGAGAATCAGGTAACGGGTCCCATCCGGACGCACTTCCTGACGGCCCTTCTCCGCTACCAGCACGGAAATCCCGCGGTCCTTCTGATCGGCACCGAGATTTTTCTGCGAGATGAAAACACCGCCCAGATTGACGCGATCGTCACTCAACGTTTCGGTGTAGGTCACCCGGGTGCCATCACGCAGCGCCTGAAAACGCCCCGGTTCGAGCGTGTCGAATTCAGTCAGGGCATCCTGTTTGTTCAGCAGCAGCTGGAACTGGTTGGCACCTTGCGGGGCGAGGCCGAGGCTCAGCCATGCCACCACCAGCGACACCAGGGTCGCCGGAAACAACGTCATGCGAAACAGCTTCTGCTGGCTCATGCCGGTGGCCGAAAGCACAGTCATTTCGCTTTCGAGATACAGGCGACCGTAAGCCAGCAGGATCCCGAGGAACAGGCCCAGCGGCAGGATCAACTGCAGGAAACCCGGCAGGCGGAAACCCATGATCAGGAACAGCGAGCCCGGATCGAGCTGGCCGGCGGCGGCCTGAGCGAGATATTTGATGAAGCGACCGCTCATGATGATGACCAGCAGCACGGCACTCACGGCGCTGAGGGTCAACAGGACTTCGCGGGACAGATAACGGAAGACGATCAAACCAGACACTCCAGGGTTGTCAGGCTAAGGCGGCCAAACAAGCAAACACATCGACCGGCCCGCAACGCAGAGCCGTCGAAAAAAGATGCGGCATTATCCTGTGATTGGGGGCGCCTGTCACTGCGCACACTCACCCATCTCTGTAATCCTTTGCTGATCGCATACCCGAGGGTTGTCAGGCGCGGGGAGCGAGGTTCAAACTGCGGCCCTTGTCGCAGGCTTTGGCCTGTGCCTCTTCTATCTATAAGCAGATGGCGGCGGACACTGTCGACCGTCTGCGTGTTGACCATTCATTCAGGGATCCGGACATGGAACTGGTTGTAAAAAGCGTTAGCCCAGAAACGTTGAAAACCGCCACCCTGGTGGTTGCCGTCGGCGAAGGCCGCAAACTCGGTGTCGCCGCCAGACTGGTCGACGAGCTGAGCGGCGGTGCGATCAGCGTCGTACTCAAGCGTGGCGATCTGGCCGGCAAGGTCGGTCAAAGCCTGCTGCTGCACAGCCTGCCAAACCTGAAAGCCGAGCGCGTGCTGCTGGTCGGCGTGGGCAAGGACGAAGAACTGGGCGACCGTCCGTTCCGCAAAATGGTTGCCGGCATTCTCAATACTCTTAAAGGTCTGGGTGGCAGCGACGCCGTGCTGGCGCTCGACGAAGTCATCGTCAAAGGTCGCGACAGCTACGGCAAGACCCGTCTGCTGGCGGAATCGCTGGTGGACGGCGGCTACACCTTCGACCAGTTCAAGAGCCAGAAAGCCGAACCGCGCGCCCTGAAGAAAATCACCCTGCTGACCATCAAGGCTGCGCAAGCCGAAGTACAGCGCGCCGTGAATCATGGCACCGCGATCGCCAACGGCATGGCTTTCACCCGCGACCTGGGTAACTTGCCGCCGAACATTTGCCACCCGACGTTCCTTGGCGAACAGGCGAAAAGCCTCGGCAAAGAATTCAAGGATCTGAAAGTCGAAGTGCTCGACGAGAAGAAGATCAAATCCCTCGGCATGGGTTCGTTCTATGCCGTCGGCCAGGGCAGCGCCCAGCCTCCACGCCTGATCGTCATGCAATACAACGGCGGCAAGAAATCCGAGAAGCCGTTCGCTCTGGTCGGCAAAGGCATCACTTTCGACACCGGCGGCATCAGCCTGAAGCCAGGCGCCGGCATGGATGAAATGAAATACGACATGGGCGGCGCGGCCTCGGTGTTCGGCACCCTGCGCGCGGTGCTTGAGCTGAAACTGCCGATCAACCTGGTGTGCATCCTCGCCTGCGCGGAAAACATGCCAAGCGGCAACGCTTCGCGGCCGGGCGACATCGTCACCACCATGAGCGGCCAGACCGTGGAAATCCTCAACACCGACGCCGAAGGCCGCCTGGTGCTGTGCGACGCGCTGACCTATGCCGAGCGCTTCAAGCCGCAAGCGGTGATCGACATCGCGACCCTGACCGGCGCTTGCGTCGTCGCCTTGGGCGCCCACACCTCTGGCCTGCTCGGTAATAACGACGAGCTGATCGAGCAACTGCTCAGCGCCGGCAAGACCGCCGACGACCGCGCCTGGCAACTGCCGCTGTTCGACGAATACCAGGAGCAACTGGACAGCCCGTTCGCCGACATCGCCAACATTGGTGGCCCGAAGGCCGGCACCATCACCGCCGCGTGCTTCCTGTCGCGTTTCACCAAAAACCTCAACTGGGCGCACCTGGACATCGCGGGCACCGCATGGACCAGTGGCGGCAAGGACAAGGGCGCCACTGGCCGTCCGGTGCCTTTGTTGACCCAGTACCTGCTGGATCGCGCCAAAGCCTGAAACCGCTGATGGGCGGCGGCGTCACTTTCGGGTGACGCCGCTTGCCGCTCTGGAACCGCAATGACCAAAGTCGACTTCTATATCCTGCCCAGCGCCGATCCTTCGGCACGCCTGGATTTTGCCTGCAAGCTCACCGAAAAAGCCTGGCGCATGGGCCACCGCATCTATCTGCATTGCAGCGATGCCGCTCAGCGTGAAGACCTCGATGCGCGCCTGTGGGCATTCAAGGGCGAAAGCTTCGTGCCGCATGGCCTCGCCGACAGCGAACCGGATGGTTTGATCGTGCTGGGCTTGGGCGATGACTGCGGTCAGCATCAGGATTTGCTGGTCAATCTCGATTTGAAAGTCCCGGCATTCGCCAGCAAATTTGCCCGTGTAGCGGAAGTGGTGGTCGAAGACCCGACGATCCGCGCCGCCGCGCGCGAGAGTTTCCGTTTCTACCGGGAACAGGGCTATCCTCTGCAAGACCACCGTTTACAGCGACTCTGAGCATTCCAATGGACACTCCGAAACCGCAACAAAAGTCCGCACATCTGCTGGACGATCTCGAATCGATCCGCCAGTTGCTCGGCGATGACAACCTGCAACCGCCACTGCTGACCGACACGGTCGATGAAGGCGAACAGGAACAGATTCCGATGTTGTTCGATTCGCCGGGTAACCAGCCGCCGACCATCGAACCGTCACAGCCAGCCGTTCCGGCGGCTGCCGCACAGCCGGCCGCGACCGTTGATAAAGGCCCGGACGCCCTGCTCCACCTCGACAGCGAACTGCGCGCCGCCGCGCAATTGATCCTGCAAGACGTGATTGACGATTTCGCTCCGCACATCGAAACCGAAATTAAACGCCGCCTCGATGCGCGAATGGAGCGGCTGCTCAGCCAGTACGAATAACCCGCAGGTGTAGGAGCTGCCGAAGGCTGCGATCTTTTGACTTTGCTTTCACAAAAACAAGATCAAAAGATCGCAGCCTTCGGCAGCTCCTACATTGACGTACCCGCGCGCCGGCTCGCCCTCGGCTCCATGCCCCGCTATACTCATCGGCTTTTCCTGAATAAATGCCAATAGGGTCCCGCCGCGCATGGATAAGACCTACCAGCCGCACGCCATTGAAACTTCCTGGTACAACACCTGGGAGTCCGAGAATTACTTCGCCCCGCAAGGCGCGGGCGACTCCTACACCATCATGATTCCGCCGCCGAACGTCACCGGCAGCCTGCACATGGGTCACGGCTTCAACAACGCGATCATGGACGCCTTGATCCGTTTCCGCCGCATGCAGGGTCGCAACACTCTGTGGCAGCCGGGCACCGACCACGCTGGTATCGCCACGCAGATGCTGGTGGAGCGTCAACTTGAAGCCACTGGCCAGAATCGTCACGATCTGGGCCGCGAGAAATTTCTCGAGAAAGTCTGGGAGTGGAAAGATCAGTCCGGCGGTAACATCAGCCGGCAGATCCGTCGACTCGGCTCGTCCGTGGACTGGAGCCGCGAACGTTTCACCATGGACGACGGGCTCTCGGAAGCCGTTAAAGAAGCGTTCGTGCGCCTGCACGAAGACGGTTTGATCTACCGCGGCAAGCGTCTGGTCAACTGGGACACCAAGCTGCACACGGCGATCTCCGACCTCGA
This sequence comes from Pseudomonas fluorescens, assembly GCF_900636825.1. NCBI lineage: Bacteria > Pseudomonadati > Pseudomonadota > Gammaproteobacteria > Pseudomonadales > Pseudomonadaceae > Pseudomonas > Pseudomonas fluorescens. The sequence goes on along the minus strand of NZ_LR134318.1, from coordinate 1,159,977 downwards.
AGTGGAAAACCACGACGAGAAAGGTTTCCTGTGGAACCTGAAATACCCGCTGGCCGACGGCGCGAAAACTGCTGAAGGCAACGACTTCCTGATCGTCGCGACGACCCGTCCGGAAACCATGCTCGGCGATTCCGCCGTCGCGGTTAACCCGAACGATGAGCGCTACAAATCCCTGATCGGCAAATTTGTCGAGCTGCCGCTGGTTGGCCGCCGCATCCCGATCATCGCCGACGATTACTGCGATCCTGAATTCGGCACCGGTTGCGTGAAAATCACCCCGGCCCACGATTTCAACGACTACGAAGTGGGCAAACGCCACAACCTGCCGCTGCTGAATATCTTCGACAAGAACGCCAACGTGCTGCCTGCCGCACAGGTGTTCAACCTCGACGGTACGCTGAACGACAGCATCGACGGCAAGATCCCTGCTGAATATGCCGGTCTCGAGCGTTTCGAAGCGCGCAAGCAGATCGTGGCTGCGTTCGATGCCGCTGGCCTGCTGGTCAGCGTCAACGATCACGGCTTGAAAGTCCCGAAAGGCGACCGCTCCGGCACCATCATCGAGCCGTGGCTGACCGACCAGTGGTATGTGTCGACCAAGCCGTTGGCCGAGCCTGCGATCGCTGCCGTTGAAGACGGCCGCATCCAGTTCGTGCCCAAGCAATACGAAAACATGTACTTCTCGTGGATGCGCGACATTCAGGATTGGTGCATCAGCCGTCAGCTGTGGTGGGGCCACCGTATTCCGGCGTGGTACGACGAGGCGGGCAAGGTCTACGTCGGTCGCGACGAAGCCGAAGTGCGCGCCAAGAACAACCTTGGTCCGGACGTTGCGCTGCAACAGGACAACGACGTTCTCGACACCTGGTTCAGTTCGGGCCTGTGGACATTCTCCACCCTGGGCTGGCCTGAGCAGACCGAGTTCCTGAAGAAATTCCACTCCACCGACGTGCTGGTGACGGGTTTCGACATCATTTTCTTCTGGGTCGCCCGGATGATCATGTTGACCATGCACCTGATCAAGAACGAGGACGGAACGCCGCAGGTGCCGTTCAAGACCGTTTATGTACACGGTCTGGTGCGCGATGGTCAGGGCCAGAAAATGTCCAAATCCAAGGGCAACGTCCTGGATCCGCTGGACATCATCGACGGTATCGAGCTGGAAGCACTGGTGCAGAAACGCACCTCCGGCATGATGCAGCCGAAACTGGCGAAGAAGATCGAGAAGCAGACCCGCGACGAGTTCGCCGACGGCATCGCCAGCTACGGCACCGACGCCTTGCGCTTCACTTTCTGCTCGCTGGCTTCGACCGGTCGCGACATCAAGTTCGACATGGGCCGCGTCGAAGGCTACCGCAACTTCTGCAACAAGATCTGGAACGCCGCGCGTTATGTTCTGGACAAGGGCGAAGATTGCGGCCAGAACGGCGAGGCGTACGAGCTGTCGCTGGCGGATCGCTGGATCATTTCGCAGCTGCAACGCACCGAAGCCGAAGTGACCCGCCAACTCGATCAGTTCCGTTTCGACCTCGCGGCGCAAGCGCTGTACGAGTTCATCTGGAACCAGTACTGCGACTGGTACCTGGAACTGTCCAAGCCAGTGCTGTGGGACGAGAACGCGCCGATTGAACGCCAGCGCGGCACCCGCCGTACGCTGGTACGCGTGCTGGAAGTGGCGCTGCGTCTGGCGCACCCGTTCATGCCGTTCATCACTGAAGAAATCTGGCAGCGCATCGCGCCGCTGGCCGGCATTCAGGGCAAGACGATCATGCTGCAACCTTGGCCGGTGGCCAACGAAGAACGCATTGATCCGGCCGCCGAAGACGACATCGAATGGCTCAAGGAACTGATGCTCGGCACGCGCAACATCCGTGGCGAAATGAACATCGGCCCAGGCAAGCCATTGCCGATCTACCTGAAGAACGTCAGCGCTGAAGACCAGCGTCGTCTGACCGAGAACGAAGCACTGCTGAAGAAACTGGCGCGTCTGGAATCGATCACTGTTCTGCAGGCTGGCGAAGAAGCACCGCTGTCCGCCACCGCTCTGGTTGGCGAGATGGAAGTGCTGGTGCCGATGGCCGGTCTGATCGACAAAGGCGCCGAACTGGCGCGCCTGGACAAGGAAATCCTGCGTCTGCAGGGCGAAGTCCAACGGGTTGGCGGCAAGTTGTCCAACGCCGGCTTCGTCGACAAGGCCCCGGCCGAAGTCATCGAGAAAGAACGCGCCAAACTGGCCGAGGCCGAACAGGCCTTGGGCAAACTGGCGGAGCAACATGCGCGGATTGCCAGTCTGTAACGGCAGATCGCCAATATAAAAGGGAGGCCCAAGTGGCCTCCCTTTTTTATTCCTTCCACATTTCCCCTGTAGGAGCTGCCAAAGGCTGCGATCTTTTGATCTTGCTTCTGAAATCAAAATCAAAAGATCGCAGCCTCCGGCAGCTCCTACAGGGGTTCGGCGTGTGACCTTCAGATGTGGGACAATACCCGCCACTTTCAGCCATACCCGAATCGATCACGCCCATGAACGCCCCCCGCACTCCCAAACCTGCGCGCAAGAAGCCTGACGCCGCGTCCCCGGCCAAAACTGCCGAGCCGCGTGAAAAGGCCAGCCTGCATCCGCGCAACCGCCATCAGGGTCGTTACGACTTCCCGGCGCTGATCAAAACCACGCCGGAGCTGGCGAAGTTCGTAATCACCAATCCCTACGGCAAGGAAAGCATCGACTTCGCCAGCCCCGATGCGGTGCGCGTGTTCAACCGGGCGCTGCTCAAGTCGTTTTATGGCATTCAGCATTGGGATATTCCGGCGGACTACCTCTGCCCGCCTGTTCCGGGGCGTGCCGATTACGTGCATTTTCTCGCCGACCTGCTGGCGAGCATGAACGACGGCAAGGTGCCGCGTGGCGCGATCGTCAATGTGCTGGACATCGGCATGGGCGCCAACTGCGTTTATCCGCTGATCGGCAACAGCGAATACCGCTGGCATTTCCTCGGCTCGGAGATCGATCCGACGGCCGTTGCCGCCGCCAAGGCTATCGTCCAGTCCAACGACCTGAGCAAAGTCATTCAGTTGCGCCAGCAGGAAAACCGCAAGCACATCCTGATCGGTCTGCTGGAACCGGGCGAGCGTTTTGATCTGACCATGTGCAATCCGCCGTTTCATGCCTCGATGGAAGAAGCGACCAAGGGCAGCGAGCGCAAGTGGCGCGCCCTGGGCAAGGCCGATCCGAAACGCAAGCTGCCGGTGCTCAACTTCGGCGGGCAATCGGCCGAGCTGTGGTGTGAAGGCGGTGAAGCGCGATTCGTGACGCAACTGATCGCCGAAAGCGCGAACTTCCAGCACAAGGTGTTGTGGTTCAGCACGCTGGTGTCGAAGGCTTCGAATCTGCCGGCAATCGAGACCGCACTGAAGAAGGCTGGCGTGCTGGAGAGCCAGGTGGTGGAGATGTCTCAGGGACAGAAGCAGAGCCGCTTTGTCGCCTGGACGTTCCAGACCAAATCCGAGCAGCAGATCTGGCGGCGCGAGCGCTGGGTTCGCTGATTACGCTTATCCTGTAGGAGCTGCGGCACGCTGCGATCTTTTGATCTTGATGGTCAAAACAAAATCAAAAGATCGCAGCCTTTGGCAGCTCCTACGGGACGTACACCCACAAAGACCTTAGTGACATCAAGAAATCGCAGACACAAAAAAACCGTGCCCGGATCACTCCGGTGCACGGTTTTTTTATCGCTGCGTCTTACTTGTTCACAGCGTCGGTCAGGCCTTTGGCCACAACCAGCTTGATCACTTTCTTGGCAGGGATTTCGATGGCAGCGCCAGTCGAAGGGTTACGGCCGGTGCGGGCAGGACGCTCGGTCACTTTCAGCTTGCCGATACCTGGCAAGGTGATTTCGCCGCCGTTTTCCAGCTGATCAGCAACGATTTGGCCCAGTTGGTCCAGAGCGTTACGCGCGGTGGTTTTCGGCGCGTCGATAGCTTCAGCGATGTCGGCGATCAGTTGGTCTTTAGTAAGAGCCATGTAGTGTTCCTTCCCTATCAAATTCATGTGGATTGCAGAGTGCAGTGTCAGCCATCGAGCCCGATCTTCTGGATCTGGCACCCTCGGCGATAACCACGACGAGTCGGGTTATAGATACCGAAATCAGGGTTTGGTTCGACCTGACAAATGCTGAATGCACGCTTAACGCAGTGACTTCGCGTAAGACCGGGCAAAACTAGCACAGCGACAAGGAAATATCCGCTTCTAGCTACCCATTTGGTCAGCTTTATTGCTCTAAATCGGGAAAAAACTGCATAAGGCCGGCCACTTGCCCCGATTTAAGCCCTGGCCCCTCCCGTAGGAGCTGCCAAAGGCTGCGATCTTTGGACTTTGTATGTTGGAAAACAAGATCAAAAGTTAGCAGCCTCCGGCAGCTCCTGCGCAGAGCCTCGGATAGAGATTCGGGTACACTGGGCGCTTTTTCGGGGGAGCCTGCCCTCCTCCCATCCAACAGCCGAGAAGCCCATGCCGATCCGTCATTGCATCGTCCACCTGATCGACAAAAAACCCGACGGCACGCCCGCAGTTCTGCACGCCCGTGACTCTGAACTGGCTGAGTCCGCAGCCATCGAGAACATGCTCGCCGACCTCAACGAAAGCTACAACGCCAAACAGGGCAAAGCCTGGGGTCTGTTCCATCCGGAGTCCGGCGCATTCCCGTTCAGCGGATGGCTGAAGGAATACATGGACGGCGGCAAGGACTTCACCGCGTTCAGCAAAGTGGCGGTCGAGCATCTGCAAAAACTGATGGAAGAATCCAACCTGTCAGTCGGCGGTCACGTGCTGTTCGCTCATTATCAGCAAGGCATGACCGACTATCTGGCGATCGCCCTGTTGCACCACAGCGAAGGCGTCGCGGTGACCGATGAACTGGACGTAACCCCGTCGCGCCATCTGGACCTCGGACAGCTGCACCTGGCCGCGCGGATCAACGTTTCCGAGTGGCAGAACAACAAACAGTCCAAGCAGTACATCTCGTTCATCAAAGGCAAGAACGGCAAGAAGGTGTCGGAATACTTCCGCGATTTCATCGGCTGTCAGGAAGGTGTCGACGGCCCGGGCGAAACGCGCACGCTGCTCAAGGCCTTCAGCGACTTCGTCGAGAGTGAGGACTTGCCGGAAGACTCCGCTCGCGAGAAAACCAAGACTTTGGTGGATTACGCCAGCAGCCAGGCCAAGCTTGGCGAACCGATGGGCCTGGAAGAACTTTCGGAGCTGATCGATGAAGAACGCCCGAAGGCCTTTTACGATCACATTCGCAACAAGGATTACGGCCTGTCGCCGGAAATTCCGGCGGATAAACGCACCCTCAATCAATTCCGTCGCTTCACCGGTCGCGCCGAGGGTCTGTCGATCAGTTTCGAAGCGCACTTGCTGGGTTCGAAAATCGAGTACGACGAAGAAAACGGCACCCTGATCATTAAGGGGCTGCCAACTTCCCTGACCGATCAGTTGAAGCGCCGCAATTGATGCTCGGCAACGTATTGAAGAAAGTGGCGCTGGTTCTGCTGGTGGTCGTGGTCTATCAGAACTGGGGCAAGATCGAGCGAGTGTTCAACCCCTCGCAAATGGTCTCGGAGCAGACGCGGGCGCGGGCCAGCGTTGTGCTTTACGCCACCGACTGGTGCGGTTACTGCAAACAGACCAAGCGCTTTCTCGACAGCAAGGGGATTGCGTTCAAAGAATACGATATCGAGAAGGATGCCGAGGCGCGCAAGGCTTACGAGGCATTGGGTGGGCGCGGGATTCCGTTGATTGATGTCAACGGCACGTTGATTCGCGGGTTTGACCCGGACGAGATTCTCGCCGCGCTGAAGTAACAGCAAGATCAAAAGATCGCAGCCTGTAGCAGCTCCTACACAAGTCTCATGCAGGAGCTGCCGCAGGCTGCGATCTTTTGCTGTTATCTGGCTTCGATACGGAAACCAAAGCGTGGGAAATGCACATGCACCACGCCGCCACGTTCGTCTTCTCGGCGGATGATCAACTCCTCGCTGCCGGCAAACAGAAGCTCGCCCACCACCGGATCGACGCCGTAATCGATCGCCGCAATCGCCACTTGCTGCCCCGCTTTGAAACCGTTCGGATCAACGAACTGCTCGCCGGGCAATGCCGCCGGTGTCGCATTCCGTGCGACCTGCAGCGCCTCTTCCGAAGACATCTCGCTCGCCGCACCGTGGCCGAAACCAAGTACCCGACCCAGCCACGCCGACACTGCCGGGTATTCATCCACCAGCGGCGCGGTTACATGGGTGGCCTTGAGGAACCACAGCGGGTGCGCCAGCGCGAAGTCGGCAATCGACGGCTCACCGAACAGGAAGTCCCCCTGCTCGCGCTGCAATTGCTGCTCCAATCGAGCCATGATCGTCGGCCACTGATGCTTGGCCTGCTCGGCGCTCAGCCGGGTCGCACTGCCACCACTGAACAGTCCGGCGCGGTCGGCGAGAAAGGCCTTGATCGCTTCGGGCGGCAACTTGCCAAAACGCACCGCCACCGATTCCGGCTGGAACACCAGGCTCACGGCGTGCTGAAACACCACCGAGTCGGCCCATGCAGCGAAACTTGCGCTGGTCATTTCCTGGCCTTCGGGGAAAAACGCCGGCAAGGCTTTTTTCTGTTCAAGGCGTCGCGCGATCAGCGCCGTGTCGCAATAGATGTCCGCACCGATCTGCAGCACTGGGGTTTTGCGATAGCCACCGGTCAGCGCGGTCAGATCCGGTTTGGGCATCACTGGCGAGATATGCACCGAGCGCCACGACAAGCCTTTGAAGCCGAGCAGCAAGCGGGCCTTCTCAGCGAAGGGAGAGGTCGGGTAATGGTGCAGAATCAACTCGGACATGCTCGGCTCCGCCGCTGGAAAGTGAACCGGCAGCTTAGCGTGCATTGGCCTGGCAGCCTACAGATCTGCCTGATGGGAACCAATCAGTCAGATTGATAAGAGGCGACCAGGCATTCCTTGGCGCTCTTCTTGAGTTTTTTGATCAGCCGTTCCTGCCGCAGTGCATCGCTTTTGTCGCGGCAGCGTTCTGTATAAACGAGCGCCATCGCCGGACTGGACAGAAAAAACCGCGCGCCTTTGCCGCTTTGATGTTTGGCGAAGCGACGCAGCGGATCGTCGCTGATTCCGCAGTACAGCGAACCGTTGGCTGCGCGAACGAGGTAGACGAACCAGGACTTGCTCACCGGTTCGGCGACATCGACGGATTTTTCGCTAAGGCTGGTCACTTCGGGATCAAGACGTGTAGGAAACAGACCGCGATATTATCAGCGACCAGCCTGAAATGCCTTCAGTCCCTTGCGCGCCTGCGCACGAACGGCGTTGCGCACCAGCGGCGTCCAGCCCAGCAACAAGCCTTTGAAACCCAGGGCCTGACGCGACCAGCGCCACAGATCGAAATGGTCGCGGTGCTCGCAAATCTTGCCGTCACGGAAGACAAAGTGCGCCTGGATATCATTGATCACGACATTGCCGGTCTGGCTGAACAGATACGTTGCCACCCAGTGCGCGCCGCCGCTGCGCTCATCGGTGCGGACGTTGTCGAAGGTCAGCGAAAAGTCTTTGGCGCGGGTGGTGAGCATGCGCCACATGTCGCCGGCATCACGCCCGCGCAGTTCGCCGAACGCCGGATCGCTGAACACCACATCGTCGGTGTAGCAGGCGGCCATAGCCTCGGCATCGAGGCGTTGAAAGGCTTCGTAGAAACGGGTAATCACCGCGCTGTTGGCTTCGCTCAAGACAATCTCCAAAAAAGAGGTACAGATTGCCAGCACCATAATCTGCCGGGCGGAGAAACACTATCGGCATCGCTTGCATGCACAGAAAACCCCTGTAGGAGCTGCGGCACGCTGCGATCTTTTGATTTTGATTTTTTAAACGAATCACAGTCAAAGGATCGCAGCGTGCCGCAGCTCCTGCAGAACTCAGATTTTCTCGCTCTCGACCTGCACGTACAGCGCTCTCCCGGCGCCAAGCCCGGCGAGGATCGCGCCAGCACCAATGATGCCGAAAATCCAGCCGAGCGCATTCCAGCCGCCGGTCCAGTCGTGCACCACACCAACCGCGAAAGGGCCCATCGACGCCAGCGTATAGCCGAAGCCCTGGGACATGCTCGAGAGGTTCGCCGCCACATGGGAATCGCGCGAACGCAGAACGATCAGGGTCAACGCCAGGCTGAACGTTCCGCCCTGCCCCAGGCCCAGCAGAATTGCCCAACCCCACAGGCCGTCGATCGGCGCGTACAGGCACCCGAACAGGCCACCGAGGGTCAGCGCCATGACCACGACGATGGCCAGACGCTGATCCTTGCCCCGGGTGGCCAGCCACGGTGCGGCCAGCGAACTGGCGAGCTGGATGATCACCGAACCGGACAGCACCAGGCCGGCTTGGGTCGGCGTCAGACCGCGACCGATCAGAATCGACGGCAACCAGCCGAATACGATGTAGGCCAGCGACGATTGCAGGCCCATGTACAACGTTACCTGCCAGGCCAGCGGATCGCGCAGCAGGCCGCGCACCCGATAAGCGACATTGTGCGCGCCGTGTTTCGGCCCCACTTGCGGTAACCAGAACAACGCCGCCACCAGCGCAGGAATCACCCAAAAGCCCAACCCGATCGTCCAGCTTCCACCGAAGTGCTCGCTCAACGGCACGCTCGAACCCGCCGCCATTGCCGCGCCCAGGCACAACGCCATGGTGTACACGCCGGTCATGGTGCCGGCATGTTTGGCAAAGTCGCGCTTGACGATGCCCGGCAGCAATACGCCGACGATGCCAATGCTCGCACCACCCAGCACACTGCCGGCGAACAGGCCGATTTCACCGAAATGGCTGCGCAAGATAATGCCACCGGCCAAGGTCAGCAGAATTCCCAGGACCACCCGCTCGGCACCAAAGCGTCGCGCCAGAATCGGCGCCAGCGGGGCGAACAAACCGAGGCAAAGAACCGGCAACGTCGTCAGCAAACCGGCCTGCGCCGCCGACAAGCCGAGACTCTTCGATACATCGCTGAGCAGCGGCGCCATGCTCGACAGCGCCGGGCGCAGATTCAACGCGACCAGAATCAATCCCAGCAGCAACAGCCAGGGCCTGCGCACCCGCGGCGGGCTCTGCTGCACTTGCTCATCATCGGCCTCGGCGTCGATCAGCAGCTCTTCAAGCTCCGAGGGGCGTTTAGGCGTTGTGGATATCTCGTGGCGGGGCATGGACTTCTCGGTTTCAAGGTTCATTGATCAACTGCCTCGATAAGGCTTTGGCCCGTTCCGGGTCGCGTTGCTCGACCGCATCGAGCAACTCGATGTGCAGATCGAACACTTCCTGACGGCGCGGGACGATGTTCAGGGTCTGGCGCAGTTGTGCGCCGACAATGCTGGAGAAATAGCGATACAGCTCGCTGAGCGTGGGGTTGTGCGCGGCGTCGACCAACCGGCGATGAAACACCAGATCGCAGGCGATGTAGGTGTCGAGATCACCGTGGTAGTGGCTGCCGCTGGTCCCGAGGGCCTCGCGCAATGCGACGAGGTCTTCGTCGGTGCGGCGCAACGCTGCCAGACCGATGGCCTCGACCTCAAGGATGTGCCGGGTTTCCCGCGCCTGCTCCAGCGAGCAACGCGACAGCGCCTTGAGCGTATCCAGCGGATCCACCAGCGCGCGCAGATAACTGCCGTCACCCTGGCGAATTTCGATCAATCCGGAAAACGCCAGCACGCGCATCGCCTCGCGCACCGTGTTGCGGCTGATGCCCAGTTCGGCACACAGCTCGGGCTCGGTCGGCAAGCGCTCGCCTACCTGCCAGGCACCGCTGTTGATGCGTTGACGCAGTTGATCCAGGGCCTGATCGACCAAGGATCGCTTTATCAAAGGAGAAATTTCCGACATGAGTCCCGCCCTTTCATCCAATCATAGGATGAATTTTCTGACATGGTAGTCAGACCCGTGTAGGACGGCAACCACCTAGGGTCAATCGAGACACATGGAGCGGCATTTTCGATTGGTCAAAATTACCCTTTGAGGGTAATTTCAGGGACAGGGTTTTGGTTTCTTATGGAAAAGAAAACACCCCATTACGACTTGGCGGTGATCAAGTCTGAGGTGAGGCGGCTTGGAAAAAGAGCCTTTACCAGATCTTCGGAAAAAACCGGTTTGGATCTTGGCTTCAGCCACAGAGAGATGCGGGAGATCATTTTCGAGTTACAGCAAGGGATGTTGTACAAATCGATGACTACTTACGACAACCATCGAGTCTGGCACGACGTGTATCACGTCAACTCAAAAGACCTGGAGATTTACATCAAGGTGACTTACCGCCCCGGCGGTGGTCCTCCGGTAATCTCCTTCAAGGAGAGAAACCCATGAAAACCCGACAATGCTGCAGCTGCGGCGCGCGCGAGGGAATGAGACATTTCGAAGGTCGTGGCGAAACCATCAGTGTCAAAGGCATGGAGCGGCGTATAGATGATCTTGCTGGCTGGGAATGTCAGCAATGCGGGGAAGTCGAGTGGGATGACAATACCGACAGTGCGGAACGTTATACGGACGCTGGTGACGAGCTGGTGATCGCTGCTCGACAGATGATCGGTGCCGAGATGAAGCGTATCCGTCGCAAACTGCACCTCACGCAAAAAGAAACTGTGCAGTTACTGTCAGGCGGTGGCCACAACGCCTTCTCAAGGTACGAGCGTGGCGAATTATTACCACCAAAAGCGCTGATGCTTCTGATGCGCTTGCTGGATCGCTATCCACACTTGCTAGCCGATGCGAGAGTCTTGGCCGAAGGGGCTGATCTGAGAGGGGCGTTCAAGCACACCATCCATAAAGAACAGGAATCCCTTTCCGTCTCCTGAGATTCCAAAAAACCAACCCGGCACGTGGCCGGGTTGGTTTTTTACACATAAACCATCAATGCAGAATCTGACTCAAGAACAACTTCGTCCGCTCATTCTGCGGATTATCGAAGAAGTCGTTCGGCGCAGCCTGCTCAACGATCTCGCCCTTGTCCATGAAGATCACGCGGTTGGCCACGGTGCGGGCGAAGCCCATTTCGTGGGTTACGCAGAGCATGGTCATGCCGTCTTCCGCCAGACCGATCATGGTGTCGAGCACTTCCTTCACCATCTCTGGATCGAGCGCTGAAGTCGGTTCATCGAACAGCATGATTTTCGGTTTCATGCACAGGGCGCGGGCGATTGCCACACGCTGCTGCTGACCGCCGGACAGTTGCCCCGGGTACTTATGCGCCTGCTCCGGAATGCGTACGCGCTCCAGGTAATGCATGGCGATTTCCTCGGCCTTGCGCTTGGGCATCTTGCGTACCCACATCGGCGCCAGGGTGCAGTTCTGCAAAATGGTCAGGTGCGGGAACAGGTTGAAGTGCTGGAACACCATGCCGACTTCGCGGCGGATCGCTTCGATTTGCTTGAGGTCGTTGGTCAGTTCCACGCCATCGACAACGATGCGGCCCTGCTGATGTTCTTCCAGACGATTGAGGCAACGAATCGTCGTCGATTTGCCGGAACCCGACGGGCCGCACAGGACGATACGCTCGCCCTGCTTGACGTTGAGATTGATGTCTTTGAGCACGTGAAACTGGCCGTACCACTTGTTCACGCCCTGCATCTGGATGATGCCTTCCGGACCCACAGGCTTTTTGATTGCTTCGCTCATTTACAGAGAACTCCTAACGCTTGTGGCCAGTGTCGAGCTTGCGTTCCAGATGCATGGAATAGCGCGACATACCAAAACAGAAAATCCAGAACACCAGGGCGGCGAACACGTAGCCTTCGGTGGCCATGCCCAGCCATTTCGGATCGGCAGCGGCTTGTTTGACGCTGTTGAGCAGGTCAAAGAGGCCGATGATGATCACAAGGCTGGTGTCCTTGAACAGCGCAATGAACGTGTTGACGATGCCGGGGATCACCAGCTTCAGGGCTTGCGGCAGAATCACCAGACCCATCGAACGCCAGTAACCGAGGCCCATCGCCGCAGCCGCTTCGTACTGACCTTTGGGGATCGCTTGCAGACCACCGCGTACCACTTCGGCGACGTAGGCCGACTGGAACAGAATCACCCCGATCAGCGCCCGCAGCAGCTTGTCGAAGTTCATCCCTTCGGGCAGGAACAGCGGCAGCATCACCGAGGACATGAACAGCACCGTGATCAACGGCACGCCGCGCCAGAATTCGATGAAGGTCACGCAGACCACACGAATCGCCGGCATGTTCGAACGCCGTCCCAGCGCCAGCACGATGCCCAGCGGCAATGCTCCGGCGATACCAACCGTGGCGATCACCAGGGTCAGCATCAGGCCGCCCCACTGGCTCGTCGGCACGGTGGTCAGACCGAAACCGCCATGCAGCAAGGTGAAGGCGATGATTGGATACAACACCAGGAAGCTCAGGCCGTAGACCGCTTTGCGCGGCATCCGCGAAATGAACAGTGGCGCTGCGCCAATGACCGCCAGCCACACGGTCAGGTCGACGCGCCAGCGCAGTTCGGTCGGGTAATAGCCGTACATGAACTGGCCGAAACGCTGCTGAATGAACACCCAGCACGCGCCTTCCTTGGTGCAGTCGGCGCGGGTGGTGCCGACCCAGTTCGCGTCGACAATCGCCCAGCTGAGGATCGGTGGCACGACGAGGTAGATCAGATAGAACGCGAACAGCGTCAGCAAGGTGTTGAGCCAGCTGGAGAACATGTTCGCGCGCATCCACGCAACCACCCCGATGCTGCTGTTCGGTGGAGGCATGTCGGGTTTGAAAGTATGAGTACTCATGCGCTTTTCCTTACCGCTCGATCAGCGCAATGCGCTTGTTGTACCAGTTCATCAGCAGGGAAATGCTGATACTGATTGCCAGGTACACGCTCATGGTGATCGCAATCACTTCGATGGCCTGACCGGTCTGGTTGAGCACGGTGCCCGCGAACAGCGAAACCATTTCCGGATAACCGATACCGGCCGCCAGCGAAGAGTTTTTCGCCAGGTTCAGGTATTGGCTGGTCAGCGGCGGAATGATCACGCGCAGCGCTTGCGGGATTATCACCTTGCGCAGGGTCGGGCCGTTGCGCAGGCCGAGCGAACGCGCCGCTTCGGTCTGCCCGTGGCTGACCGACTTGATCCCGGAACGCACGATTTCAGCGATGAACGCTGCGGTGTACACGGTCAGGGCCAGGGTCAACGCCAGCAGTTCCGGGATCAATACCCAGCCGCCGACAAAGTTGAAGCCCTTGAGCTCAGGCATTTCCCAATGCAGCGGAGCGCCGAAGATCAGCGCGCACAAGGTCGGGATCACCAGCAGAATCGCCAGACCGACCCAGAACTTGTGAAACGGTACGCCGGTTTCTTCGAAACGTTTGTTGGCCCAGCGGCACATCAGCACGATGCCGACGATGGCCAGCACGATGCTGATCACGAATGCCCAGAAACCGTCGGCTGCCAGTGCAGCCGGCATGTTCAGGCCACGGCTGCTGACGAAAAAGGTATCGCCGAAGTTATGGCTGTTACGCGGCCCCGGCATGGTCAGGAACACCGCGAAGTACCAGAACAGGATTTGCAGCAGCGGCGGAATGTTGCGGAAAACTTCCACATACACCGTCGCCAGTTTGGCAATGATCCAGTTCTGCGACAGCCGCGCCACGCCGATGATGAAACCGAGGATCGTCGCCAGAACCACGCCGATCACTGTCACCAACAGGGTGTTGAGCAGACCGATGACGAAGACACGGGCATAGCTGTCCGCTTCGGTGTAGTCGATCAGGTGTTGAGCGATGCCGAATCCGGCACTGCGCTCCAGAAAGCTGAAACCGGAGGTAATGCCCCGGTGCTGAAGGTTGGTTTGCGTGTTGTCGAACAAGTACCAGCCCAGCGAGACCACCGCCACAACGGTGATGATCTGGAATAGCCACGCACGCACTCGTGGATCGCTGAGGCTGAGCCTCTGCTTTGGTGCGCCGATTGAATTTTGCATGAAGTGCCCCGGAAGAAATGGAACAAGAACATCACCCGGCGGTTGGCCCGCCGGGCGATAGAACCATTAGCGCACTGGTGGTGCGTACTGAATGCCGCCGTTGTTCCACAGGGCGTTCAGGCCACGGTCGATTTCCAGCGGAGTGCTCTTGCCGAGGTTTTTCTCGAAGATTTCACCGTAGTTGCCGACTTGCTTGACGATCTGCACAACCCAGTCTTTCGGCAGTTTCAGGTCTTTGCCGTATTCGCCGTCAGCGCCGAGCATACGGGCGACGTCCGGGTTTTTGGTCGACTTGGCTTCAGCTTCGACGTTCTTCGAAGTGATGCCGGCTTCTTCGGTGTTGAGCAGCGCGTAGCCAACCCAACGAACGATGGCCAGCCACTCGTCGTCGCCATTACGTACGACCGGGCCCAGAGGTTCTTTGGAAATGGTTTCCGGCAGAACCACGTAGTCCTTCGGCGACGCCAGCTTGCTGCGCTGAGCGAACAGCTGGGACTTGTCGGAGGTCAGCACGTCGCAACGACCGGATTCCAGCGACTTGGCGCTTTCATCGGAGGTGTCGAAAGTGATCGGGGTGTATTTCAGACCGTTGCCGCGGAAGTAGTCGGAAACGTTCAGCTCGGTGGTGGTACCGGCCTGGATGCAGATGGTTGCACCGTCCAGTTCCTTGGCACTTTTCACGCCCAGCTTGTTGTTTACCAGAAAGCCGATGCCGTCGTAGTAAGTGATGAAGCCCGGGAATTTCAGGCCCATGCCGGCATCACGGGAGCTGGTCATGGTGGTGTTGCGCGAGAGGATGTCGATCTCGCCGGACTGCAGCGCAGTGAAACGCTCTTTGGCGTTCAACTGGCTGAACTTGACCTTGTTGGCGTCGCCGAAAACGGCGGCAGCCACGGCACGGCAGACGTCAGCGTCGATCCCGAGGATCTTGCCGGTAGCATCCGGAACCGAGAAGCCCGGCAGACCGTCGCTCACGCCACATTGCACGAAACCTTTCTTCTGCACTGCATCCAGGGTTGCACCCGCCTGAGCGAACCCGCTGACGCCGAGTACTGCTGCAGCAGTCACGACCGCCAGAGTGGATTTCAACATCTTCATTCAAACCTCCAGTTTTGCTCTTGTTGTGTCGGAGCTTGAGTCCCGTCGCACCCTTTTGAGGCGTTGTTGACCCGTGTTGGCTTTTTTTGGGGTCAACCGACGTAAGACCTTCGCTATGAGTCTAGTAGGAGACAATCCACATCATGGACAACTCACTTCTCACCAATCGGCCGAACGGGCTGTAGCCCTTTCACGTTCGCTAAGCCCGTAGCGGCCATTGGCGAACATCCATCACCGGATTCTTTGCATCCCGCCCCAAGGGGTACACTGATAGTGTTACCGCCAGGCGCGGGATCTGTTGCACGCAGGAAGCCATAGCAAAGCCCGTACCACACCGGTCGCTGAAGCGCTTAAGCGACAGGTCAAGAGCAAAACTTGTAACCTTGCGACATCTTCTTAACGGATCAACCGGGCGCGCACGCAAATCACGCACTTATTGAGAGCGCCCGCACACATTTGGAGCAGCCATGACCGAGCCCTTGATTCTTCAGCCTGTTAAGCCCGCAGACGCCTGCGTGATCTGGCTGCACGGCCTCGGCGCCGACCGCTACGACTTCCTGCCGGTGGCCGAGGCTTTGCAGGAAAGCCTGTTGAGCACGCGTTTCGTGTTGCCGCAGGCGCCGTCACGTCCAGTGACGATAAATGGCGGATATGCCATGCCCAGCTGGTACGACATCAAGGCCATGAGCCCGGCACGGGCGATCGATCGCGACGAACTGGAAGCATCTGCCGATCGCATCATCGAATTGATCGAAACCGAGCGCGCCAGCGGAATAGACGCCTCGCGGATTTTCCTCGCCGGTTTTTCCCAAGGCGGCGCGGTGGTTTTTCACAGCGCATTCCTGAAGTGGCAGGGGCCATTGGGCGGGGTTCTCGCATTGTCGACCTATGCACCGACATTCAGCGATGAACTGGAACTGTCCGCCAGTCAGCAGCGCATTCCAGTGCTTTGTCTGCACGGGCAGTTCGATAACGTGGTGCAGAATTCGATGGGGCGCAGCGCTTACGAGTACTTGAAGCACCATGGTGTCACCGTGACATGGCAGGAATACCCAATGGAGCACGAAGTGTTACCCGAAGAGATTCGTGACATCGGTGTCTGGTTGAGCGAACGCCTGCGCTGAGCGTGGGTTTAAAACCGCCCTTTGATCCCTCCCCCTACGCCGCGCCCGTTTCTTGCATTACACTGGCCGGCGTACATTCCTTAACCAATTGATGAGATGACCGTGCTCAAAGCACTCAAGAAGATGTTCGGTAAAAGCGAGGCTGAGCAGCTCGCGTCAGTTCCCAGTGCGCCGTCGCACGCCCCCGGTCATCGCAGCGATGCACCACAGGCCGAGCGCGTCGCTCCCGTAGCGGCACCGAAGCCAGAGCCAGCCCCCGTTCCGGCCGCGCCCGTCGCCGCCGAAACCGTCCGCAACGCAGCGCCGACACCGGCCAGACCGCGCCGCGAGCCGAAGCCCAAGGCACCGGTCATCCCGTGGAAACTCGAAGACTTCGTGGTCGAGCCGCAGGAAGGCAAGACCCGCTTTCACGATTTCAAGTTGTCGCCAGAACTGATGCACGCCATTCAGGACCTGGGCTTCCCGTATTGCACGCCGATCCAGGCGCAGGTGCTGGGTTTCACCCTCGCCGGCAAAGATGCCATCGGCCGCGCGCAGACCGGCACCGGCAAAACCGCCGCATTTCTGATTTCGATCATCACCCAATTGCTGCAAACGCCGCCGCCGAAAGAACGCTACATGGGCGAACCCCGTGCGCTGATCATCGCGCCGACCCGTGAGCTGGTGGTGCAGATCGCCAAAGACGCTGCGGACCTGACCAAGTACACCGGCCTCAACGTGATGACGTTCGTCGGTGGCATGGACTTCGACAAGCAGCTCAAGCACCTGGAAGCGCGTCACTGCGACATCCTCGTTGCCACCCCTGGGCGTCTGCTCGACTTCAACCAGCGCGGCGACGTGCATCTGGACATGGTCGAAGTGATGGTGCTGGACGAAGCCGACCGCATGCTCGACATGGGCTTCATCCCGCAAGTGCGGCAGATCATTCGCCAGACCCCGCCGAAATCCGAGCGCCAGACCTTGCTGTTCTCCGCGACCTTCACCGAAGACGTGATGAACCTCGCCAAGCAATGGACCACCGACCCGTCCATCGTCGAGATCGAATCGCTCAATGTCGCCAGCGACAACGTCGAGCAACACATCTACGCCGTTGCCGGTGCCGACAAGTACAAGCTGCTCTTCAACCTGATCAACGACAATGGTTGGGAGCGCGTGATGGTGTTCGCCAACCGCAAGGACGAAGTGCGTCGTATCGAAGAACGCCTGGTGCGCGACGGTGTGAACGCTGCGCAACTGTCCGGTGACGTGCCGCAGCACAAGCGCATCAAGACCCTCGAAGGTTTCCGTGAAGGCAAGATTCGCGTGCTCGTGGCCACCGATGTCGCCGGTCGCGGCATTCACATCGATGGCATCAGCCACGTGATCAACTTCACCCTGCCGGAAGTGCCGGACGATTACGTGCACCGCATCGGCCGTACCGGTCGTGCGGGCGCTGATGGCGTGTCGATCAGCTTCGCTGGCGAAGACGACTCGTACCAGTTGCCGTCCATCGAAGAGAAACTCGGGCGCAAGATCAGCTGTGAAACGCCGCCAACGCATCTGTTGCGCGCGGTTGAGCGCAAGCGTCCGCAGTAACCGACGCTGGGAAAAAAGCGCAGCCCGTAACGGACTGCGCTTTTTTTATGCCCGCATATTGCTAGAAAGAACTAAAAGTCCATAATGGAAAAATAAGTTTAGTTTCGGAGCGCAATATGTCCAGCACGCCCCACATGATCGACCAGGCCCAGGCCCGTGAACTGCTGACCCGGATCGATGTGCCGCAGATTCTGCGCAAGCTGTTCCGCGATCTCGCCGCAGGCAACGCGGTGCAGCCGGCGCAGCAACTGGTGGAGTTTCCGCAAGGCGCTGGCGATTTCATCAACTACCTGGGCGTGTTGGCAGAAGACGGCGTGTACGGCGTAAAGACCTCGCCCTACATTGTGCGCGAGCAAGGCGCACTGGTGACGGCATGGACACTGCTGATGTCGATGAGAACCGGCCAGCCGCTGCTACTGTGCGATGCCGGCGAACTGACCACCGCGCGGACTGCTGCGACCACCGCTGTGGCCGTCGATGCCCTTGCACCTGTGAACGCCCGACGGCTGGCGATCATCGGCAGCGGCAAGGTTGCCCAGGCGCACCTGCATTACGTGAAGTCGCTGCGTGACTGGCGGAGCATCAGTATGTATTCGCCGAGCCTGTCCGCCGACGCGCAAACCCAGGCCTTGTTGAAAGCCATCACCCCCAACCTGAAGATCACTGACAGCCGTGAAACCGCCCTCGCCGATGCAGACGTCATCATGCTGTGCACCTCGTCCGCCGGCCCGGTGATCGACCCGGTCGAGTTGAGCAAACCGGCACTCATCACCTCGATCAGCACCAACGCCCCCCGCGCCCACGAGGTACCGCCGGCCAGCCTCAATAACATGCAGGTGTTCTGCGACTATCGTCTGACCACGCCGGGGTCGGCGGGTGAAATGCTGATCGCCGCTGAGCAGCATGGCTGGAGCCAGGATTCGATTGTTGGCGATCTCGCCGACTTGCTCAGCGAAAAAGTCCAGCGCCCGGGTTACGACCGTCACGTGTTTTTCCGCTCAATCGGCTTGGGCCTTGAAGACATTGCCTTGGCCAACGCGGTTTACCACCTAACCCACTAACACCAAAAATCCCCTGTAGGAGCTGCCGAAGGCTGCGATCTGTTGATCTGTTTTTTAAGATCAAGATCAAAAGATCGCAGCCTTCGGCAGCTCCTACAGGGATCGCATTCCAATGGGGAGTTGCCAATGACAGCTCCCCAGAGAACCACGATAGCTTCGGAGTTTTCATGAGCCACGCAGATTTCATCATCATCGGCGGCGGAATTGCCGGCGCTTCTACCGGGTTCTGGCTGGCGCCCCACGCCAAAGTGATCGTGCTCGAGCGGGAATCGCACCCGGCCTATCACTCCACCGGCCGTTCCGCCGCGCTGTTCACCGCAGCTTACGGCACCCCGCAAGTGCGCGCACTGACCCAGGCCAGCCGCGAGTTTTTCGACCACCCACCGGCCGGTTTCTGTGAGCACCCATTGCTGACGCCACGCGGCGAAATGACCGTGGATTTCATCGGTGACTCCGCCGAATTGAACAATCAATACCTTAGTGCCAAGGCCACGGTACCGCAGATGCAAATGCTCAGCGCCGACGAAGCCTGCGCGCGCCTGCCGATTCTGCGCCGGGAAAAAGTCCACGGTGCAATCTACGATCCAAGCGCCAGCGATATCGATACCGACGCTCTGCATCAGGGTTATCTGCGTGGCATCCGCCGCAACAATGGTGAAGTACACACCGACTGCGAAGTGTTGGGCCTGAGCCGCGACGCCGAAGGATTGTGGCAAGTTAAAACCAATGGCCAGACGTTCAGCGCGCCGGTGATCATCAACGCCGCCGGCGCCTGGGCCGACAAGATCGGCACGATGGCCGGCGCAACTGCGCTGGGCCTGCAACCGAAACGCCGCGCCGCCTTCATCTTCGCCGGCCCCGAAGGCATCGACATTCATCACTGGCCGATGCTGGTCAGTCTCGACGAATCGTTCTATATGAAGCCCGATGCCGGGATGTTTCTCGGCTCCCCAGCCAATGCCGATCCGGTCGAACCGCACGATGTGCAGCCGGAAGAACTCGACATCGCCATGGGCATCTACCAGATCGAAGAAGCCACGACCCTGACCATCCGCCGCCCGACCCGCACCTGGGCTGGTTTACGCAGCTTCGTCGCAGACGGCGATTTGCTCAGCGGTTTCGATCCGCAGGTGCCGGGATTATTTTGGGTTGCGGCGCAAGGTGGCTACGGCATTCAGACGTCGCCGGCGATGGGCCAGGCCAGTGCGGCGTTAGTGCGAGGTCAGCCACTGCCCGAACAGCTGCAGCAATTCGGGCTGGACAGCGCCATGCTCTCCCCTGCTCGCCTGCGCTGAATCCGTGCGGTGACGCGCGCCGCAGATTGCGGCACACTTCCTGCGCCTCCTGATCACGGAGGCGTTGACGCTGCCTGGAGCTTCACTGTCATGACCGCCCCCGAATTCGATCCGGTGCTGGATAACTTCCGCGCCATTGCCGACGCCATCGCCACACTGTTCTATCCCCATGCCGAGGTGGTGCTGCACGACCTGCGTACGCAGAAGGTCGACTATATCGCCAACAACTTGTCCAAGCGCGAGATCGGCGACGACTCGTCACTGGAGGACATGCTCAGCGAGGATGTCAGCGACAGGAATATCGGCCCGTACGAAAAGCTCAATTGGGACGGTCAGAAAATTCGCAGCCTGAGCACAGTGCTGCGCGACAGCGAAAGTCGTCCGCTGGCAGTGCTGTGCATCAATCTGAACATTTCATTGTTCGAGAACGCCAAGGCAGCGCTGGACCTGTTCCTCTCGCCGAGCAAGCTGATCCCACAACCGGATTCTTTATTTCGCGATGACTGGCAGGAGCGCATCAACACCTTCCTGCATGCCTGGCTGCGCGAACGCCAGTTGAGCCTGAATGTCCTGACCCGCGATCACAAGCGTGAGCTGGTGCTGGCGCTGCACGCCGAGGGCGCGTTCAAGGGCAAGAGCGCTTCGAACTATGTGGCCAATGTGCTGAACATGGGGCGGGCGACGGTGTACAAGCATTTGAAGGAATTGAAAGGCTGAGGAGCAAAAGATCGCAGCCTGCGGCAGCTCCTGCAGGAGCACGCATTCCCCTGTAGGAGCTGCCTAAGGCTGCGATCTTTTTTATCAATCGCCGTAGATATCAGTCTTGAAATACTTCTCGGAAATCTTCTGGTATTCGCCACTCGCACGAATCCCGTCGATGGCGCTGTTCAACTGGCTGACCAGTTCACCGTTGCCCTTGCGCACCGCAATCCCCGCACCTTCGCCGACATACTTCGGATCCTTCAGCTCCGGCCCGACAAACGCGTACCCCTTACCGCGCGGCATCGACAGAAAATCATTCAACGGGATGGTGTCGGCAAAGATCGCATCGAGGCGCCCAGCCGCCAGATCCATGTAGATCTCTTCGTTGTTGCTGTAGCGCTTGACGTTGATGCCCTTCGGTTCGAATACCTCGGTGGCAAACCGATCAGTCGTAGTGGCGCGCTGCACGCCGACATTCTTGCCTTTGAGGCTAGCGTATTGATCGTCGACGCTGGCGCCCTCTTTCATCACCAGACGCGAGGAAGTGAAGTAATACTTGTGGCTGAAATCCACCGACTTCTTGCGATCTTCGTTGATGGTCATCGACGACAGGGCCATGTCGATCTTCTTCACTTTCAGTGAGGGAATCAGCCCGTCGAACTCTCCCTCGACCCATACACACTTGACCTTCATTTGCGCACACAGGGCATTGCCGATGTCGTAGTCGAAACCGACAATTTCGCCCTTGTCAGTTTTCGAGGCAAACGGTGGGTAAGCGGCTTCGATGCCGATGCGCAGGGTTTTTTCGGCGGCGAAGGTGCTGGCACAGGCCAACAGGCTGAGGGCCAGACCGGTGATGAGGGGGAGTTTCTTCATGTTCGTTCTCTCGCGGGGTTGTTGTTGGTTTGGCAAGACGAAGAAGAGCAGCTTCGAGCGGGGAGCTACGAGCGGCAAGATTGAAGCATTTTGTACTTGTAAATCCATATTGGACTTATATGTACAAATCGTCAATTCGGGGGCAGAAGCAAAAAGATCGCAGCCTTCGGCAGCTCCTACAGGTGGATGCCGACCCTATGTAGGAGCTGCCGAAGGCTGCGATCTTTTGATTTACTTCTTCCAGCGATCCGCCGCTGCATGATCGCTGTCCCGCCCTTCAACCCAACGCGGGCCATCGCTGGTGTTTTCTTTCTTCCAGAACGGCGCACGGGTTTTCAGGTAGTCCATGACGAAGGCGCAGGCGTCGAATGCAGCCTGGCGGTGGGCGCTGGCGGCGCCGACGAAGACGATAGGCTCGCCCGGCTCAAGCGCGCCGATGCGGTGCAGCACTTCCAGTTTCAACAGCGGCCAGCGCTGTTCGGCTTCGATGGCGATCTTGCCGAGGGCTTTTTCGGTCATGCCCGGATAATGCTCGAGAAACATCCCCGCCACATCGAGTCCGTCATTAAAGTCGCGCACGTAACCGACAAAACTCACCACCGCGCCTACACCGACATTGGCCGCGTGCATCGCGTTGACTTCAGCGCCCGGATCGAACGGCGTGGCCTGCACGCGAATCGCCATGTTCAGCCTCCGGTCACAGTGGGGAAAAACGCCACTTCATCGCCGTCGGCGACAGGCTCATCGAGTTGGCAGAGATCTTCGTTGCGTGCGCACATCAGGTTCTGCTCGCTCAACACCTCGGCGCCATCTCGTTGCGCAAGCAGTGCTCGCACGTCGTCGACAGTCGCGAAATCACCTTCAACCTTCACCGAGTCCACGCCCAGTGCCTCGCGGTAACGGGCAAAAAATCTTACAGTCAGTTTCATGGCTGCTCCGCCTGGAAGTGGCCGCTCTTACCGCCGACTTTTTCCAGCAAACGCACGCTCTCGATGGTCATGCCACGGTCGACGGCTTTGCACATGTCGTAAATGGTCAGGGCGGCGACGCTGGCGGCGGTCAGCGCTTCCATCTCGACGCCGGTCTGCCCGGACAACTTGCAGCGGGCGACGATGCGCACGCTATCTTCACCTTCAGCGCTGAGCTCGACTTTGACGCCGGTGAGCATCAGCGGGTGGCACAGCGGAATCAGATCGCTGGTTTTCTTCGCCGCCTGAATGCCGGCAATGCGCGCCACGGCAAACACGTCGCCCTTGGGATGGCCGCCGCTGACGATCATCTGCAAAGTTTCGGGGAGCATGCGCACCAGCGCTTGAGCCGTCGCTTCACGGAACGTCACGGCTTTTTCAGTGACGTCGACCATGTTGGCGCGACCTTGGGAATCGAGATGAGTCAGCACGGGGGCCTCCTTGAGGCAGCTGCGAGCGACAAGCTACAAGCGGCAAGTTAAAAGCGCGGTAGGCAGGCGTCAGGAAAGCTCGCATTTAAACAGCCGAAAGCCGCAAGCTTCAAGCGGCAAGTGAAGTTCACTCGGACCACTTGTAGCTAGCGGCTTGAAGCTTGTCGCTACTCCTCTTAGAGGTGAGATTCGGCGTATTCGGCCAGGATCGAGCGAGGCACCCCTTGCAGGGTGATGTGCACACCGTTGGGGAAATCCTTGAAGCGTTCGGTCAGGTAGGTCAGCCCGGAGCTGGTCGCGGACAGGTAAGGGGTGTCGATCTGTGCCAGGTTACCCAGGCACACCACTTTGGAACCGGCGCCAGCGCGAGTGATGATGGTCTTCATCTGGTGCGGCGTGAGGTTCTGGCATTCGTCGATCAGGATCAAGCTCTGCTGGAAGCTGCGACCGCGAATGTAGTTGAGCGATTTGAACTGCAACGGCACTTTGCTGAGGATATAGTCGACGCTGCCATGGGTGTTTTCGTCATCCATGTGCAAGGCTTCGAGGTTGTCGGTGATGGCGCCCAGCCAAGGCTCCATTTTTTCCGCTTCGGTGCCGGGCAGGAAGCCGATTTCCTGATCCAGGCCCTGCACGCTGCGGGTGGCGATGATGCGGCGATAACGCTTGCTGACCATGGTCTGCTCGATCGCCGCAGCCAGCGCCAGAATGGTTTTGCCGGAACCGGCGGCGCCAGACAGATTGACCAGATGAATGTCCGGATCAAGCAACGCGTACAGCGCCAGGCTTTGATAGATGTCGCGTGGCTTGAGCCCCCAGGCCTCCTGATGCAGCAGCGGTTCCTGATGCAGGTCGAGGATCAGCAGCTTGTCCTCTTCAATCTCCTTGATCCAGCCGACGAAACCCTGTTCATCAATGATGAATTCGTTGATGTGCACCGCGGGCAAATTGTCGATCAACTGCACTTGATGCCAGGTGCGGCCATGGTCTTGCCGGGTTTCAACCTTGCTCACGCGGTCCCAGAACGAGCCGGTCATGTTGTGGTAGCCGTTGGGCAACAGGGAAACGTCGTCGACCAGTTGGTCGGTGCTGTAGTCTTCGGATGCAATACCGCAGGCGCGCGCCTTGAGGCGCATGTTGATGTCTTTGGTGACCAGCACCACCGGTTTCTGCGGATCGCGGGTGTGCAGGTCGATCAATTGGTTGATGATTTTGTTGTCATTGAGGTGCTCGGGCAAAATCAGGTTCGATTCAGCCTGCTTGCTCATCAGAATTGACAGCAAGCCCTTCGGTCCGCCTTTGCCGCGCTGGATCGGCACACCCAGTTCGACGTCTTCGGGGGATGCATCGCCCAGGGTCTTGTCGATCAACCGGATGGCCTGACGACATTCGGCGGCCACGCTGTGATGCCCGCTCTTGAGCTTGTCCAGCTCTTCAAGCACGGTCATCGGGATAGCGACGTGGTGTTCTTCGAAATTCAGCAGGGCATTAGGATCGTGAATCAATACGTTGGTATCGAGTACATACAGGATTGGCTGGTTGGAGGAAGGGCTACGTCCGTGATCATCCATACTCGGTCACCTTTGTCAGAGCCAGTAGACGCAATACCTGAGCGGTGCTGCGCCTCGAAGTGACTGCCGAATCTCACCTGCGGAGATTCAAGTGACTGCAAACAAACGGGTCTTGGAAGACGCCACCTGTGTTGCAGGTTTCGGCGGTCTGTCTTCGTAATACTCCAAAACCGATGACATAAAAAAGTACTTTGACGGTTTTTTTAAGTTTATTTTGCAAAGTGACGAAAAGCCCTTGGCGGACCGTCGCGACACCGTTAGAGTCGGAAGTCCACCTGCAGCAAATTCTTCGAAAAAATTGCCCAAAGCCCAATGTTTCCGGGCTTTTTCCGTATGTCAGCGAAACGCGTCCTGGCAGTCTTCCCAGCCGATGCCGCTCTGCGCCGTTTGCGTGATCAACCACGGCAACGAGGTCTTCACTGCGTCCTGTTTCATATTGAAATTGATCACGCCGTGGCGCCATAGCAGCATCAGGGTCAACACCCGTTGCGCACTCGGCGCGCCCTTCAGTTTGCCGGCAGCGTCCTGAGCATCGATGTCCCACAGTGCCACTTGCAGGCCCTGGGTATTGAAGAAACCCTGAGCGTCACTGCGGCGCTGCCCTTCCGGCGGACGGAACAGAGGCACGTAGTTTTCCGGCAACTTGTTCTTCACCAGATCAGCGCTGCGGCGCACCGAATCCTGCCAGTCCTGCCAATGACTGTGGGAGCGAAACTCCCAACCCTGGACGCCGACGCATTGTTTCGAGAAGCCCGCCTGCAGGCTGCTGACAGAGCGATCGGCCAGTCGCGCCTGAACATCCTTGCCCAACACGAAGAACGTCGCGCTCAGATTGGACTTGCGCAGGTACTCGGTGAGCCAGTCGGTATTGTCCGGCTGCACATTGGCGGCGCTGTCGAAGGTCAGCAGAAACAGGCGGTCATGCATGTCGTCGCCGTTGCGCTCGTAGTCACCGAAACGATCGAATTCGTTACTGGTCTGCGGCGACAGCGCGGCCTTGCGCATCAGTTCGTCCAGATACTGCAAATGGAAAATGCGGCTCGGCTCGGCCCACTTGGTGTAATAGCTGTCATCGCTGACCGCAAACTTGGCAGCCTGCTCACGCAGACTCGGCAGATCTTCGACGAGGAAGCAGAACGAGGCATCCTGATCGCAGCTTTGCTGGGCGTAGTTGTAGTTGCTCAACAAACGCTGCCAGAGACGCTGGCGCAGGCTGTTGATCGCATCGATATTGACCGTGCGCAGGCCCAGGCGCTGGGCCAGTGCCGCCTCGTCGATGGATTCGGTGCCGAGCAGGCCTCTGGCGAACATGAGAATTTCCGCCCGCGAGGCCACGTCGAACAATGTCGGACTGCTGAGCTGCTCCGGCCAGGTCGTGCGATCCAGCGTCGCCGGATCACCAGGCGCCGCCGCGGCGGCCAAGCTGAGCAGCCACGCGGAGAATAAAAGAACAATGCGCAAAGGGGTGTCTCCATAACAAAACCCGCGCGGCACTATAGCTGATGTGCAACATTCACGGACGCTACCCTCACCCCAGCCCTCTCCCTAGGGGAGAGGGAGCCGATCTCCGTTGATTTCAAAATTTGAGTTCAACTCGATAGATCATGTCGGCGTAAATCGAAAGAACCACTCGGTCGGTCCCCTCTCCCTTTGGGCGGTCCGACGTTTCGGGAGGGTTAGGGTGAGGGAAAAAAATCCACCAGCCGTCGCAAATGCCCGACCTTACACCTGCCTATAACCCCCATAGCTGGAGTCAACACCGACAACCCCCTAGAATCGCCCCCACGATTAAAGGAGACGACTTCATGCTGATGGTGATTTCCCCCGCCAAGACCCTCGATTACGAAACACCGCCGGCGACCCAGCGCTTCACTCAGCCGCAATACCTCGACCATTCCCAGGAATTGATCCAGCAGTTGCGCGAACTGAGCCCGGCGCAGATCAGCGAGTTGATGCACGTATCCGACAAGATCGGCGGTCTTAATGCCGCGCGTTTCGGCAGCTGGACGCCGGCATTCACACCGGAAAACGCCAAGCAGGCGCTGCTCGCGTTCAAAGGCGATGTTTACACCGGTCTGGATGCGCAATCGTTCAGCGAAGCTGAATTCGATTACGCGCAAAAGCACCTGCGCATGCTTTCCGGCCTTTATGGCTTGCTGCGCCCGCTGGACCTGATGCAGCCTTATCGCCTGGAAATGGGCACCAAACTGGCCAATGCCCGGGGCAAGGATCTGTACGCATTCTGGGGCACACGAATCAGCGAGTGGCTGAATGAAGCACTGGCCGAACAGGGCGATGACGTGCTGCTCAATCTCGCTTCGAACGAATACTTTTCGGCCGTCAAGCGCAGCGCCCTGAACGCGCGGATCATCAATACCGAGTTCAAGGATCAGAAGAACGGCCAGTACAAAATCATCAGTTTCTACGCGAAGAAAGCGCGCGGTCTGATGAGCCGTTTCGTGATTCAGGAACGTATCAACGATCCAGCACAGCTCAAGCAATTCGACGAGCAGGGTTACCGCTACAGCGCCGAGCATTCCAAACCGGACAATCTGGTGTTTTTGCGCGACCACGCCCCCGAATAAAGCATGCCCTTTGCACGACTCTTTTCGCTGAGAGTCGTGCACTCCGCCCGAAGTCAAAATTCCCCCGCCGCATATCGCCAATTTCGTGGCGCCAATAAAACCACACGCCCTTTTCTAATTTTAGTTTCACTCGACACTGAAGTTTTTTTTCAGTAGTGGCACGTAAATTTTTTACCTGTAGTGGCACAAAACTATCGACGCCGTTTATACCCCCAAGAGTAAAGGGCGAAATCGCAAGTGCTATCAAATTGAAACTAGTGCCATCTTGATCAATATTTCAAAAAATTTCCGCTGGCACGATGAGTGGACCGGAACTATGTCGAAATGCGTAGCTCATACCACCGGTAACGATTCTCGCCGTTTCTGTAAGAGATAACTTACGTAGAGCAGATAGCCATGTAACCAAGTTGTCACAACAACTTGCCCGGATGACTAACTAGTCTCAAAACAATCGAAGGACAGGAGATACGCACCATTTATATCCCCTACAAAGGCCAAGGCCGCGCCCCTATAAACGTGCTCGCCTGAGCACCTAACTGCTTGATTTACCGGCCCCCTACCGGACGTCGAGCAGGCTACACGACTGCACAAGAGTCTTCCCGCACGGAAGATCCGCTGCATAACAGGGCAAGTCATAACAACAAGGCCTAGTTGCGCACATCTTGAGTGCACTTATTAGACACTCGGAACTTTGTATGCCTGCACACGGCATTGTGGCGCCTGTAAGCCGCACTTCCGAGTGCACTAGTGACCGCTGAACACCATTAACTCCGGCCCTCTAAGGCCTGATATATACAGAGGTAATTGCGATGCGCATCAGCATATTTGGTTTGGGTTACGTTGGCGCAGTATGTGCCGGTTGCCTGTCTGCACGGGGCCATGACGTAGTTGGCGTCGATGTTGCCAAAGACAAGATCGACATGATTAACGCCGGCAAATCGCCGATTGTAGAACCAGGCCTGGGCGAACTGCTGCAACAGGGTATCCAGACCGGTCGTCTGCGCGGCACGACCAACTTCGCCGAGGCGATTCGTGATACCGACCTGTCGATGATCTGCGTCGGCACGCCGAGCAAAAAGAACGGCGACCTGGAACTGAACTACATCGAGGCCGTGTGCCGCGAGATCGGTTTTGTCCTGCGTGAAAAAACCACCCGCCACACCATCGTCGTACGCAGCACCGTGCTGCCAGGCACCGTGGCCAACGTGGTGATCCCGATTCTGGAAGACTGCTCGGGCAAAAAGGCTGGCGTCGACTTCGGCGTTGCGGTCAACCCGGAATTCCTGCGTGAATCCACCGCCATTGCTGACTACGACCAGCCACCGATGACCGTTATCGGCGAGTTCGACACCGCGTCGGGCGACGTTCTGCAATCGCTGTACGAAGAACTCGACGCACCGATCATCCGCAAGGACATCGCCGTTGCCGAAATGATCAAGTACACCTGCAACGTCTGGCATGCGACCAAAGTGACCTTCGCCAACGAGATCGGCAACATCGCCAAAGCGGTCGGCGTCGATGGTCGTGAAGTGATGGAAGTGGTCTGCCAGGACAAGACGCTGAACCTGTCCCAGTACTACATGCGCCCAGGCTTCGCCTTCGGCGGTTCGTGCCTGCCCAAAGACGTGCGTGCGCTGACCTACCGCGCCGGTTCCCTGGACGTCGAAGCGCCGCTGCTCAACTCGCTGATGCGCAGTAACGAATCGCAAGTGCAGAACGCTTTCGACATCGTTGAAAGCCACGAAAAACGCAAAGTCGCCCTGCTTGGCTTGAGCTTCAAGGCCGGCACTGACGACCTGCGCGAAAGCCCGCTGGTTGAACTCGCCGAAATGCTGATCGGCAAGGGTTACGACCTGAGCATCTACGACAGCAACGTCGAGTACGCCCGTGTTCACGGTGCGAACAAAGACTACATCGAGTCGAAGATCCCGCACGTATCGTCCCTGCTCAACTCGGACTTCGATTCGGTGATCGACAACTCCGACGTGATCATCCTCGGCAACCGCGACGAGAAATTCCGTTCGCTGGCTCAACAGGCGCCGCACGGCAAACAGGTCATCGACCTGGTCGGCTTCATGGCCAAGGCCACCGACGCCGGCACCCGTACCGAAGGGATCTGCTGGTAAGCAGACATTGCGCGGCGCCGCATACCGCGTCGCCGCGCACTGACTGTGTGAACCCGATGCAGGAGCTGACGAGTAAAACGAGGCTGCGATCTTTACCGGGGTCACTTGAGTCGTGAGTGAACACCCAAAAAGATCAAAAGATCGCAGCCTTCGGCAGCTCCTACCGGGATCGCCAGAATTGCGCGTGACATCGCAATTTTTTCGTAAGCCTGCCTTAACCCCATCGGGCCCAGCCCGAGATAGAGACGGATGCAGATTATGCACAGGCTAAAACACGGCCTACTTCAGGCCGCCGGTTGGCTGTTTTACCTAAGTTTGTTGATGGGCCTGGCCTTGATGCTGCCCACGTCCACATTCGACTCCGAGTCGAAGGACTTCATTTTCCTGATTGGCGCCGTGGGTATCTGGCGCTACTCGATGGGTGCAACGCACTTTGTGCGCGGCATGATTTTTCTCTACATCGTTTACCCGCATCTGCGCCGCAAAGTGCGCAAGCTGGGTAAAGCGGCCGACCCGTCGCATGTGTTTCTGATGGTCACCAGCTTTCGTATTGACGCGCTGACAACCGCGCAGGTCTACAGCTCGGTGATCCGCGAAGCCATCGACTGCGAACTGCCGACCACCATTGTCTGCTCGATCGTGGAAATGTCCGACGAGTTGCTGGTCAAGGCGCTGTGGGCACGGATGAATCCGCCGGAGCGCGTCAAGCTCGACTTCGTGCGCATTCCCGGCACCGGCAAGCGCGATGGTCTGGCGTTCGGTTTCCGCGCGATTTCCCGTCACCTGCCGGACGACCGCGCCGTGGTGGCCGTGATCGACGGCGACACCGTGCTCGGCGAAGGCGTCGTGCGCAAGACCGTGCCGTGGTTCCAGCTGTTCGGCAATGTCGGCGGCCTGACCACCAACGAATTCTGCGAAGTGCGCGGCGGCTACATCATGAGCGAATGGCACAAGCTGCGTTTCGCCCAGCGCCACATCAACATGTGCTCGATGGCCCTGTCCAAGCGCGTGCTGACCATGACCGGCCGGATGTCGGTATTCAAAGCCTCCGTGGTGACCAATCCGGAATTCATCGCCGACGTTGAAAGCGACTCGCTGCAGCATTGGCGTCTGGGCCGCTTCAAGTTCCTCACCGGCGACGACAAGTCGAGCTGGTTCAGCCTGATGCGTCTGGGTTACGACACCTTCTACGTGCCGGATGCCGCGATCAACACCGTTGAGCACCCGCCAGAGAAGAGCTTCATCAAGGCCAGCCGCAAGCTGATGTTCCGCTGGTACGGCAACAACCTGCGCCAGAACTCGCGCGCACTGGGCCTGGGTATCCGTCGTCTCGGTGCTTTCACTTCGGTGGTGCTGTTTGACCAGCGTGTGTCGATGTGGACTTCGCTGCTGGGCCTGACCGTCGCGCTGATCGCCAGCTTCAAGTACGGCACCGCGTTCATCCTCGTGTACCTGCTGTGGATCGGCATCACCCGTCTGATCCTGACGCTGTTGCTGTCGTGTTCCGGCCACCGCATCGGCCCCGCTTACCCGGCGATTCTGTATTACAACCAGATCGTTGGCGCGCTGGTGAAGATCTACGTGTTCTTCCGCCTCGACCAACAATCCTGGACTCGCCAGCCCACATCCCTGACCCGTGATCTCGCCAGCTTTCAACGTTGGTTCAACACCTGGTCGTCTCGGACCATGACCTTCTCCGCCGGCAGCATTTTTGTCGCCGTGCTGCTGATGATGGTCTGACCCGCTCCTATTGAATTAACAAGGAAATCGCCCCTATGAATACCGCCGTCAACGTCAACGTAGTGCATGAATCCGAAGCCCAGCGCCAGCACGCTCGCGTGAAAATCCCGGCCAAGCTGCGTTTCTTCGGCCCTGACCGGACTCCGCTCGAAGCGCGTGTTCTCGATCTGTCGGCTGGCGGTCTGGCGTTCAACGCCGGGCAGATGCCGCTGACCATCGGCGAGGTATACAAGGCGCGTCTGCAATTTGTCATCGACAACCTCGGCCTGGCCATGGACGTTGAACTGCAGGTGCGTTCCTTTGATCGCGCCACCGGCCGCGCCGGCTGCCAGTTCCAGAACCTCGAGCCGCAGGACATTTCGACCTTGCGTCACCTGATCACTTCGCACCTGGCCGGCGACATCGTCAGCATCGGCGAAGTGCTCGCGACCCTGCAGCGTGACAACTTCACCAAGGCGCGCAAGAACAAGACCAACGACACCGGCATGACCGCGTTCGGTCGCCTGAAGGCCGTCACGTTCAGCGCCGGTATTTTCGCCGTTGGCCTGGTCGCTGCCGGTTTCATTTTCAAGTCGGTGTACGGCATGTATTTCGTCAGCCATGCGCAGGCCGGTCTGGTCAGCGTGCCGGGAATGAACATCACCATGCCGCGTGACGGCACCGTGCAAAGCCTGGTGAAATCCGATGGTGTTGCCGCCAAAGGCGCACCGCTGGCGACTTTCAGCACCAGCATGCTCGATGTGCTCAAAGGTCATCTGGAAGAAGACCAACTGGCACCGGCCAAGGTTGAGGAACTGTTCGGCAAGCAAATGACCGGCACCCTGACTTCGCCGTGCGATTGCACCGTGGCCCAGCAACTGGTGGCTGACGGTCAGTACGCGAGCAAGGGCGACGTGATCTTCCAGTTGGTGCCACGCAACACCCAGGCCAACGTTGAAGCACGCTTCTCCTATCGCCAGTTCGGCGATGTGCGTCCGGGCACCCCGGTGAGCTTCCAGATCGCCGGCGAAGAAAAGACCCGCACCGGCAAGATCGTCAGCAGCACCAGCCTGAAAAGCGCCGACCTGTCCTCCGATATCCGCGTACAGATCCAGCCTGACGAGCCGCTCGACAGCAGCCTCGCCGGTCGCCCGGTGGAAGTGAACAGCGACCGTGGCCCGAACCTGAACTGGCTGATCGACAAAGCCATGGCTGCCGGTCTTTAAGTCGAGGACATGCCTGTGACTATCACCAGTCTTTTCAGAACGCCGCGATCCCTGTGGGAGCTGGCTTGCCAGCGATTGGATCAATACGGTCTTGCTGAAACACCGAGTCGCCTGAATCGCTGGCAAGCCAGCTCCCACAAGGGCCCCATCTGTGCCTTGGCGCTGGCAGTTTCTCTGGCCGGTTGCGCCGGTCTGCCCGATCAGCGTCTGGCCAATGAAGCGCTCAAGCGTGGCGACACCGCCACGGCTGCGCAGAATTATCAGCAACTGGCCGATCTGGGTTACAGCGAGGCGCAAGTCGGCCTGGCCGATATTCAGGTCGACAGCCGCGACCCGGCGCAGATGAAACAGGCCGAAGCGACTTACCGCGCAGCGGCCAGCGTGTCGCCGCGCGCTCAGGCACGTCTCGGTCGCCTGCTGGTTGCAAAACCGGGCTCTACCGAAGCCGAGCACCACGAAGCCGAAACCCTGCTGAAAAAAGCCGCCGCCAATGGCGAAGGCAATACGTTGATCCCGCTGGCGATGCTGTATCTGCAATACCCGCACAGCTTCCCGAACATCAACGCTCAGCAGCAGATCGATCAGTGGCGCAAATCCGGCTACCCGGAAGCAGGTCTGGCGCAGGTGCTGCTGTATCGCACCCAAGGCACTTACGATCAGCACCTGGATGACGTGGAAAAAATCTGCAAAGCCGCGCTCGCCACCACCGACATCTGCTACGTCGAACTGGCCACCGTTTACCAGAAGCGTGGTCAGCCGGAGCAACAGGCCGAGCTGATCAAGCAAATGCAAGCCGGTTACAGCCGTGGCACGGTCACCGCGCAGCGTGTCGATTCGGTAGCCCGCGTGCTGGCCGATTCGACCCTGGGCAAGACTGACGAGAAAACCGCGCAGTCGCTGCTCGAGCCAATCGCCCCAGGCTACCCGGCGTCGTGGGTCACCCTCGCGCAACTGCTGTACGACTTCCCCGAACTGGGCGACGTCGACCAGATGATGAAATACCTGGACAACGGCCGCGCCGCTGACCAGCCACGCGCCGAGCTGTTCCTGGGCAAGGTCTACTACGAAGGGAAAATAGTCCCGGCCGACGCCAAAGTCGCCGAAGAACATTTCCAGAAAGCCGTCGGCCGTGAAGTCGCCGCCGATTACTACCTCGGCCAGATCTATCGCCGTGGTTATCTGGGCAAGGTCTATCCGCAAAAGGCCCTCGATCATCTGCTGACCGCTGCCCGCAACGGGCAGAACAGTGCCGACTTCGCTATCGCGCAACTGTTTTCCCAAGGCAAAGGCACCAAGCCTGACCCGCTGAACGCCTATGTCTTCAGCCAGTTGGCCAAGGCGCAGAACACCCCGCAAGCCGATGAACTGGCAGCGACCCTCGAGGCGCAATTGCCGCCCGAGCGCCTGCCCGAAGCCCGCCGCCTGTTGCAACAGGAACAGGCCAGCCGTGGCGCCCTGAACTCGAACACGCTGCAACTGCACGCCCTGCAAGAAGAAGACGGCGAGGAAAAACTATGAAGCTGAACCCATTCGTGAAGGCCGGTATTGGCCTCACCTTCGCGCTGATCTGGTCTTGCCCGACACTGGCTGCGTTGACTGAAACCAAGAACTTCGGTCTGGAAGTGAAACTCACCGGCCAGTCCGAAGACGACCGCGATCTCGGCACGGCCGGCGGCGGCGATGTCAACGGCGTGGGCCTCGACCTGCGTCCGTGGATCTACGGCGAAAGCGGCGCGTGGAGCGCCTACGCGATGGGCCAGGCCGTGACCTCGACCGACATCATCGAGACCGACACCCTGCAGCAATCCGATGGCGAACAAGCCACCGACAGCGGTGATCGCGAAACCAAGAAAAACTACTTGGCGATGCGCGAGTTCTGGGTCGGCTACAGCGGCTTCACGCCGTACCCTGGCGAGATGCTCAAGTTCGGTCGCCAGCGCCTGCGCAATGACGACGGCCAATGGCGCGACACCAACATCGAAGCGCTGAACTGGACCTTCGACACCACCCTGCTGCGCGCCAACGCCGGCGTCGCCGAACGCTTCAGCGAATACCGCACCGACTTGAAAGAGCTGGCGCCGAAAGACAAGGATCGCCTGCACGCTTACGCCGATGCCGCTTACCAGTGGACGCCGGGCCAGTGGGTCGGCATTCGCGGCCATCACACTCACGATGACGGCAAACTCGATTACGCCGAGCCGGGTGTCCCGCGCGATTCGCTGGACAAGACCGAGAACGGCGACATCAGCTGGATCGGCCTGACCGCCGACAGCGACGCCTACAACTGGCGCAACACCAACACTGTCAATTACTGGGGCAGCATCACCGGCATGAGCGGCGACCGCGACACGGTCAACGCGCTGAACGCCGATGGCAGCCGTCCGGCACAAGCCAAGCGCAGCGACGACGTCAACGGCTGGGCCACCGATATCGGTGTGCGTCTGCGCCTTGATCCGCAATGGCAAGTCGGCGGCGCGTATGCCCGCGCCAGCGCCGATTACGAACAGACCGGTCTGGAAAGCAACCGCTCCAACTACACCGGCACTCGCTCGCGCGTACACCGTTTCGGCGAAGCGTTCCGTGGCGAAATGAACAACATGCAGACCGCCACCCTGTTCGGTTCCTGGATGATCAACGACGAGTACGACGCCAGCCTGATCTATCACAAGTTCTGGCGTGTCGACGGCAACAAGCCGGTCGGCAGCAATGGCATCAACGCGGTGGAAAACAACACCGACGACGTCACCGGCGCGATCCTCTCCAGCACCTCGCTGCCGCTTGAAGACGGCAACAAGGATCTGGGCCAGGAAATGGATCTGGTCGTCACCAAGTACTTCAAGCAAGGCCTGTTGCCGGCGGCGTTGAGCCAGTCGATCGACGAGCCTTCGGCGCTGGTGCGTTTCCGTGGCGGTGTGTTCAAACCGGGCGATGCCTACGGCAGCCAGGTTGATTCCTACATGCACCGCGCATTCATCGACGTGATCTGGCGCTTCTGATGCAAACCGCCAAGGGAGTGCCCGACATGATCAGCACCAGAACAGGCTCACTGAGCCTGCTGGCCGGCGCGATGCTGCTGGCCAGCGCCGGCGCCTTCGCCAATGTTGAACCGGCCAAACCTGTGACCGTGGCCAAGGAACTGCAACAGGCCAAGACCTACACGGTCAGCAGCGCGCCGACCGACGCGCTGCAACTGGCCAAGCCGACCCTGCCCGACCTCTCCGGTTTCACCGCCGAAGCCGCTGCCGCGAAGATCGTGCGCAGCAAGCCGGGCAAAATCAGCGTGCGCCGGATGATGCAGGAAAACGCCCTGAAGGACTTCATCGGCGGTGACAACAAGATGGCTGAATGGGTGGTGCGTCAGCACGGCATCCCGCAGGCCATCTTCATCGACGACGGCTACATGAACCTCAAGGATCTGGCGAAAAAACTGCCCAAGCAGTATTTCAGCGAGACCTCCCCGGGCGTGTACCTGGCCAAACTGCCGATCGTGGTCGGCGAGAAAGGCATCCTCGAAATCGACGGTCAGACCCAGGAATTGCGCCTGTCCCAAGAGGCCGGTTCGTTCCTGGTCAACGACGGCCAATTGTTCGTGCGTGACACCAAGGTCACCGGCTGGCGCGAAAAGGACAACGGCCCCGCGACGTTCCGTTCGCCGAAGGAATTCCGTCCGTTCCTGCTCGCCTGGGGCGGCACCGAGACCTACATCGTCAACAGCAAGATGGCCAGCTTCGGCTACGCCAACAGTAAGTCGTACGGCGTGAGTATTTCCCAGTACACGCCGAACATGGCCAAAGTCCTCAAGCGTCCCGAGCCGACCGGCTGGATCGTCGGCTCCGAGTTCTCGGACATGTGGTACGGCTTCTACTGCTACGAAACCCGCGACTTTGTGGTCAAGGGCAACACCTACAAAGACAACATCGTCTACGGCATCGACCCGCATGACCGCTCGCACCGTCTGATCATTGCCGAGAACA
This sequence comes from Pseudomonas fluorescens, assembly GCF_900636825.1. NCBI lineage: Bacteria > Pseudomonadati > Pseudomonadota > Gammaproteobacteria > Pseudomonadales > Pseudomonadaceae > Pseudomonas > Pseudomonas fluorescens. The sequence goes on along the minus strand of NZ_LR134318.1, from coordinate 1,123,647 downwards.
CCGTTCACGGCACGAAGAAGAAGCACGGGATCATCATTTCCCGTGAGGTCAACGACAGCTTCATCTTCAACAACAAGAGTTTCGACAACAAGTTGTCGGGCCTGGTGATCGACCGTAACAGCGTCAACAACATCATTGCCTACAACGAGATCTACAAGAACCACACCGACGGCATCACGCTCTATGAGTCCGCCGACAACCTGCTGTGGGGCAACAAGGTGATCAGCAATACCCGTCACGGCATTCGCATTCGTAACAGCGTGAACATCCGCCTCTACGAAAACATCGCCATGGCCAACGGCCTGACCGGGGTTTACGGCCACATCAAGGACCTCACCGACACCGACCGTGACATCAAGCTCGATCCATTCGATGCGCAGGTGTCGCTGATCGTGGTTGGCGGCGAACTGGCGGCCAATGGCAGCGGCCCGCTGTCGATCGACTCGCCGCTGAGTGTCGAGCTGTATCGCGTATCGATGCTGGCGCCGACCAAATCGAGCGGCATCAGCTTCAACGGCATCCTCGGCGAGCGCCAGGATGAAATTCTCGACTTGCTGGTACGCCAGCAGAAAGCCGTGCTGATCGACCCTGTCGAACGCCAGACCGAAATGCAGGACTGAGGATATTTTTATGCACCCACACATGATCAAGCTGCTCAGCCTCTCGGCCCTGACCCTCGGCATTCTCGCTGCCGGCAACGCCCGCGCCGACGCTGACGATGCAACCGTTGCGCCGCCGAAATTCACCGCCGAGCCGTGCTGCAACCTGTGCCCGGCCGCCCACGACGCGAAGAACTACACGACGCGTTATCAGCAGAATTTCACCACGCTGGTGCAGGCCCAGGGCGACTGGCTGTTCCGGACTCAGGAAGACCTGCGCACCGAGTTCAACACCACACCGGCCGGCTACAAACGCCTGCAACAGTTGCACGATGCGTTCAAGAGCAAAGGCGTGGAGCTGGTGATCGTATACCAGCCGACCCGAGGTCTGGTGAACCGCAACAAGCTCAACCCGCAGGAAAAAGCCGCGTTCGATTACGAGAAAGCTCTGGGCAACTACAAGACCATGCTCGGCCGTTTCGCCAAGATGGGCTACGTCGTGCCAGACCTGTCGCCACTGACCAACGAATCGCTGCCGGACACCCTGCCCGCCCACGATTTCTACTTCCGTGGCGACCAGCACTGGACGCCGTATGGTGCCCAGCGCACGGCGAAAATCGTCGCCGAGAAGGTCAAGCAGATCCCGGCCTTCGCCGACATTCCCAAACGTGAGTTCGAGACCAAGAAGTCCGGGCGCATGGGCAAGACCGGCACCCTGCACAACATGGCCGGGCAACTGTGCGGCACCAGCTACGCGATCCAGTACATGGACCAGTTCACCACCGAGCCGAAAGGTGAGGCAGGCGACGGCGATCTGTTCGGCGATTCGGGCAATCCGCAGATCACCCTGGTCGGTACTTCGCACAGCGGCAAGAACTACAACTTCGCCGGTTTCCTCGAAGAAGCCATCGGCGCCGACATTCTCAACGTAGCGTTCCCCGGCGGCGGTTTTGAAGGTTCGATGCTGCAATATCTGGGCAGCGAAGAATTCCAGAAGACCCCGCCGAAGATTCTCATCTGGGAGTTCTCGCCGCTGTATCGCCTCGACCAGGAAACCATCTATCGCCAGATGATGGCCTTGCTCGATAACGGTTGCGAAGGCAAAGACGCGCAGATGACCGGCAGCGCCACGCTGAAGCCGGGCAGCAAACAGGAACTGATGGTCAACAGCAAGAACCTGAACCTGCAGAACGCCAGCCATCAGGTCGACATCCGCTTCGCCGACACGTCGGTGAAAACCCTGCAAGCCACCCTCTGGTACATGAACGGTCGCCACGAGGACATCAAAATCGAGAAACCGGAAACTTCCGACACCGACGGTCGTTTCGCCTTTGAGCTGCGCACGGACGAAGACTGGGCCTCGCAAAACCTGCTGGCCGTTGAAGTCCAGGGCCCTGAAGCCAAGCCCGGTGCCGCGCCACAAAAAGTCGAAGCGAAAATCTGCAAACGCAACGTATTCCCGGGCGCTGGTCAACAGACTGCGCAACTCGGGCAATGAGGTCTGCTATGCGAAATCCGAAACTGAAAAATCTGTTGGCACCGACGCTGCTGAGCTTGGCGATGTTCGCCGGGGCCACTCAGGCCGCCGCGCCACTGCGTCCGCCACAGGGCTACTTCGCCCCGGTGGATAAATTCAAGACCGGCGACAAGAGTGAAGGCTGCGATGCGATGCCAGCGCCGTACACCGGTCCGCTGCAATTTCGCAGCAAATACGAAGGTTCGGACAAGGCCCGCGCGACGCTGAATGTGCAGTCGGAAAAAGCCTTTCGCGACACCACCAAAGACATCACTACGCTGGAGCGCGGTACCGCCAAGCGCGTCATGCAATTCATGCGCGACGGTCGCCCGGAGCAGCTCGAATGCACGCTCAACTGGTTGACCGCATGGGCCAAGGCTGACGCGCTGATGTCGAAAGACTTCAACCACACCGGCAAGTCGATGCGCAAATGGGCGCTGGGCAGCATGGCGTCTTCTTACATTCGCCTGAAGTTTTCCGACTCGCATCCACTGGCCCAGCACCAGCAGGAAGCGCAGCTGATCGAAGCCTGGTTCAGCAAAATGGCCGATCAGGTGGTCAGCGACTGGGACAACCTGCCGCTGGAAAAAACCAACAACCACTCCTATTGGGCTGCCTGGTCGGTGATGGCGACTTCGGTCGCGACCAACCGCCGCGACCTGTTTGACTGGGCGGTGAAGGAATACAAGGTCGGCGTCAACCAGGTCGATGCCGATGGCTTCCTGCCGAATGAGCTCAAGCGCCAGCAACGCGCCCTCGCCTATCACAACTACGCCCTGCCGCCGCTGGCGATGATCGCCAGTTTCGCCCAGGTCAACGGTGTCGATTTGCGTCAGGAAAACAACGCTGCGCTGAAGCGTCTGGGTGATCGGGTGTTGTCCGGGGTGAAAGATCCGGATGCGTTCGAAGAGAAGAACGGCAAAGAGCAGGACATGACCGATCTGAAAGAGGACATGAAATTCGCCTGGCTGGAACCGTTCTGCACCCTCTACACCTGCGCGCCTGAGGTGATCGACAAGAAACGCGACATGCAGCCGTTCAAGACCTTCCGCCTCGGCGGCGACCTGACCAAGGTCTACGACCCGTCCCACGAAAAGGGCAATAAAGGCTCGTAACACCAGATGCAAAACCCTGTAGGAGCTGCCGAAGGCTGCGATCTTTTGATCTGGCTTTTGAAGATCAAGATCAAAAGATCGCAGCCTGCGGCAGCTCCTACATGAAGCATCGAGATTTGAGTTAGCCCTCTGGTTTGACCTGGGGGGTTTGGGGGGGCTTTGGCCCTTGACTGTTGGTTCAAACATGGAGAGATCGGGATGGTATTTTCATCCAACGTGTTCCTGTTTCTGTTCTTGCCGATCTTTCTCGGCTTGTACTACTTGAGCGGGCAACGCTATCGCAACCTGCTGCTGCTGATCGCCAGCTACGTGTTCTACGCCTGGTGGCGAGTGGACTTCCTCGCGCTGTTCGCAGCCGTCACGCTGTGGAACTACTGGATTGGCCTGAAAGTCGGTGCCGCCGGCGTCAGAACCAAACCGGCCCAGCGCTGGCTGCTGCTCGGGGTGGCCGTCGACCTGTGCATCCTTGGCTACTTCAAGTACGCCAACTTCGGTGTCGACAGCATCAACGCAATGATGACGTCGGTGGGTCTGGAGCCGTTCATCCTCACCCACGTGCTGCTGCCGATCGGTATTTCGTTCTACATCTTCGAATCGATCAGCTACATCATCGACGTCTACCGTGGCGACACTCCAGCCACGCGTAACCTGATCGACTTCGCAGCGTTCGTGGCGATCTTCCCGCACCTGATTGCCGGCCCGGTGCTGCGTTTCCGCGACCTCGCCGACCAGTTCAACAACCGCACGCACACCCTCGACAAATTCTCCGAGGGCTGCACACGGTTCATGCAGGGTTTCATCAAAAAGGTCTTCATCGCCGACACTCTCGCCGTGGTTGCCGACCACTGCTTCGCCTTGCAGAACCCGACCACCGGCGATGCCTGGCTCGGCGCGCTGGCGTACACCGCGCAGCTGTATTTCGACTTCTCCGGTTACAGCGACATGGCCATCGGCCTGGGCTTGATGATGGGTTTCCGCTTCATGGAAAACTTCAAGCAGCCATACATCAGCCAGTCGATCACCGAGTTCTGGCGTCGCTGGCACATCAGCCTGTCGACCTGGCTGCGTGACTATCTCTACATCACCCTCGGCGGTAACCGTAAAGGCACGCTGATGACCTATCGCAACCTGTTCCTGACCATGCTGCTCGGTGGTCTGTGGCACGGCGCGAACATCACTTACATCGTCTGGGGCGCCTGGCACGGCATGTGGCTGGCGATCGAAAAAGCACTGGGCCTGAACACTTCGCCGCGCAGCCTCAATCCGATCCGCTGGGCGCTGACGTTCCTGCTGGTGGTGATGGGCTGGGTGATCTTCCGTGCCGAAAACCTGCACGTTGCCGGTCGCATGTACGGCGCGATGTTCAGCTTCGGCGACTGGTCGCTGTCGGAACTCAATCAGGCCAGCCTGACCGGTCTGCAAGTGGCAACTCTGGTGGTGGCTTACGTAACGCTGGCGTTCTTCGGCCTGCGTGATCTGTACACCAATCAGCCGCCCGCCAAGACCAAACCTGCGGTCAACGTCGAGGCCGATGGCCCTGCCACTGCGACGCCGGGAATGATCAAGGCAGCGCCTGGGGAAAATCCGGCGAGCATCCACGAACCTGGCTACACCGTCGGCGTCGAAGCCCAGGTGCAACCGGCCTACTGGACCGCAGACTGGTCGCGCTACGTGATGCGCGGGCTGATCCTGCTGCTGTTCATCGCCTCGATTCTCAAACTTTCGGCGCAAAGCTTCTCGCCGTTCCTTTACTTCCAGTTCTGAGGGATCTGACATGACCCGCTCATTACGCATCTTCTACATCGCCCTGTTCCTGGTGACCCTGTTGGTCCTCGGTCTGTGGTCGGTTCGCAGCTTCTTCGGCTTCAGCACCAACGCCGATGCGACGGTGCTCAACGGCCGCTGGACCAAGGCTGTGGAAACCCACTATGACGATGAATTCCCGATCAAGCGTCTGGGCACCAACCTCTGGGCCGCGCTGGATTTCAAACTGTTCAACGAAGGTCGTCCGGGCGTCGTGCTCGGCCGCGATCAGTGGTTGTACAGCGATGAAGAATTCAACCCGATCGTCAACGAAGAACTGAACCTGCAAGGCAACTACGCGCTGGTCGAAGGCGTGCGCCAGACGCTGAAAGAGAAAGGCGTGAAACTGGTGATGGCAATCGTGCCGGCCAAGGTTCGTCTGTACCCGGAGCATCTGGGTGAAGTGAAGCCTTCGAGCATTCACGAGAACCTGTATCAGGATTTCCACGCCCGTGTTGCGGCCGACAAGATCCTCGCCCCTGACCTGCTCGGCCCGCTGCAACAGGCCAAGCAGAACGGTCAGCAAGTGTTCCTGCGCACCGACACGCACTGGACTCCGGAAGGCGCCGAGATCGCCGCGAACACGCTGGCGAAAACCATTGCCGAGAAATTCCCGCTGAGCGGCGAGCCGCAGCGCTTCGTCACGACGCCTGCGGAGAAAGTCACGCACAAGGGTGATCTGCGTCTGTTCCTGCCCCTCGATCCGCTGTTCGAAAACATGATGCCGGCGCCGGAGCCACTGCTCAAACGCAACACTGTTGCCGCCGAGCAACCGGCCGGTGACGACGCCCTGTTCGCCAACAGCGAAGTGCCGGTCGCGCTGATCGGCACCAGCTACAGCGCCAACCCTAACTGGAACTTCGTCGGTGCACTGAAACAAGCGCTGCACAGTGACGTCGTCAACTACGCCGAAGACGGCCACGGTCCGATTCTGCCGATGCTCAGCTACCTGAAAAGCGATGACTTCAAGAACAGCCCGCCACAAGTGCTGATCTGGGAGTTTCCTGAACGATATCTGCCTGTGAACAACGAAATCGGCGACGCCGACCCGCAGTGGGTCGCAGAGCTCAAAGAAGCCGGCGCCCGCCAACAAAACGTAGCCATCAACACTAAATCCGAGACGCCCGATCGGGCGCAAAACTGAAAGAGAGGTACACCATGACTTTCACTACTACTCCTCGTCGTCTCGCTAAAAGCTTCGCACTGGTTGCTGGCCTCAGCGTGCTTTCCGTACCTGCCTTCGCCGGTGGCGATGCCGCACTGTACGGCCCGACCGCACCGAAAGGCTCGACCTTCGTGCGCATTTACAACGCCAGCAACGCTGAAGTCAGCGCCACTGTCGGCAGCACCAACCTGAGCGACGTTGCGCCACTGGCCAGCAGCGACTTCAGCTTCATGCCGGGCGGTGACTACAGCGCCAAGGTCGGCAGCCAGACCCTGCCGGTCAAACTTGCCGGTGACCACTACTACACCCTGGTCAACAACGCTTCCGGCGCGCCGCAACTGATCGAAGAACCACCGTTCAAGAACAAGCAGAAATCCCTGGTGCGCGTGCAGAACCTCAGCGACAAATCGCTGACCCTGAAGACCGCCGACGGCAAGACCGACGTGGTGCCGAACGTGGCAGCCAAGGGCCGTGGCGAGCGTGAAATCAACCCGGTGAAAGTCAGCCTGGCGCTGTACGAAGGTGACAAGAAAGTCGGCGACGTAAAACCGGTAGCGCTGGAGCGTGGTGAGGCAGCAGTGCTGTACGTCACCGGCAACGGCAGCAACCTGTCGCCAGTCTGGGTAAAACGCCCGGTGTCGACCCGCTAACCCTTTTCCCGAACTGACGCCGATCCCTGTAGGAGCTGTCGAGTGAAACGAGGCTGCGATCTTTTGATTTTGAAGATCAAGATCAACAGATCGCAGCCTTCGGCAGCTCCTACAGGGGATGCGGCGTCTTCGGATACGAGACAAAAACAAGAGTGAAACGACACAACGTTCGTTGCTCTAACCAAATTGATTTTATGGAGTAAACATTATGATTCCGGTGATCTTGTCAGGTGGTAGCGGTTCGCGTCTGTGGCCTCTTTCGCGCAAGCAGTTCCCCAAGCAATTCCTCGCCCTGACCGGCGAACATACGCTGTTCCAGCAAACCCTCGAGCGCTTGGTGTTCGAAGGCATGGACACTCCGATCGTGGTCTGCAACAAGGATCACCGCTTCATCGTCAACGAGCAGTTGGCCAATCGCAATCTGGAATGCCAACGCATCCTGATGGAACCGTTCGGCCGCAATACCGCGCCGGCCGTGGCCGTGACTGCGATGATGCTGGTCAATGAAGGTCGCGACGAACTCATGCTCGTCCTGCCGGCCGACCACGTGCTGGAAGACCAGAAAGCGTTGCAACGCGCCCTCGCCCTGGCCACCGTCGCTGCCGAAAACGGCGAAATGGTGCTGTTCGGCGTGCCGGCGACCAAGCCGGAAACCGGTTATGGCTACATCAAATCCACCGGCGACTCGCTGCTGCCAGAAGGCGTCAGCCGCGTCTCGCACTTCGTGGAAAAACCGGACGTCAAACGCGCCACTGAATACGTTCAGTCCGGCGGCTACTACTGGAACAGCGGCATGTTCCTGTTCCGCGCCAGCCGCTTCCTCGAAGAACTGAAAAAACATGATCCGGACATCTACGACACCTGCCTGCTGACTCTCGAGCGCAGCCAGCAGGATGCCGACACCGTCACCCTCGACGAAGCCACTTTCGCCTGCTGCCCGGACAATTCCATCGACTACTCGGTGATGGAGAAAACCCAGCGCGCCTGCGTCGTGCCTCTGACTGCTGGCTGGAGCGATGTCGGCTGCTGGTCGTCGCTGTGGGAAGTCAACGAGAAAGATGCCAACGGCAACGTCAGCAAAGGCGACGTGGTCATCCAGGACAGCAAGAACTGCATGATCCATGGCAACGGCAAACTGGTCTCGGTGATCGGTCTGGAAAACATCGTCGTGGTCGAAACCAAGGACGCCATGATGATCGCCCACAAAGACAAGGTTCAGGGCGTCAAGCAGATGGTCAACACGCTCAACGAGCAGGGCCGCAGCGAAACCCAGAACCACTGCGAAGTCTATCGTCCGTGGGGCTCCTACGATTCGGTGGACATGGGCGGGCGTTTCCAGGTCAAGCACATCTCGGTCAAGCCGGGCGCGTGCCTGTCGCTGCAGATGCACCACCACCGCGCCGAACACTGGATCGTGGTCAGCGGCACCGCTGAAGTGACCTGCGACGAAAACGTGTTCCTGCTCACCGAAAACCAGTCGACCTACATCCCGATCGCCTCGGTGCATCGCCTGCGCAACCCGGGCAAGATCCCGCTGGAAATCATTGAAGTGCAGTCGGGCAGCTACCTCGGCGAAGACGACATCGAACGCTTCGAAGATATCTACGGCCGCTCCACCCCGATCGAACGCGGCGTGTCGGTGAAAACCATCGCGCAATAATCGCTCGCTGAAAACAAGAAGCCCCCGTCCAGCCCACTGCGTCCCCTATCCGCAGCGGGCTGGACTCTTTTACGATTACTGCGAATTGCCTGGACGGTTCGCTTTTTTGTGCCACTTGGCAACTTTTACGGAGCCAGGAATTTTGATTTCCAGCGAGCCATGGAACGCATTGTCGAGACTGTTCAGCAGAGTGCGGGAATCCATTCGACCGACCTGCACCGGGCTGATACCCGAATTACCCAACAACACAGCTTTCAGATCCTTGATCCGGCCCTTGACCATAGGCACGCTCTCCATATTCGATGAATGTTTCGGGTCGAGAACATCAGGAGAGGCAAAAAATTCTACCTGGTCGAAGTCTTTGCCCAGTGCGGCCTCAAGTGCTTTGTCATCCTCGAGGTCATATTCAGCGTAATGCGTCATTGAGCTTAGAAACTTGCGCTCGTTGACGTCCCCGTTAATAGCCAACAAAAAAAACGTGAAGCCCATGTTTCCGGCTTTGGTCCAATCCTTCTCATTGGTATTCCCCCCCTTGCCGCCCAACGTCTTCAATTTCTTGTTGACCAGAGAAAAATTCGACGCGATCTCCATGAACGGCGGCGTGTCTCCCTGACTTCCATAGACGCTGTAATGACGCAAGGTGAAGCGCTGGGCTTTAGTCTTCTCGATTACTGTGGGTGACGCCTTGGCAGTTTTTAACTTCAAAACTCCCTGCGTGATGTCACCCATCATTTTGTAGGGAAGCGCTCGGTCCTTATCGTCAAAATTGCCTCTGTAACTCTCAAAGATCTCCGTGGCCGACTTGACCGCCGATTTAGATATGGGGTTTGTGCCCAATTCGTCAAAAAAAGTCACCGGACTATTGCGAACCATCCTGTACAGATTCAGACCATCAACCGTCCCCGCCGGATCCGGATTCATCCACCGGTGCAACCACGGCATGTAATACCGATAGCCGTAGTAATAAAGACCCGTGGCATCGCGCTCCTTGCCCGAGTATCGAATCGTGCGGTAACTGACTTCGGTCTCCCGGTTCCATGCCGTCTCGCCAAACGGATAATAGATTTCCTGACTGATGATTCGTGCTTCCTCGGCCAATTCCAGGCTGGCCGAACCAAGATGATCGGTAAAGGTGTAGCGATAGCGGTCATTGCCACCTGGCGGCGGCGAGGTTTCCCAATGCAAGACATTGACGTCGTTGAGTCCGGTCTGCGCAGCAATGACCTGCAGAACAACGCCGCTGCCATCAATGCGCAACTCAAGCCCTGGCAGATAGCGCACTTCGTTGATGACGGTACGCGCGTTGGTCTGCAACGAGCGGATTTTCCGCACTCGCTGACCACCGCCGTCGTACAGGTAATTTTCCTGATCGCTATCGCCGCCGGCCCGTTCCACCGGACTGATCGATTGCAGCTGATTGCGCAGGTTCCACCGCACCAAGCGTCCTTGATCGAGCTGCAGCAAATTGCCGCGCGCATCGAAGGCCGTTGCGATCTGCTCCTCCGTCGGCGGCACGTCGTTGCGCCACGGCAGGCCGCGATTGCTGTTCGGCAGGGGCTTGAATCGCCGCCCGTGCGCTTGCGCGCCATCATGCGTCAACTCAAGCAGATTGCCGCCGTCATCATAATGAAAGGTTTGTCGATAATGACTGACAGCTGCCGGATCGATGCGTCCCACAGACGCCGGCCCCTTGTTCGTCGCCCCGGCTTCCCAACCGCTCGCCTCGCTCAACAGATAGAGACTGTCGTAGCTGAAAGCACTGATCGGCTCGATGCGCTGATTGGCGAAGTAGCGAATGGGCAGAGCCTCATCCGTAATGCTCAGCACATTGCCCATCGGGTCATAGCCGTAACTCAACTGCTGCAATAATTTGTCGCTGGCGGTTGTAGCGCGGCGCGTGGCCAAGCGACCGTTCCGAGGTTGATACGTGAGGGTTGTGCGTACACCGTTGCCTGCCAATTCTTGCTCCACCTGCCCGGCAGCGTTGTATCGAATCTGGCTGACCATCGGCTGCGCAGCAGGCTGGTGCTTCAGCTGTAGATGAGCCTCCCGCAAGCGCCCGTCGACGGTCGAACCGAAGGTTTGCCGATTGCCCCGAGCGTCGACCTGCTCAAGCATTTGCCCCAATGCCGCAAAGCGCCATTGACTGGTGGCTCCGTCCCCCGGCTCAAGCAGGCGCTGGCGCTCTTGCGCCGATAGCGGCCAGTCAGGGCTGACAGCGTCGAGGGTAAAATAACGGGTATTTTCGATGCACTGGCCGGTCAGCGCGAAGCTGTCGAACAACACGCTGCCGGCCGGATCGTCATGACGAGTCAACTGGCCGAGCTGGTTGCAGCGGGGGTCGCCGTTGCCAGGACGCCCGTAGCTCATACGCTCGACACAATTCTTCGGTTGATCGACGCCTTCTTCGAACACGGCCACCGGTCGCAACAAGTCATCGTATTCGACTTTGCGACAGGTGCCTCGACTATCCCAGCCGAACAGAATTTCGCCGCCCGGACCAGGCAACGCGACGAGTGTCCCCGCGTCATTACTGTCGGAGCGCAGTACGCTGTCCGTCAAGGAATAGACCACAGTAAGGCTCGCTGGCGTGTCCAGCGTTTGCGCCAACGAGCCCCACAGCCGCGCGTCCCATTGCTTGACCGCGCGGCCGCGAGCATCAAGCAATGTTCGCTCGATCCGCGACTCGCTGGGTACCAATGCTTTGTTGCGCCAGTAATTGACCGTGAGGATCGCCATCGCGCGCGGATCACGCACGGCAAGTGTTGGTGTCTTGCTGTGAATGCTCATGATTCGGACCACTTCCATTGGTGCTCGCAGCCATCTGAACAAGCAGGCAGCGCTGTGCCAACTGTCAGAAATTACAGTTCCGACCAACGGTGCATTCACGTGCCTGATAAATGTCCTTCGCCGGCATCCTTCGGTAGGATGAAGCGCACGAACTCAAGGAGTGTTCCAACATGTTCATCGGCATCCTGCTGGTCATCACCTGGCTGATCCTGTTGCTGCGCTATCCGGCCAAGGCCTTGCCGGTGTCGGTAGCGGCGGCAGTCGGCCTGGGCTTTGTGGCAATGTGGGTGGTGTGGCTGGACAACCGCGAGATCAAGCAACTGGCACGCCTGGAATTGCGCATTGCCTACGCTCCCGAGCAATGCCCGGCCGACCGTCCACTGCAATTGAAAATGAACAACGGCAACGATGTGCCGCTGACCGAACTGCGTTGGCGCATCGCCGCCTATGCGCCGGGCGATACGGTCAACCTGGCCGACAATCAATACACTGCCCCGCGCTATCGCGGCCCCGGTGAATTGCAGGCCGGCGCCGAGTGGCAAGACTGCCTGCCGCTGCCGCCGCTGCGTCCCGGTTATCGTCCGCAAACCCTGGAGTTCCGCGCCGAGCGCCTGCAGGGTAGTTTCTCTGACTGATCTTCTTTTCCTCTCCTGCTGCACAAGGAATGCGCCATGCCCGTTGCGTTGATTACCGGATGTTCCAGCGGCATCGGCCGCGCCCTCGCCGATGCGTTGAAAACGGCGGGATATGAAGTCTGGGCCAGTGCGCGCAGGCCTGAAGATGTGGCGATGCTGGCCTCTGCCGGGTTTACCGCCGTGCAACTCGACGTCAATGACAGCGCGGCGCTGGAGCAACTCGCTGAGCGGATCCACCAGCAACACGGCGGCCTCGATGTGCTGATCAACAACGCCGGGTACGGCGCGATGGGGCCGCTGCTCGACGGAGGCGTTCCTGCCATGCAACGGCAATTTGAAACCAACGTGTTTTCCATCGTCGGCGTCACTCGCGCCTTGTTTCCAGCGCTGCGACGGGCCAAGGGTCTGGTGGTGAATATCGGCAGTGTGTCCGGCGTGCTGGTCACGCCGTTCGCCGGCGCCTATTGCGCGTCGAAAGCTGCGGTACATGCCTTGAGCGATGCCTTGCGCATGGAACTGGCGCCGTTCGGTATCCGTGTGATGGAGGTGCAACCGGGGGCGATTCAATCGAGCTTCGCCAGGAATGCCGGGCATGAGGCCGAGCAATTGATCAATGAGCAATCGCCGTGGTTTCCGCTGCGCGAAGGCATCCGCGCCAGGGCCAAGGCGTCACAGGACAAGCCGACGCCGGCCAGTGAGTTTGCGGCTGAGTTGTTGAAAGCCGTACAACGGAGCTCGCCGCCACGGCTGGTGCGCATTGGTAACGGCAGTCGAGCGTTGCCGTTGCTGGCGGCGTTGCTGCCCAAGGGTTTGCTGGAATCGACTTTGATGAAGCGCTTCGGCTTGGGTGGGCAGCTATAGACCGAGTCGCCAGCAATCGCCAGCAGGGCTGGCTCCCACAGGGGATTTCAGCGTCTCAGAGATCCAATGTGGGAGCCAGCCCTGCTGGCGATTGCGGACGACTCGGTCTGTCAGAGGTTCGCATCAGCCCTGTTCACTACCACCGTGCAGGTAATCCCCGCCGCCAGCAAGACACCTTCCGGCACTTCATCGATATGAATGCGCACCGGCACTCGCTGCGCCAAGCGCACCCAGTTGAAGGTCGGGTTTACATCGGCGATCAGCTCACGGCTTTCCGGGTTGTCGCGGTCGTAGATGCCGCGCGAGATGCTTTCCACATGGCCCTTGAGCACTTCGCCGCTCATCAGCTGCATCTCGGCGGCGTCACCGACGTGCACGTGGGGCAATTTGGTCTCTTCGAAGAAGCCGTAAACCCAGAACGAGTTCATGTCGACCACAGCCATCTTCGCCTCGCCGATGCGCGCGTAATCACCGCGATGCACGTTGAGGTTGGTCACATAACCATCCACCGCCGCGCGGACTGCGGTGCGTTTGAGATTGAGTTCGGCCGCTTCCAGTTGCGCTTGCGCATGTTGATAATCGGCCAGCGCTGCGTCAGCGATGTTGCTGGCGTCATCACGGTTTTCCCTGGAGATCACCAGATTGTCCAGATCTGCGCGGCGATGGGCGTTGACCTTGCGCATCTCCCAGGTCGACTTGCGCGCGGCAACCAGCGACTGCGCCTGTTTGACGGCAATGCGGTAATGCTCCGGATCGATCTGCATCAGCAAATCACCCTTCTTCACCAACTGGTTATCGCGCACCGGCACATCGATCACTTCGCCGGTGACATCGGCGGCGACGTTGATGATATCGGCGCGGACGCGACCGTCGCGAGTCCACGGCGTGTCCATGTAATGCACCCACAATGTCCGACCGATCCACATTGCGATGGCCAGCACCAACAGGGTCGCGAGCAGGCTGAAAAACTTTTTCATCAGAGCCTTCTTTAGAGACGAATCGTCATTGATAGACAGTCAGCGCCATGGCGCCGAACAGACAGGTAAACAGGCTCAGACGCAGCAGCGCCGGATGCCAGAAGAAGCGATACAGATCCAGCCCGGAGAGAAACCGGTCCAGCGCCCAGGCCAGGGCGGCAGCGAGGAAAAACATCAGGGTCATGGTCGGCATGTACACGCCATGGAAAGCGATTTCACGAGGCATGAGTGAGTCCTTCGGGCTGGGCAACGGCGTAGGCAGCGAGTGGTGATTGCGGGTCGAGCAGCGAGGTGCGGATGAAGTGCAAGTAGCTTTTCACCCGCCGCAATGCCGAGGTATCGAAGTGCGGGGCGAACGGTTCATCGGTAGCGGCGACGCGGCTGATGGCGTGATCGACCGCGACCAGCGCGCGTTCCAGATTGCTTGCATTCGGTTGCAGAAACAGCCGCACCAGCGCGCGGCCCATCACGCGGATCGCCTGGCGCCACGGCTGCGATTCGGCATAGGCCGGGTGCACCGGCAGAATCGCCTGTTCTTTGCGCAACTCGATGATCGCGTGGCCGACTTCAAGCACCACGAACATCCAGCGCAGCAGGCTCTTTTGCACCATCGGCTGCCCGGCGGCGAGGCCGTAAGCCTGATGCAGCAAGTCGCGGGTGCGGCTTTCGAAACTCGACGCCAGGCCCTTGAGTTTGCCGCTGATCGCGTAGACCACCTGGCCGCGCAAATCCTGCTCCAGACGCTGCCATAACCATCGACTGTTGGGCGGCAGAATGATCGCTCCCGCAGCGGCGCAAACCAGCATGCCCATGACCATGGCGATGTAGTCGTTGATGAAGGTGTAGGGGTTGTAGATCGTGAGGTTGTCCGGCACCGAACCGGTACTGAAAAAGATCAGTAACCCGAGGCCGACGCCGGCGTATTGCGGGCGCGACGTGAGGAACGAACCGAGGACGATCACCGGCGCGAGCATCACGCAGAGCAAGGGGAAGCCATCGATCCACGGGAAGATGAAAAACATCTCGACGAAGCCGATCAGCGCACCGAGAAAAGTCCCGCAGGCCATCTGAAACGCCATGCGTTTCGGGTTCGGCGTGGCGGCGGACAGGCCCACCGTGGCGGCAGCGATCAGGGTCATGGTCGCCCCGCTCGGCCATGCGGTCGCGACCCAATAGCTGCCCAATACGGCGAGGATAAACGCGGCACGAATGCCAGAAGCGGCAGCCGCCCACCAGTTGGTTTGCGGGGTGAACGGTTCGTCCCAGCGCTCACGTTCGTGACGATGATCGGCCAGCGAAGCGTGGGTTTGTGCGTAACTGTGGAGGTCGTCGACGAAGCGATAAAGCAACTCGTACGCGGTATGAAAATCCAGTTGCTCGGCGTCGCTCGGATCGGTTTCCTGAAAGATTCCACGCAAGGTGCGCACCCGCGTCGGCAAGCCTTCCTTGTAAATCGCAAGGGCTGTGGCCAAACGCGCGGCGTCCGGGCTGGTCAGGGCGCGTCCACTGAAGCCGTCGAGCACTTCAGCAAGATCCTGCAACCCCGGTTTGATCGCCGCAACGACATGTTCTTCGCCATGGCCGCGCAGGCGTTCGAGCAACTGATGCAGAGCGTTGAATCGCGTGGTGATGCCCATGAACTCGCTGTTCAAACGACTCAGGCGCCCATTGCGCCGACGCATGTGCGGGTCTTCGAAAACCGTCACACTGCGCAAGCCTTCCAGCCCCACCGCTTCGGCGATGAAACGCACGTTGCTCGCCTCGAACGCCTCGGCTTGGCTGCGCCCGCGCAAGCCATCGGTGACGAACAGGGCGAAGACACCGAAGCGCTGGTACAAGGCGTTGCGCATCGCCGCGCTGGCGGTTTGCGGCAGAATCGCCGCGCTGACCAACGTCGAACAGAGAATGCCCAACGAGATTTCCAGCACCCGCCACACCGCTGCCATGAATGCACCGTCAGGATGCGCCAGCGCTGGTAAACCGACCATCGCGGCGGTGTAGCCGGCCAGGACGAATCCGTAGGCGCGGAAGTTCCGGCAACGCGCGGCCCCGGCCGAGCAGATCCCGACCCAGATCGCCAGCGAACCGAGGAACAGCTCGGTGTTTTGCGCGAACAAAGCGATCAGCGTGACCATCATCGCCGACCCGGCCAGCGTGCCGAGGAAGCGATAGAAACTCTTGGCGAACACTTGGCCGCTTTGCGGCTGCATGACGATGAACACCGTGATCATCGCCGTGCGCGGCTGCGGCAATTCCAGACGCATGGCCAGCCACAGAGTGAGGAATGCCGCGAGCAACACCTTGAAGATATAGACCCAGGTCACGCCATCGCTGCGCGCCCAGTCGAAAAAACCCCGGCGCCATTCCAGGGAGTAGAGCCAGCGCAGAGGGGCGGGCAAAGAGGTCATTGAAAATACTCAGGCATTCGATCCGGATTCGGAACCTGTGGGAGCGAGCCTGCTCGCGAAAGCGGTGTGTCAGGCAAGATGTTCATTGACTGGTACGTCCTCTTCGCGAGCAGGCTCGCTCCCACAATGGATGCTGTGTTCAACGCAGCAGCGCCGGGATTTGCGGAGCTTGAGTTTGCGCGGCGGTCGGCATGTCGCGACCGGCGCCGAGGCCGCCGCCCAATGCGGTCACCAGTCGGGCATGCGCACTGAGGCGCGCCGCCTGCACTTGCTGTTGCACCTGTTGCTGCTTGAACAACAGCGTCTGCGCATTCAGCACGTTGAGGTAATCGGTCAATCCGCGTTGGTAGGCGATCATCGCGATGTCGTAGGTTTTTTGTGCGGTAGCGACTGACTCAGCGGCAAACTGCTGCTGCTTGTCCATCGACTCGCGCCGGATCAACTGATCGGAAATGTCTTTCAGCGCAT